>JAACCU010000074.1 GCA_009937405.1 Actinomycetota bacterium
GACCAAGAGGTTCGCTGGTGCCCCGGTTGTGGCGACTACTCCATCCTCACTGCCGTGCCGATGATGATGCCCGAGCTCGACGTTCGACGCGAAGACACTGTCTTCGTTTCAGGTATTGGCTGCGCGGCCCGATTCCCGTATTACATGAACACCTACGGGATGCACAGCATCCATGGTCGTTCGCCCGCCATCGCCACTGGGCTCGCTGTTGCCCGACCAGACCTTGACGTGTGGGTTGTTGGCGGCGACGGTGACATGCTGTCGATTGGTGGCAACCACTTGATCCACGCGCTACGGCGCAACATCAACCTCACCATCTTGTGTTTCAATAACCAGATCTATGGCTTGACGAAGGGTCAATACTCGCCGACGAGCGAGCAGGGCAAGGTCACCAAGTCGACGCCAATGGGCTCCATCGATTACCCATTCAACCCGATCTCGCTGGCGCTCGGCGCCGAGGCTTCGTTCGTCGATCGCACCCACGATCTCGATCGTGGGCACATGCAGGAGATGTTCCGCCGGGCCCATGAACACAAGGGCAGCGCGATTGTTGAGGTGTATCAGAATTGCAACGTCTTCAACGATGGCGCGTTTGCCGCGTTGACTAAGCGGGATGCTCGCGCAGCGATGCTGATCAACCTCGAGCATGGCAAGCCGGTTCGCTTCGGGGCTGACAATGAGCGTGGAGTCGTGATTGACAACGACGGTGCCAAGATCGTTGAAGTAGCGGATGTCGGCGAGGACGCCTTGTACGTCCACGATGAGTCGGCATTGACCCCTGGTCAGGCATTCGCCCTTAGCCGCCTCGCGTCCGATCGTCAGTCGCCGACCCCGGTCGGTGTTTTCCGAGCGGTGGAACGGTCCGAATACGGTGAGGCAGTTTCCGGCCAGCTAGCTGTAGCCAATGAGAAGAACGGCCCCGGCGATCTCAATGCGCTGCTGCATAGCCTTCCCACATGGGAAGTCAGCTGACCGCCTGGGCCCTCGATCTCGACGGGGTCATCTGGCGCGGTACCGACACGGTTCCCGGCAGCCCTGAAGCAGTTGAACTGCTCCGGAATGCCGGCCATCGAGTCGCATTCGTGACCAATTCGGCACTTCGGACACCGACCCAAGTTGCCCAAAAGCTGGCGTCACATGGCATCAACGACGCCGAAGCCGAAGTCGTGACTGCAGCGATGGCTGCGGCGACAATGGTTGAGGCAGGGGAGAGCGTGCTTGCGATCGGATCTCAGGGCCTGCTTGATGCACTTTCAGAGCGCGGTGTAGAGGTTGTCACCGATGGTCCGGCTCACGCCGTGATTGTCGGGATCACCTTTGAGTTCGACTACGACAGTATGCGCCGTGCGATGCGGGCAATCCACGGCGGAGCGCGGTTCATTGCAACCAATCTCGACCCTACGTATCCCACCGCGGACGGATTGCTGCCTGGTAACGGAGCCTTGGTGGCCGCGGTTGCAGCCTCAGCCGGGGTCGAGCCCGCGGTAGCCGGCAAGCCTTTCGCTCCCATTGCTGCCCTTACTCGCGCCTTGATCGGGGAGGACGGGATCATGGTCGGAGACCGCCCGGATACCGACGGTGACTTTGCCGTCGAGATGGGCTACGACTTCGGCTTGGTGTTCAGTGGCGTCACCGGCCCGGCAGATTTACCGGTTACCCCTACACCATCGGTCACCGGCGACGATCTCCTAGCGCTCGTGCGCTCGAGCCTCGGCGGATAGCTCGCGATGGCTGCTCGGCGCCGCCTCGACGCTGAACTCGTGCGGCGCGAACTCGCGTCGAATAGTGCTCAAGCCCGAGAACTGGTCGAGTCTGGTCGAGTCACAGTGAGCGGCGCTCCCGCGTTGAAGCCAGCACGCATGGTCGACCCGGGCGAAGCGGTGGTTGTTCTCAGCGACGGTCCCCGGTTCGTAAGCCGAGCGGGTGAGAAACTTGATGCCGCCCTTGACCGGTTCGCCGTCAATCCAGCCGGACGTCGAGTCATTGATGTCGGGTCGTCGACGGGCGGCTTCACCGACTGCGTGCTCCAGCGTGGCGCCAAAGAGACGGTGGCCATTGACGTGGGCCGTAATCAACTCCACGAGAAGCTTCGGGCTGATGAGCGTGTCGCCGTGCACGAGCAGACCAATGTGCGTTACACCAGCCCCGATGATGTTGGCGGCCCCGGCGATCTTGTGGTGGCGGATCTGTCGTTTATCTCGCTGCGAACAGTCGCTGAACCGATACTGGGTCTGGCTCGCGACGGCGCTGATCTACTGCTTCTCGTGAAGCCCCAGTTCGAAGCAAACAAGGCTGAGGCCGACAAAGGCCGGGGCATAATCCGAGACCCAGCGGTATGGCTGGACACATTGATCTTGGCTAGTGGTGCGCTCTCGGCAGCGGGAGCCGCCATCATGGGGGTCATGGTCTCACCGATCACCGGGGGCGACGGCAATGTTGAATTCCTCGTCCATGCCCGGGCACACGACGAACCAGCCACCGAAGTAGACGTCCTTGGGTGGGCCCAGGCCGCCGTGGTTGACGCGGAGAATCTCTGATGGCCTCGATCGGTGTGATCGTTCACCTTGAACGCGAGGCAGCGAGCGAACATGCTCGGGAGCTTGCCGAATGGCTGACCAGCGAGGGCCACGAGGTCAGAATGCCCGAAGAGGATGCGGCTGCCGTCGGGGGAAGCACCCTTGCGGTCCCTAGCGAAAGGTTCGCTGCGGGCCTTGATCTGGTTGTGAGCCTCGGGGGTGATGGATCGATGCTGCGAGCGCTGGAGTTGGTCGGCGAGGCCGAGGTGCCGCTTCTGGGCGTCGATCATGGCCAGCTTGGCTATCTCACCGAGGTCAAGCCCAGCAACGCACGCGAGGCAGTAGAGCGATTCCTCAATGGCGACCACCAGATTGAGGAGCGGATGCTCATCTCTATGGTGCTCACGCCAGACGGAGATGGTCCGGTCATTGAGCATCTCGTACTCAATGAGGTCGTGGTCGAGCGCTCGTCTGAGGTCAACACAATCCGCCTTGCCGTGGACCTCGACGACGACTTTTTCACGACCTACACCGTCGACGGCATGATCGTGGCGACGCCGACCGGGTCCACGGCCTATGCATTCTCGGCCCGAGGCCCAATCGTTGACCCCGCCCACCGGTCGCTTCTGCTGACGCCAGTGTCCCCGCACATGTTGTTCGATCGATCGTTGGTTCTGTCGCCCGATGCAGCCGTCCGGCTGCGCGGTGACGGGCACCGTCCAGCCACAGTGTCAGTGGACGGTCGTAGGATCGCCACCGTGGGCGATGGTGCGTCAATTGAGTGCACGGCCGCCCACTGTTCGGCCCGGTTCGTGACCCTTGGTTCACGTCCCTTCCACCGAGTTCTCAAAGCCAAATTCGGGCTCAACGACCGCTGAAACGTTTCTATGCTGACTGAACTACTCGTCCGTGACTTGGGCGTAATCGATGAATTGTCTCTCGTCCTGGGCGAGGGAATGACGGTGGTAACAGGCGAGACAGGCGCGGGCAAGACTCTGGTGGTCGGGGCGATCGATCTCCTTACCGGTGGTCGAGCCGATGCCTCGCTGGTGCGCCCCGGAGCTACCGAAGCCGAAATCCAAGGCCGCTTTGTGCGCGGCGACGACGAGTTGATCGTCCGTCGAGTGATTCCGCGTGAAGGCCGTAGCCGCGTCTACATCAACGGCCATCTGGCCACGGTGTCCGCCCTGACCGATCACGGCGTCGACCTGATTGATCTCCATGGTCAGCATGCCCATCAATCTCTGCTGAAGCCCGCCGTGCAGCGGGCTGCCCTTGACCAGTTCGGCGGGGTCGATACCGGTCCGCTTGCCACATTGCTCGATGAATTGCGGGCCGTTGACGCCGATCTATCCGAGCTCGGTGGCGACGAACGGTCCCGTGCCCGTGAAATTGATTTGTTGCGCCATCAGCTCGCCGAAATCGAAGCCGCCGGAGTCGAAGATGGCGACGAAGATGGCCGTCTCGATGAGGAAGAAAGCTTGCTTGCCGATGCGGGAGCACACCGCGAAGCGGCGCGGACCGCAGTTGCCGCCCTTGACGGCGACGGACCTGCGGCAGCATCGGTAGCTGAGGCATTGCAGGTTCTTGACGTCCGCTCACCGTTCTCTGATCTCGTCAGCCGCTTGCGCGGTGTCCAGGCCGAACTCGCCGACATTGCCGCTGAGGCTCGGGATCGCGCCGAACAGATCGACGACGACCCCGAACGCCTCGAGTTGCTGCGGCACCGCCGCGCCATGTTGCGGGAACTGCGGCGCAAATACGGCGAAACACTCGAAGAGGTCGTGGCGTTCGGTGTCGAGTCAAGCGATCGACTAGCTGAACTGAGTTCGTTCGAAGAGCGAGCCAACACACTCGATGATCGAAAAGCCGGTCTGCTGGCTGAGCTCACCCGGGTGCGGGCCGAAGTTCTCTCAGTTCGCACCGAGGCTGCGCCGCGGTTCGCGGCGGCAGTTGAGAAGAATCTTAAAGGTCTCGCTATGGCCGGTGCCCGACTTGAGGTCACTGTCGGGGGAGAGGCTGGCGACGACATCACCATACGCCTCGCCGCGAATGCCGGCCACGACCCGCAGCCACTGTCCAAGGTGGCGTCGGGGGGCGAACTCGCTCGCGCCATGCTCGCTCTGCGGCTGGTGCTTACCTCGGGCCCGCCAACCCTGGTCTTCGATGAGGTCGATGCGGGGATCGGCGGCGAGGTCGCTCACACAGTGGGAGCCAACCTTGCCGCACTCACAAGCGACCATCAGGTTCTTGTGGTCACTCACCTTGCTCAGGTCGCGGCGTGCGCCGATCACCATGTCGCTGTGTCCAAGCGCGAAGTTGACGGCGTCACTGTGAGCGCCGCCCATCTCTTGGCTGATGATGCCCGCATCATCGAGTTGTCTCGCATGCTTTCAGGCTCGCCCGACAGCAGCGCTGCCCGAGAACATGCGGAGGAACTGATCAACTCGGCGCGGTTGCAGGCGGCCTCTCGTTTGGCTCGGCGTTGAAGTTCGCGCACGAAACCTGTTACCAAGCGCGCGGTCAGGGCCTATGAGGGTTAACGTCAGATTCCGATGACGAAGCACATCTTCGTGACCGGTGGCGTCGTAAGCGGCCTCGGAAAAGGCCTCAGCGGGTCATCGCTTGGGCGTCTTCTGAAGGCTCGCGGCCTCCGCGTTGCTATGCAGAAACTCGATCCGTATCTCAACGTGGATCCGGGCACCATGAATCCCTTTGAACACGGAGAGGTGTTTGTCACCGACGACGGTGGCGAAACCGACCTTGATCTTGGGCACTACGAGCGATTCGTTGACGAAAATCTCACCACCAATTCCAATGCCACGACGGGTTCGATTTATTCGTCTGTGATCGCCGCGGAGCGCAGGGGTGACTATCTCGGCAAGACCGTTCAGGTGATCCCGCACATCACCAATGAGATCAAGCGGCGAATCAATCGCCTTGTGAGCGACGACGTCGACGTGATTATCACCGAGGTCGGCGGCACGGTAGGCGACATCGAGATCCTTCCATTCCTTGAGGCGATCCGTCAGTTCCGTCTCGACGTCGGCCGCAACAACGTCTGCTATGTCCATGTGACGCTGGTGCCGTTCATCGGCCCGTCTGGCGAGCAGAAAACGAAACCCACCCAGCATTCCGTTACCGAGCTGCGAAGCCGAGGCATTCAGCCTGATGCGATCGTGTGTCGCAGCGAGGAGCCGATCAGTTCTCACCTGCGCCGCAAGATTTCCAACCTGTGCGATGTGCCGGTTGAGGGCGTGGTCAACGCAGCTGATGCGCGCAGTCTGTACGAAATCCCCCTCGTGCTCCACAACGAGGGGCTCGACAACTATGTCTGTGATCTCTTGGGCTTGGGCGAGCTTGAGATTGATTTGGCGCCTTGGCAGGCGCTTGTGAAGCGGGTCGAGGAGGCCGACACTTCCGTGCGGATCGGTCTGATCGGCAAATACGTCAGCCTTCCTGACGCCTACCTGAGTGTCGTTGAGTCGCTCAACCACGCCGGAATTCATCACGGTGCCGACATCGAGATCGAATGGATTCAAGCCGAGGAAGTTGAGGGCATGCTTGCCGCGGGTCGACTTCGCGACCTTGACGGCATCGTCATCCCTGGTGGGTTCGGCGAGCGCGGCGTGGAAGGCAAGATCGCAGCCGCCGGCTATGCCCGAGAGCACAACATCCCCTGCTTAGGCTTGTGCTTGGGTATGCAGGTCATGACGATCGATTACGCCCGAAATGTGCTCGGACTGGCCAACGCCAACTCCACCGAGTTCGACAGCCGCACGCTCCATCCGGTTATTGATCTGATGGAGAGCCAGCGCGATGTCACCGATATGGGTGGCACCATGCGATTGGGTGCCTACGTTGCCCAGCTCAAGCCTGGGTCGCGAGTGGCTCGGGCCTATGGCGAAGAAGTCGTGAGCGAGCGTCATCGTCATCGCTACGAGTTCAACCCCAAGTACCGGACCCGGTTCGAGGAGAGCGATCTCCAGATCTCTGGGGAGTCTCCTGATGGGCGCCTGGTCGAGTTCATAGAACTCGACAACCACCCGTTCTGGATCGGGACCCAAGCTCATCCGGAGTTCAAGAGCCGCCCAGATCGCCCTGCCCCGCTATTCCGCGACTTCATCTCGTCGGCCATGGGCCGAGCCGAGGGTCGGAACCCTCAGCTCCCGTCCATCGCTGCCGATGCTGCGGCCACGGCTGATTCGTGACCCAGTTCGGGTCTCGATCTGATTCGGGCTTCACATTTGTTGGAGAGCGCGTCATACATGACGGCGTTGTGATCACGGTCTGCGAAGCTGAGTTCATCACACCCGACGGCGAAAAAATGATGCGCGATATTGTGCGCCACCCGGGCGCCGTCGGCGTGGTGGCCGTCGATGGCGATGAGGTCGTGCTTGTCCGCCAGTTTCGTGCGCCCCTCGCCACGGACATCCTTGAGATCCCTGCCGGGAAGCGCGACATCGCTGGTGAACGGCCCGAGGTGACTGCGGGTCGAGAACTCGCCGAAGAGGTTGGTCTCGAAGCGGCGCAGATGGAGTCGCTTGGCGGCTTCCACAACAGTGTCGGATTCTGTGACGAATATATCCACCTCTTCCTTGCCACCAATCTCACACCAGTGGACTTTGCGCCCGACGGCCCCGAGGAAAAGCACATGCAGGTCATACGGGTTCCGCTCACTGAGGTGGCCGCCATCCTTGATGACGGCACGATCACCGATGCCAAGACGATCATTGGTTTGCGAGCTGCCCTTGCTCGCCTCGGCTACTGAGGCATGCTCTGAGGGTGGGATCCACCCCAAATATTGCCGATGACAGGTTCGTCCTCGACCCTGACCTCGAGGACTTTCTGACCTGGCTGGCGGTCGAGCGCGGACGGTCCGCTAACACGCTCAGCGCTTACCGGCGTGATCTGGCCCGCTATCAGACCCATCTGTCCCACCGAGGACGAGCGGTCATGTCAGCTGTTGCTGACGATGTGATCGCTTTCGTTCA
>JAACCU010000075.1 GCA_009937405.1 Actinomycetota bacterium
CTCTCGGAGACCCAGCTCAAGAGCTTGTCGACATCAAGGCCAGTGTCGGCATACACGATGCCAGAGACATCTGCGACGGTCTTCACCTTCATTCCGAGCTCAACCAGGGCACAAGCTGCATGTGAACCAACATTACCGAAGCCTTGGATGGCGACCGAGTCGCCATCGAGGGTGCGATCGAACTCGCCATAAAGATGCCGAAGCGCGTAGGCCGCACCGCGGCCGGTGGCTTCTTCTCGGCCGAGACTCCCACCGAGCTCGACGGGCTTGCCCGTGACGATGCGCCGGGTGTTCTGGCGTTCCCCCGGTCCACGGCTGTTCAGATAGGTGTCCATCATCCAGCCCATGGTCTGGGCGTTAGTTCCCATGTCGGGAGCCGGGATGTCGTACTCAGGGCCAATGTTTTCGCCGAGCGAATGTGTGAACCGGCGCACGACTCGCTCTAGCTCTTGCTCTGAAAATGATCGAGGATCCATTGCGACGCCGCCCTTGGCGCCGCCGAACGGCAACCGTACGAGCGCGCACTTGAAGGTCATCCATGTTGCGAGCGCCCTGACCTCATCAATGTCGACCGACGGATGGAACCGCATGCCGCCCTTGAACGGGCCGAGCACATTGTTGTGCTGGATGCGGTATCCCTGCAGCATGTCGTAGCTGCCGTCGTCGCGCTGGACTGGGAAGTTGACGATCAGCTCATTCATCGGCTGAGACAGGATTCTGCGGACCTTCTCGTCCATCTCGACCGCATAGGCGGCGGCTTCGACGTTGGCAGCAGCGTCGCGGTACAAGGTAGCGCTGGCGCTCATTGCACTCACAAGTACTGGCCGGTGGCGACGGAGTCGATGGATTTGCCACCTTGCGCCGAATCGTTGGAGTTGATGAGCGTTCGCACATAGACGATGCGCTCGCCCTTCTTGCCCGAAATCTTCGCCCAGTCATCCGGGTTGGTCGTGTTGGGGAGATCCTCGTGCTCCTTGAACTCTTGGCGAACAGAAGCCAGGAGATCTTCAGTGCGGATCCCTCGAGTGCCTTCGGCGATCTCGCGCTTGATTGCTAGTTTCTTCGCCCGCCGAACCACATTCTCGATCATGGCACCCGACGAGAAATCCTTGAAGTACATGACCTCTTTGTCACCATTTTGGTAGGTGACTTCGAGGAAGCGATTGGCCTCATCGTCGCGGTACATCTCGTGAACAGTGTCCTCGATCATGGCCTGGACGGCCTTGTCCACATCGCCGCCCCCGATCCCTTCAATCATGTCGGGATCGATCGGCACGGCGGAGGTGAGATAGCGCCCAAAGATCGATGTGGCGGCTTCCCCATCAGGGCGTTCGATCTTGATTTTTACGTCGAGGCGGCCTGGTCGAAGGATCGCCGGGTCGATGAGATCTTCCCGGTTCGATGCGCCGATCACAATCACATTTCGAAGTGTTTCGACCCCGTCGATCTCGGCCAGCAGTTGGGGCACGATGGTGGACTCAATGTCTGATGATATGCCACTACCACGAGTGCGAAAGAGCGATTCCATCTCGTCGAAGAAGACGATGACGGGCCAGCCCTCTTCGCTCTTTTCTCGGGCCCGTTGGAAGACAAGGCGGATCTGGCGCTCGGTCTCACCAACGTATTTGTTGAGCAGTTCAGGGCCTTTGATGTTGAGGAAAAAGCTCTTGGCCTCGTGGTCGCCCGAGACCTCGGCCACCTTCTTGGCGAGACTGTTGGCCACCGCCTTGGCGATCAAGGTCTTGCCACAGCCGGGCGGGCCGTAGAGAAGAATCCCTTTCGGCGCAGGCAGGTCGTACTCGGCGAACAGCGACTGATGAACAAAGGGCAACTCGACTGCGTCGGTGATTTGCTCGATTTGGCTATCGAGGCCGCCGACATCCGCATAGCTGACGTCGGGAACCTCCTCCAGCACCAGGTCTTCAACCTCAGGCCGCGGGAGACGTTCAAGGACAACTCCCGCGCGTGGATCTATTAGGAGGGTGTCGCCGCTACGCAGTGGGTGACCGAGGACGGCTTCGCCAAGTTCAACGACGCGTTCCTCATCCGCTCGGCCCACGATCATGGCCCGTTGGCCGTCGGCCATGACCTCTTTCAACGTAGCGATCTCGCCGGTCCGATCGGGATTGCGGGCAAGCACGACATTGAACGACTCGTTGAGCACCACTTCCTGGCCGCGCTCGAGGGTGCCGGCCAGGTCGGGTTGCACGGCCACGCGCATCTTGCGGCCCCCGGCATGGACGTCAACCGTGCCATCGTCATTGGTTCCGAGAACAGTGCCGTATCCAGAAGGTGGCTGGGTGAGCTTGTCGACCTCATCGCGCAATGTTGCGATGTGCTCGCGGGCCTCGCGAAGCGTGTAGGTGAGCTTCTCATTCTGGGCCACGGCTTGGGCCAACTGGCCCTTGGTTTCAAGCAATCGCTCCTCAAGAGTGTGGACCCGCTTGGGTGAATCTTGAAGTCGGTGGCGGAGGGCCGTGACCTCATCTTCGAGTTCAGCCGCGATCATTCGAAGGCGGTTGATTTCATCGGTTCTGCTTTGGTCATCCATGGAGGACCTCTGGATCTCGGCTGCTGCGACACCATAGACCCGGTAACAGTCTTCCATCCGGACAGATGGGCTAATTCAAAAATGGCGCCACGGTCCATTGTTGCGGATACCTATGTTCTTCAATTCGGCGGCTACACTTTCGATCGAATTCAGGTGCCCGCCAGCGGACATCCCCCCGAGCAAGGACATGACATGAAGGTTTGGATCGACCAGGATCTCTGCACCGGCGATGGTCTCTGTGAAGAGATCGCTCCCGACGTCTTCACCCTGCTCGACGATGGCTTGGCCTACGTCAGGGAAGGCGCAACGATCTTCTCGGACCCCGGCGGCCCCGGGGGCCTTGCCAGGATCCCTGCAGGGCAAGAAGAGGCGACTATCGAGTCCGCCGAAGAATGCCCCGGCGAGTGCATCTTCATCGAAGTCTGACACTCGTCAGAAGAATCGGGTTCTGCAGGGACGATGCAAGCCGAGCTTTTGTGCCCTGAGCTGCCCCTGCCTAGACATGATCGCTGGTGTGGCGCGAACTAGACTTGAGCCAATGCAGCTCAGCGACATGCCACAAGCCACCCACGAGTTTCTCCGCAATACACGTCTCGGTACCCTCGTCCACGCTGGCGAGCCGTGGCCAAACGCAGTTCCGGTTTGGTACGAGTGGACTGGCTCAGAGATCGTCATGTTCAGCCGCGGTGGTCGTCCGAAGAACCAGCGTCTAGCCGATGACCCGAGGGCTTCATTCCTGGTCGCCGCCGAGACTTCTGAACCCGTCTATTGGGTTGTCATCGAGGGCATGGCGACCATCGACAATGATGCCGCTGAGCTCGCCGAACGCATGTGTGACAAGTACTGCGACCTTGCCACTGAAGACGGCCGAACTCTCAAGGCCGACATCATGGCCGCTCGTCATGAGGCTGTCAGGATTCGAATTAGCGCCGACCGTGTGCGCCACTTCGGGTGATGAACTCGCCCGCACCCAAAGACAAACTCGGCCGCATCGACCCCCACATTGCCGAGGCGCTCGAGCTTGGAGGCAATGCTGACAAAATTTTAGCCTTTTATGAGGGCTGGGCCGAAGACTACGATTTTGATGTCGGGGCTCTTGGAGACGATTACCAGGCAACAGCCACCATGGTCTCCTTTTTCTCCAATCTAGATCTCGACGGGTTGGGGGTGGGCGGCACAGATATCACGATTCTGGATGCGGGCTGTGGGACCGGCCTCGTCGGGGTGGCGTTGGCCTCAGCCGGCTACACGACCATCGACGGCATCGATCTTTCTCCCCGCATGGTTGAGCAGGCCAACCGACGGGGCGTTTACCGGGAACTCGTTGGAGGTTTTGATCTCGGGGCCCCACCTGAACAGAGATGGCGGCAGGCGGCCGACGTCGTCTTCGTTTGTGGAGTTTTCACGCTGGGCCACGCGCCACCCGAACTGGTCGGATCATGTGCCGAGTTGGTCCGGCCGGGCGGCCTTCTCGTCATCACGACTCGCAAGGCATACTTCGATGGGTCCGGCTACCAGGCCCACATTGATGACCTCGATCGCCAGGGTCGACTCGAACCCGTTGCTGAGCTGAAGGATGCGCCATATACGGGTGACTCTCTCGGGCACTTCTTTGCCTACACGGTCATCTAACGGCTGACGCGCCTAGCAATCGGGAATCGTCAACACAGAGTCGAATCCTTCGGCAATGAGATCAGTCAGTTCGCTGGCGCGTACGGCATACGCGACCCCTGCCCCTCTTGTAGTTGTGGCATAAGCGATCCCAACCACCACGCCGTTGCCATTGACGAGCGCTGCGCCGCTGTCACCTTGCTCAACTTCGGCCGCAATGAGCCAGGAACGTCGCTCGATTCGTTCGTCGGAATCGACGGCCTCGATGCGAACTGTCACCGGACGATCGATTCGAAATGGTGTTGGGTCCACCTCTGGACCTGCTTCCCAACCGAAGAGTGCGCCAATGGTGTGGTCCTCGGCCGGCCCAAGGGGAAGGGGTGAGAGTGTCGTGCCCTCGACACGGAGCAACGCGAGGTCTCGTTCGGCGTCAAATACAACCGGCGTGGTGACGAGTCGCTCCCCATTGGGGAGTTCCAGCTCCGGCGCAGTGACGCCAAGAATGACGTGAGCGTTCGTGGCGACAAGGGTATCGGTCACCGCGAAGCCGCTTCCTTCCGCTGAGCGACCGCAAGCGATCCCAACAACCCGGAACGTGGATGCTGCTACCTGATCGCGCAGTATGGGGTCAAGACCGTCATCGGTGGGAATCTCCCCCGGGTTGGGCGGCGAATCGAGGGGTGGCCGGCCTGTTTCTGGCCCGGCTGATTCGCCGCACGCGCCAACCAAGAGCGACACCAGCAACGCCAGTATCGCTCCCTTACTCATTCAGCCAGTAACCGAGCGTGCGTCAAAAACCCAGTGTGGGCCACCATTCGATGGTCGGGGCGTACTGCTGTGCCCTGCACGTGCCAGCTCCGCTGCAAGATCTCCACCGTTTCAGCCATCCCGAAGGGCGACTCTTCCATCGCTTCGTGGAGCTGTGAAACCTGAATGATGCTTGGCGAGTAGGCCACGAAGATGCCGCCGCGGCGAAGCGCCTTCTCGGCATGGGAAACAACTTGCCAGGGTTCAGGCAGATCCAGAACGATTCGGTCGAGGTCGGTTTCGTCTATGCCCTGATACACGTCGCGTACCTGAGTCTGGTAGTGCTCCAATGCTGCCGGGCCGAGGAATCGACCAACGTTGTCCCTCGCTCCTTGCGCAAAGTCGTCCCTCAGCTCGTAGCCCGTAATCTCTGCGCCAGCCCGAAGAAGTCCGGTCGAGAGAGCGCCTGAACCCAATCCTGACTCCAAAACCCGTGCACCCGGAAAGATGTCGGCGATGATCAGAATCGGCCCAATGTCTTTTGGGTACACGACCTGAGCGCCGCGCGGCATCTTCAAAATGAAGTCGGTGATTGTTGGGCGTACCGCGATGAAGACCATGCCCCTCGACGACCGGTAGGTCTCACCCTCTGGACTGCCGATCAGTTGGTCGTGGGGAAGCACGCCTGAGTGTGAGTGGAACTCTCCCCCATCGACCAAGTCGATCAGGTACCTGCGCTTTTTGCGGTCGGTAAGCATTACGGGCTCTCCGGCTCGCAGATCGCCGCTGCGGTTCATGCCGCTGAGATCGGTCATGGAGAAACCTTTCGCCGCCGGGTGGCCCCCATCTCAATGGGCACCGCCTCTGTGGCTCGCATGGTGAGGCTGCAGAAGGCGCAGACCTCGTTGGAGCACGGTGCTCCACAGTTCGTGCATGGACTGACCGGCGCGACAACCTCGGCACCATCCTCAGGCTGAGCGGTCGCGAATCGGTCTGCTGCTTGATCGAGGAAACGGAAGTAAAACGCGTGCTTCGCCCCGGGTGAATCGCGCTCGATGTCGTTGAGTGCGGCCTTGTAGCTGAGATGCTTGTTGCCGGCCGCGATCGGGCACTCATCAACGAGATAGTCGAGGCCCCGCAGCAGGCAGTAGGCCGCGGTGTCTCGCTCGGTGAGCCGCACCAGCGGCTTGACCTTGCGAGGGAAGCCATGTTGTGCTGCCAGCACGGGAAGCTGGCGACCCAAATATTCGGTCTGCCAATGCAAAACGTTGCCCATCAGAACGGCGGCTTCGTCGTCGAGATTATGGCCGGTGACCAAAGCGTCGTAGGCGCCAAGCCGGGCTGCCTCATCAAAGCAGTGCCGCTTCGAGAGGCCACACGCGGAGCAGGGGGCCCGCTTGGCGGCACGTGAGCCGTTAGGCACATCGAATCCGTGGTCGCGTAGAAGATCTTTGGTGTGCAAGGTGAGGCCGCGCTCCTTCGCGAATCGCTGGGCGTATTCGGCGGACGTGTCGCTGTAGTCCCCGATGCCGAGCCCGAGGTAAAAGCCATCGACCTCGTAGCCGAGTTCGATGAGAATGTCCCAAATTGCCAGCGAGTCCTTGCCGCCGGAGACAGCTACCAGGATCCGTTCGCCCTCCGAGAGCATGGAGAACTGCTTGATGGTCTTCGCTGTCTGGTCTCGGCAGAGCCGCAGGAAGTGTTGCTTGCAGAAGTTCGCGTTATGCCTGCGGACGTCGATCACGGCCGGGCCGCGACATACCCGGCACTTCATACGAGCTTCCCGCCGCTGCCACCGCTGATCACAGACCGGATCTCAACTCGCGTCGAGCCTGCAAGCATTTTGTCGCCTGGCACAAGCTCGCCGTCTTCGATCACGAGATGCGATTCACGGTTTAATCCGAGTCGGTGTAACAGGACTCCGACCTCCACCGGACTGTCGACTTCGACCTCTCGGGTTGGGTTGCGGAGTATGACGATCACTTGGTTGAGCCGATGTGACGAATGACGAACGACTCCCCCGGCTTGAGTGACTCGGAAAATTTGATCGGCTTCTCGCCTCGCTTGGTGACCTTTGTGGACCATCGTGCGAGATAGCCGGCGACAAAGATGGCCAACCAGAAGCGGCTTCCGCCCATCAGGCCCTTATGGACGCTGTTGTAGCGGATGGTACGCTTCACATATGCGGGCCCGAAGCGCGAGGCCATCAGATCCGTCGGATCTCGACCACGGTCGACTTTGTCGTGCCGACGCGTCGCCCTATCAGATAGGCGAAGACCACGATCACCGCGGCGCCAGCGATGGCCGCAGGAATGAGTTTTTTGGCCCTGGTCTCGGCCTCTTCAGTGATGTCGCCGCGAACGCTGCGAATCGATTCAGCGATCTGGTCACGCGTGATGGGTTCGGCGACATCGTCAGCCATTAGAGGCTCCTTTTCTTGATGCGCATCCCGAGGAGCACAATCGTCGCGATGAGGGCCACAAGAGTGATCAGGTATGGCGTCCATGAGAGATTTCCGGTGAATGCCGTGCCTGTCTCGGTCTGTAGCGCGCGAAGCATCGCCAGCGTCAACGAGATTCCGCCGATCATGAGAAGCAAACTGCCCGCGATACCGAAAGCGAGCCAGCGCGGCAAAGGCCTGATGGGC
>JAACCU010000076.1 GCA_009937405.1 Actinomycetota bacterium
GGAATGAGAACCTTCCATGCCAGCCTTTGGAGCTGATCTTCACGGAAGCGGGGGAAGGTGAAACGGGCCCAGAAGACGACGAACGTGAGCCCCACGATCTTCACAAGCATCACGAGCGGCCCGAGGACGTTCATGATGTTGTCGTTGGGATCAATACCCGGAACCGACCAGCCACCGAGGAAGAGAACGGCTGCGATGGCCGAGAAAACGCCTGCGGTGGCGAACTCGCCGATGAAGAAGAGCAGGAATCGCATGCCCGAGTACTCGGTCATATAGCCCGACACAAGCTCAGATTCCGCGATCGGCATATCGAATGGTGCCTGTGTGAGCTCAGCCTGCATTGCGACCATGAAGATCAGGAAAGCCACGCCCTGGGTGAGGATGTAGGGGTTACCAATGCCGCCCCAACCGAAGATCGAACCCTCGGCCTGAGCGAAGACGATGCCCTGCATGTTCATGGTGCCGGCCTGAATGACCACGCCAATCACGGCGAGGATCAGGGGAAGTTCGTAGGCAATGAGCTGGCCCGTAGCGCGGAGGCCACCGAGCATCGAATATTTCGATGCCGAGCCCCAGCCCGCCATAAGGATGCCAATGACCGAAACCGACGACACCGCCATGGCGAGATAGATACCAAGCTCGGTATCGATAAACCACGCATCAGGACCGCCGGGCACAACGACGACGAGCAGAAACGTCGACATGAGCACAACGAACGGCGCCGCGGCGAACACGAACCTGTCGGCCTTGCGGGGGAAGATGTCTTCCTTCTGGAGAAACTTGCCAACCTCAGCCAGCAGCTGGAGCGAACCGAACGGGCCGGCTTCCATAGGGCCGAGGCGGCTCTGCATAAACGACACCAGCTTGAACAAGTGCAGGTACACCAGCGTGCCGGCGATGAGCAACACTGCCGCCAGGCCAGCGCCAACACGGATGCCGGTCTGCTGCCAGTACGAGAGTTCGCCGAGGATATTGAGAGACGCGCTCACCGGTCGATGTCT
Organism: Actinomycetota bacterium; assembly: GCA_009937405.1. Lineage (GTDB taxonomy): Bacteria > Actinomycetota > Acidimicrobiia > Acidimicrobiales > Aldehydirespiratoraceae > JAACCU01. Next base: position 1,002 of record JAACCU010000076.1, read on the forward strand.
CCCAAGATGAAGTACAGCGAGGCCAAAATCGTGATGATGTCAGGCACATAGACGCCCTTGAGCAGCCAGGGCGTGATCGAGATGTTGTTGAACGATGCCGAGCGGATCTTCACTCGATACGGCACGAGCTCGCCTTTGGAGATCACGTAATAGCCCATAACACCGAGCGGGTTCTCCGTCTCAACGTAGGCCTCACCGGCGGGCACCTTGATGATGCGCGGCACCTTGGCCATGATCGGGCCCGACGGGATGTTGTCGAGTAGTTGATCAATGATTCGGGTGCTCTCGCGGGTCTCCTGCAGACGCACCCAGAAGCGGGCGAATGAGTCGCCGTCGGGGTGAGTCCAGACCTTCCAATCGGTCTCGTTGTGCACCATGCCGCAGGGGTTGTCGCGACGAACGTCCCAGTCGACGCCGGAGCCGCGAATGTTGGCGCCGGACAGGCCGTAGCTGAGACCGATGTTGGCTGGAATCACGCCGATGCCGCGGGTGCGGGCCTGGAAGATTTCGTTGCCTTCGACGAGAATTTCGATCTCATCGCAATACTTGCGCATCTTCTTCATGACCCGGCGGGTCTCGGTGATCCAACCCGCAGGCAGATCGTCCTTGATGCCGCCGATGCGGTCGAAGTTGGGGTGGAAGCGGCCGCCGGTGGCCGATTCGATCAGGTTGAGAACATGCTCGCGGTCTCGGAAGGCAAAGAACGCCGGCGTAACTGCGCCAACCTGCAGACCCATATCACCGAGGAACAACGTGATGTTGGCGATGCGGCTCATCTCGAAGAGGATCGTGCGGATCCACTGAGCTCGAGGCGGTGCTTCGACTTCCATGAGTCGCTCGGCGGCGAGGATGAACGGCACCTCGTTAGCGAAGCTGCCAACCCAGTCGATGCGGTTGATGAGTGTGGTGACCTGGGGGTAGGTCCGAACCTCGGCCAACTTTTCGTAGCCGCGGTGCATGTAGCCCATCACCGGGTCGACGGCGACAACCTGCTCACCGTCGAGCTTGGCGATGATGCGAAGGGTGCCGTGTGTGGCGGGGTGCTGCGGACCAATGTTGAGGGTCATGCCCTCCGTCTCGAGCTCCACATTGACGCGTGCGTCGGCGGCCTGGGCTGCGATGTAGCTCAGCTGCTCGCGGTTACTGAGGGCGGCGTCACTCACTGCTCGCTCCATCCTCGTTGTCGTCTTCACCAGGCATCTGCTCGACGTCGACGATGCCCGGCCACGGCTTCATGCGGCGGGCCAACAATGGGTAGTCCTTGCGCAGCGGGTGACCCTCGAAGTCTGAGGGCAGGTATAGGGCACGCAGTCCGGGGTGGTCGTTGAACGAGAAGCCGTACATTTCCCACGCCTCACGTTCGTGCCAGTTCGCGCCCGGGTACACGGGAACCCAGCTGTCGACGCTGAGGTCGTCGTCAGGAAGATCGACCTTCAGTGTGATGCCAAGGCCGTTGACGATGTCATTGACACGGGCGAACGCCTGGAAGCGAGTCTCGCCGCCGGCGATGCCCTGCACGATTGTCTGATCGATTTTGCTGGCCTCGTCGTTGCCGAGAGCAATGTCGATTTGCGAGTCCATTTCTCGCCCGAACGGCGAGGGCATCCAATCGATGCCGCTCAAAAAGCTGAAGTAGGCGAAGCCGAGACCGTTCTTGGCGAACTCCGCAGCCTCACGCCACGACTCGCGTGAAACGCGCAGCCAGACGTCGACGTCAGGTTCAACATGGGACTCGAGAAGACCGTCGCCGAGATGAGCGGCAAAACGGGCGACGAGCTCGTTGCGCGCCAGATCGGTGTCGGGCATGGCGTCTTGTTCGGTTGGGGTATCAGTCGATGACAATCGGCTCACCCCTCCAACGCTCGCCCATGTCTTCGTTCTGAATGCGCTCCTGCAGGAGCACAATGCCCTCGAGCAGAGCTTCGGGGCGCGGTGGGCAGCCGGGCACGTAAACATCGACCGGCACAATCTGGTCGACACCCTTGGTGACGCTGTAGCTGTCCCAGTAAGGGCCGCCGCAGTTGGCGCACGAACCCATGGAGATCACGTACTTTGGCTCAGGCATCTGCTCGTAAAGCCGCTTCACCGACGGAGCCATCTTGTCGGTGACAGTGCCCGACACAACCAGAAGGTCGGCCTGACGGGGGCTAGCGGGCAGCGGAATAACGCCGAGGCGCATCACGTCATAGCGAGGCGACGCGAAAGCCGCTCCCATCTCGATGGCGCAGCACGCAAGGCCCCACTGGTAAACCCACATCGAGTACTTGCGGCTCATGTTCAATAGCGACTGGAGGCCGCCACCGATCTTGCCTGATTCGACTAGACCCACTTGAGTACTCCCTTGCGCCAGGCGTAGATGAGCCCCAGCAGCAGAATGAAGATGAAGATCGCCATCTCTACCAGACCGAAGATTCCGTAGATTTCAAGACGAGCAGCCCACGGGAAGATGAAGACTGCCTCCACGTCGAACATGACGAAGAGCAGAGCAAAGACGTAGTAGCGAATGTTGGCCTGTGACCACATGTCGCCGGTCGGCTCAACGCCAGACTCGTATGCCTCGTTCTTGGCCGCGTTGGGGTGATCGGGACGCAAAATCCGGCCCAGGCCGAGCAACACCCCAACAAGGGCGACGCCAACGAGGCCGAAGATTCCAACTGTGAGATAGCTGCGGAGAAAATCCGACACGAAGGGTAAGCCTAATCAGGGAATTTTGGGCAGTACAAAGCCGGAGATAGCACGTTTCCCAGCCCCGAAAGGCTACCCCCGACTAGAGCTCTTCACCGTAATCGGGTAGCGGTTTTTGCCCAAGCATTGCGAGGTCGTGGCTGTCCTCACAGCGAGAGGCGCTGCTTGCGGACTCTGAGCGGCCGACGGAGAGTAATGCAAGACGATCCGGCAGACTGTGCGAGATCGAGTTGTCTGGACTATCGGTCGCGTCCGGACGAGCAGACAACGACCTCCGGATCGAGATCCAATCCCGTGCTTCATGCCAACTTGATCACCCGTCCGTCCGTCAGCGAGTGGATCAACCCCAGCTCTCGGTTTCCTGCCTTCTATGTTGAACCATTGCACGAATCCGCACTCGCTCTTGGCCGCCTGCTATTCGTGGCGAGCATTCAAGCCGGTGGCCTCAGTACAAGGACACTCGACGACCCTCGGGTCGTTAAAGTCACCCGGTTAATCGATCTCAACCCGGAGAAGAAACTGACCATGATCAACACTGAGTCCGCAGCGTCGGGAATTGGCAGGCTCGAACGTCTCGGCGCGTTCTCGTGCCACAAGGCGCGCCGATTGCTATATCATCTGGCCGGTGACTACCTCTCTTCATCGCAGCCGTGCCTCCGCCTAATCGCCCAATAGAGATGTCCATCGTCGACCCTCATCCAGAGGCCACGCGGGCAGCGTGGGAACCACTCGGTCGGGTACCTGCGCTCGATGGGTTGCGCGCCGTCGCCGTTCTGGCGGTGTTTCTCTACCACGGCGTCTGGTTTGGCATCGAGGGCGGGTTCATCGGTGTTGATCTCTTCTTCACGCTGAGTGGCTTCCTGATCACTCGACTCTTGGTCGATGAGTTTGTGCGCGATGACCGAATCTCTCTGCACAGCTTCTTCATTCGTCGATCTCTCCGACTCCTGCCCGCCCTGTTCGCCATGGTCGGGAGCGTGGCGGTGCTGGCGTGGCTTCTCGACGCTCCCGCACTCGAAGACCGCATCACGTCCCGCAGCCTCTGGGCGTTGTCATATGTGGCGAACTGGCGCGACGTCATCACCCGAACGCATTCCGGCCCGTTCTCCCATATCTGGTCGCTGAGCGTCGAGGAGCAGTTCTATGTCATCTGGCCTCTCGTCACAGTTGCGCTGATCCGGTGGCGGGGACCCGCAGCCGTCGCTCGCTTCGCGGGCGGCCTTGCATTGATCCTCGCGTCGATCACGGCACTTCGATACCGGTTGGGAACACCGGGAATGGTCTTGTTCTTCAGCACAGACTCACATGGCGCGATCCTTTTGCTCTCTGGCTCCTGGCTCGGGGCATCGCCGCAGGTGCTCCGGCGCCTACGCCCCGAACTCGGTCGGGTTGTACTGGCGATCGGCCTCGTGGGCTTTGTCGTCTTCTCTCTGGCCCCCGATCGCTACAACGTGATCCACCTCGGCTTCGGTTACACGCCGATCGCCCTCGTCTCTTTGCTTGCGATTGCTGGCGCGGTCGCTTGTCCCGATACGCGGATTCTCACCTGGGAGCCTCTGGCGCAAATCGGCAGATCATCCTATGCGATCTATCTCTGGCACATCCCGATGTTCGCCATCACGGGTGTGCTGGCGCCCGGGTTCCA
>JAACCU010000077.1 GCA_009937405.1 Actinomycetota bacterium
AGCTCCCTATGCATCACGTAGGCCACTTCCGCGCACCATCAACTATGGCCAAATTGGTGCCGCCGTCGGCGCCTTGCTGTTGGTCATCGGCGGCGCGTTGCTCACTGGAAACACCCAGACGAAGACCGAGTTCGGTTGGTACTTTGATCTCACCGACGAATTTCAGGCGGAGCTCGCCGGGGACGGTGTCAGTGCCGAGGATGGCGAAGAACTCTCAGATGAAGATCGCACAGCGGCTCTCCTAGCCGACGTCATCGATGAAGAAGCGGCCGATGACGCTCTGGGGTTCGATATCAGCAGCGACTACACTCGTATCGTTTTCAACGGAGTCGAAGCAGACGGGCCCGGTTTAGGCCTGCTCGCCATGTTGCTCGGCGTGCTCGGACTGGCGGCGGCAATTCCAGCGAGCGGCTTGGCCGGAGGCGGTGAAGAGACCCGTTGGAAGGCTTCAGTGCTTCTTTGTGGCACCGGCCTTGCGCTCATGGCAGTGCCCATGGGCTTCATTCTCGGCATGGTTCGCGTTGCCGAGCTGGGAGCGCTGTCCGGTGTGGGTGCATTCGTCACTCTGGTTGCCGGATTCCTGCTGTTTGCAAGTGGTCGCGGGGTGGTCGCAGAATTCCGCCGCCGCAAGATCTACAGAGATGCCGGCTCCAACTCAGCCGTAGCAGGGCCGAATGACGCCCAAGAAAGCGCCGACTCGAGCCACCAAATGGCAGAAGTCTGAAAGGTCTGGGCACGTTTAACTCATACCGCGCGGCACGTTACGCCCAGTAGCCGCGCTAGCCTTATGGCTGGTATGAATATCCCAAGGAGGGGACCAAACAAATGAAACTATCAAAGAGCTTCTGGCTCGCGTTGATCGCTATTTTGGCTGTATTTGCAGCCTCATGCGGTTCTGATGACGAAAGTTCGACCGACGCAGGTGCATCTGACGCTGCCGCTGACGACAGTGCTGACGACGCCCCCGCTGAGGAAGCTCCGCTTCCTGGCGAAGGCAAGTCCGTGAACATGGGCCGCGCCAACTGGTCATCTGGCTATGTCCACGCGCAGATCCTTGCACAGCTGCTGGGTGAGCTCGGCTACGACGTGTCCAGCCCTGACGCCCTCGAGTTCGCTCCTGACCTCGGATACCAGGCGATGGCTTCCGGCGACATGGACCTTTGGGCCAACAGCTGGTACCCCGGCCACTACAGCTGGCACGCTGGCGATCTGACCGACGGCACCACGATCGGCGACAACCTTACGGTCGTCGAAGGCTCCGTCATGCCGGGCGGTGGCCTGCAAGGCATGCTCGTCACGAAGAGCTGGGCTGAGGCCAACGGCGTCACCTCGCTCGACGGCATCAACGCTGACGAGGCTCTCTGGAGCCAACTCGACAGCGACGGCAACGGCAAGGGCGAGTTCTACGGCTGCCCCGAGGACTGGACCTGTGATGACATCATGGCATCGCAGATCGCGTTCGCAGGTTGGGACAACCTGGAGCAGACCCAGGCTGGTTACGATGCCATGTTCGCTGAGTTCCTGACCAAGGCCCAGGCCGGCGATCCTGCCATCATCTACACCTGGACCCCGACGGCGTACCTCGCTCAGGCGATCCCGGGTGAGACCACGATGTGGCTGACCGTCGAGACCATTCTCGACGACTCCAACCCGCTGGGTAAGGAAGGTGGCGAAGCCTACGACCAGGGCGAGGGTTACACCGGTCTCGGTGCTGACACCTGTCTTGCTCCCGCCAGCGGTTGCAACACCGGTTGGGAAGCCGCCGATATCCTCGTCACCGTCAACAAGGCGTGGGGCGAAGACAACCCCGAGGCTGTGGCCCTATCAGCGGCCTTCAACCCGCCGCTGATCGACATGGCCATCGCCGGTGTCGATCTCAACGCTTCCGACGGCTCACAGGCAGCGGTTGAAGAGATTGCGGCTAAGTGGATCGCGGACAACCGTGACCTCTGCGACGAGTGGATCGCTGCCGCACTCGGCTAATTCACGTGAATAGCTCTGACCCTCGGGTCAGGACATTCTGAAGAGGCAGGGCCTTCGGGCCCTGCCTCTCACGTTTTCACCTCGGCGAGCAACCAGGCGTGCAGGAGAGGGAAGGCGCTGCCGGTCTCGGTTACCGTTCCGAGCGAGATTCAGAGATCAGCGTCGTCTCGACCCACCCGATCGTGGGACGACATCCAAGGCATCGATGGCGCCGAACGACCACGAGACGAAGGAGGCGGTCAGACGGCTGCTTGGACACTAGGTGGGTACTATCTCAGATAATGACTGGATGAGATGAACGGAAGGTTTCCGTCATCGGTACCGACCTGCAGACTGGCCGCAATGACCGAGCATGATCTCGAAGATCTGGTTGATCTTGACCGCTACCCACTCCATGACCCAGACTCGGCTGGCTACCTGGCCGCCGTGAACGCTGCTCGTGGGAGCCTGAGGACGATCGGCTGCGCCATCGTCAAGGACCTCGTGCGACCCGAAGCGATTGCTCGGCTCAACGCTGAGATCATGGAGCGTAAGCACACAACCCACTTCTCCACCCAGGTGATGAACCCGTACTTCCACACGACCGTCAACGACGAATTCCCCGCCGACCACCCGGCCAACATCTTCCTCGAACGTTCGAGTGGCTTCATCCCCGGCGACTCGTGGGAGCCCGGCTGTGCCACCGACCTCATTTTTCGGGCTCCGACGGTCGCCAGGTTTCTTGCCGACTGCCTCGAGATCCCGGAGCTGTATTGCTACGCCGACCCCCTCGCCGGCCTGACGGCCAACATCCTCGATCCGGGACAACTCTTCACCTGGCACTTCGACACGAACGACTTCGCGGTGACCGTGCTCGTCCAGGAGGCTGACGAGGGCGGCCTGTTCGAGTATTATCCGGCCATCCGCAGCGCCGACGACGAAGGCTTCGACCGAATCCAGAGCATTCTCAAGGGTGACCGGGAAGGCGTGCACACCCTCGACCTTCGCCCCGGCGACATGCAGATCTTCCGTGGCCGCCACAGCCTTCACCAGGTGTCACGAGTGCCGACCCACTCCCGCCCCCGCCACGCCGCGATCTTTGCCTACACCGAAGAGGCGAACGTCATCGGTCGAGTCGAACGCACGCAGCAACTTTTTGGCCGGGTGATGCAAGAGCACCTCGATGCTGAGCAGGAGCGGGTCCGCTCCGATGCTCTGATTGACTGAGCATCATGTCGCTTCCGGAACCAACCACTGACCAGGCCAGCCAAATCGCTGATCTCGACGAGTTCGGGTATTGCATCATTGCTGAAGCCTTGAGCCAAGACGACGCCACTGCCTTGCGCGAGCGGATCTCGACACAGGCGCAAGCCGAGCGAATCCAAGATCTCGACTTTCACTATCCTGCGGAGGCCGAAGGCGACGATGTCAACCAGTGGGTGTACCAACTCATCAACAAGGGCGATGAGTTCCAACAGTTGGCGCTGCACCCTGCGGCTCGGGCCCTGGCCACCTACCTCCTCGGCGCAGAGCATCTGCTGTCGTCGCTCGACGCGCACATTACCTATCCAGGCAACAAGTCGATGCCGCTGCACGCCGACCAATGGTGGATGCCGCAGCCGGTCGCACCAGGCACACCACACGGCCGTCAGGGAGATCTCACCCGCACCAGCGGCCCCTACGGTGATCCCACGATCGCCACGGTGCCGATCACGCCACCGCTCGTGGTGAACATGATGTGGATGGCGAGCGACTTCACCATTGCCAACGGGGCAACCAGGATTGTTCCCGGCAGTCATCTGAGTGGCTGTCTGCCTGACCCATCCCGCCACTATCCCGCCGTCCCAATCGAAGCGCCGGCCGGATCCGTGCTCGTGTGGGAGGGCCGCACCTGGCATGCGGCAGGCCTCAATACCGCCGACCACCCACGCTTTGGCATCGTGACGTACTACTGCGCACCGATCATGCGGGGTCTCGCCAACCTCACCTACGGCGCACGCTCGGAGGTTCGAGACGCCATGTCGCCAGAGCTATTGAAGCTATGCGGCTTCACCCCATGGAATAGCTATGGCATGACCGACGATCCCGATGCTAGCGATGCTCGGGCCGGCGACGACACCGCTGGCCGCTTGGACTGATCACACGTACTCGCTCAGACCAGGCTGATCGGGAAGCTCGTGAGGAGTTCTGGACCGTTCTCGGTGACGAGATACTGATCCTCAAGTTTCACGCCCTCACCACCATCACGGGAGCCGATGTAGCTCTCTGAAGTGAGCACCATTCCGGCCTCAAGCACGCCATCGTGGCCCCATTCGTCCCAACTCCATGGCATATAGATGGCCGGGTATTCATCACACTGGCCGACGCCATGGAACATCACGGAGTAGTGCCGGTACTTCTCGCGGGGCGGGACGTACGAATCGAACGTGAGCTCACGGAATGTTCTCCCTGGCGTCAGCAGCTGTGCGTTTCCATCGATCATGTCGTGAGCCATGTCGAAGAGCGTCTGCTGGTGGGCGGTCGGCTTCTTGTCACCGACGACCCAGGTACGGCTGATGTCAATCATCATTCCGTATGCGCCGACGAGGTCCGTGTCGTAGGCGAGGATGTCGCCGTTCTCGAGCACCCGAGCACTCGCTTCCTGCATCCAAGGGTTGGTGCGTGGACCAGATGACAAGATCTGAGTTTCGATCCACTCGCCGGCTCGAGCGATATTCCCGGCATGCAGCATCGCCCATACTTCACGCTCGGTCATCCCCGGTTGCATGGCATCGCGCATTTCGCCCATGGTCGTCTGGCACGCGTGGGCCGCACAACGCATCGCCTTGATCTCGTCGACACTCTTGATCTCGCGGGCAAGTTCCATGACTTCGCCGCCGTCGCCAACCTCGATCCCGGCCTTGGCTAGCTCCTGATAGCCAATGCGGTGGCACTGGTCGACGGCGATGCGAGCACCGGCACCGCAGTGCTCTTCGATTACCTCGATCATCTCCGCTGACCATCGCAGCGCCTTTTCCTCGTAGCGATTGCCCCCGAGGAAGAACGTCGAGCCGATAGCCGGGCGCACCTCGTCAACCACCTCACTGTGGCCCGAGAGAAATTCGGTGTTCTCGTAGTCCCAGATGATGACGTGACCCGCCGCGCTCACAAATGCGTAACGAGCCCCGTTGTGCATGACCCAGAGCTGCATGTTGGTGGAGTCGGTGGCGTAACGGACGTTGAGCGGATCGAAGAGCACCACGCCGCCATAGTCCATCTCTCGCAGCTTCTGTTGAATCCGCTCGACGCGATAGCGACGCATCGCAGCAAGGTCAGGTAACTCGAGTCCATCAGCGACCCATTGGGAGGTAAGTGCCTCGCCGGGGCCGATAGTGAGATGATGACCCTCTCCGGCGGCGTGTGCGACCTCTGGCGTACCGTCGAGAGCCTGTTGAACCGAGCGGCGAATCCGATTGGTCATGGTCAGCCCCGCATCCGCTCGGCATTTGTATCCCAGATACATCCGTCAACACGGGTGGCAGTCTTTCGCTCCCCGATGATCTCTATCTCGAACGGCCCATCGGACTCGGCCAGACCGGCCGGCACGTAGCCCATGGCGACGCTGACCTCACTGTGATGGGCGTAGCCCCCCGATGTAACCCAGCCCACGACCTCACCCTTATGCCAGATCGGCTCATCGCCGATGACGTCGACGCCGTCTTGGCCTCCATCACTGTCAACCGTGAACGTTAGGAGTGCGACCGATGCTCCAGGCCCAGCGTCGGCGTACTTTGCCGCGAGCGCAGCACGACCGATGAAGTCCTTGTCCATCTGAATGAAGCGGCCGAGGTTGGCTTCGAACGGGTCGTAGATGGGGCGGTATTCACGGGCCCAGGAGCCAAAGCCTTTTTCGAGTCGCAGCGAGTTGAGCGCGTGGAGGCCAAACATTCGTAGCCCGAGCTCCTCGCCCGCCTCCAACAGTTGTTGATAGACATAGCGCTGGTAACGCGCCGGCATCCAAAACTCGTACCCCAAGTCTCCGGTGAAAGTGACCCGCCCACACCACACAGGGGCAAGACCGATGTTCAACTCCTTGAACGACATAAACCGCATGCCGTTCTGGCTGACATCGGTGCCGGTGACCTTTTCGAGCAATGCTCGAGCGTTCGGGCCAGCGATCGATAGCCCCGCCATCTCGAACCCGAGAGTCTCATACTGCACTGAACCATCCGCGGGTAGGTGCTGGTCGAACCACCGCTCGTAGTACCGCTCGGCACTACCCGAACCGAAGAGAACGAACTCCTCACTGAGGCGGACATTGCCTGTGGCGCCACCCGTGATGGTGGTTTCTGGGCCCTCGGCAGCACCGGCCGCAGGCCCAAGGGTGGCAACGGTGAGGTCACCGATCAGGTTCCCGGCCAAGTTGGTCATTGGAGTGAGAGACATCCGACCCGGATTGGGTATCCGGCCGGCGAGCAGTCGATCCAGGTAGCGGCGAGCGCCCGGGCCAGAGAAGCGGAACTTTGAGAAACCGGTGGTTTCCCACATCCCCACACTCGACCGAACCGCCAATGCTTCAGCGCGAACCTGCTCCCACGCGTTGGAGCGACCAAAGGTGACGTCCTCGACCGGATCTTCGCCCTCTTTTTGGAACCAGAGGGCGGTCTCGAGACCAAAGCCAACACCGAACACAGCGTTCTCGGCCGCCAGGCGGTCATAGATGGGTGACGTCTGAACCGCACGACCTGCAGCCAGGTGCTCGTTGGGGAAGGAGATGCTGAACCGCCGCGAATAGTTTTCTCGAACCTTCTCGTTCGTATACGCCATCGTGGCGTAGTCGCCGTAGCGGCTGACATCCATGCCCCAGATATCGAAGCCTGGATCGCCGTCGGTGATCCAGTTGGCCAGAGACAAACCCACGCCGCCGCCTTGAGACAGACCGGCCATGACCGCACACGCTGACCAATAGCCGGGAAGGCCACGAACCGGGCCCAGCAGTGGGTTGCCGTCGGGGGCAAACGTGAACGGGCCGTTGATGACCTGCTTGATGCCGGCTTCCGCGAAAACCGGAAAGTGTTTGAAACCGGTGTCGAGCGAATCAGCGATGCGTTCCAGGTCCGGGGTGAGAAGCCGAGCCCCGAAGTCCCAGGGCGTCTGCCGTTGGGCCCACGGCTTGCCGCCTTGTTCGTAGGTGCCGAGCAGGAGTCCGTCGCCCTCTTGACGCATATAGATCTCTCCACCGAAGTCGATGGCGTGAATGATCTGTTTCCCCGTGGTCTTGTTGTGCTCGATGACCTCAGGGATTGGCTCGGTGAGGAGATACATGTGTTCCATGGCGAGCAACGGCAACTCGAGGCCGACCATACGGCCCACCTCGCGGGCCCAGAGCCCACCTGCGTTGACGACGTGTTCGCAGTGAACCGTGGCCTTGTCCTCGTCGGACTTGGTGTCATACACCGTCAGATCCCAGCCCCCATCGGTGGCACGCTTGATCTCTCGTACCCATGAGTGACGAACGGTCTCCGCCCCTCGCTTGCGGGCGCATTCAAGGTAGGCATGGGTGATTTGGCTGGGATCGAGGTGTCCCTCGTTGGCATCCCACATGGCGCCGACGAAGTACTGCTCGTCGAGAATCGGGAGCAACTCCTTGGCTTCGGCTACAGAGATCAACTCGGTGTCCATCCCGAGGTAGCGCCCACGGGCATGGCTCATCTTGAGTCAGTCCATCCGCTCCGGCGTGTCAGCCAACATCACACCACCGGTGATGTGCATGGAGGCGTCCATGCCCGATTCCTTCTCGATCTCCTCGTACAGCTTGATTGTGTACTGCTGGAGCTTGGCGACGTTGGGGTCGCCGTTGAGTGTGTGCATGCCGCCGGCCGAGTGCCATGTCGAGCCGGCCGTGTATTCGGCGCGTTCGAGCAACATGACGTCGGTCCAACCTGCCTTGGTCAGGTGATACAAGACAGAGGCGCCGACGACGCCTCCACCGATCACTACGACTTGTGCTGAATTCTTCATGAACTGATCTCGATCGTTGGTGGAGTCGGGTTGAGTCCTGTGCCAAGGCGTGACTCCTCCGAGCCGTCGTCGCCTGCGGGAATGGTGAGGCCAGTTGCGAGGGATTCCGCTGTCATGCAATCGGCGAGCATGTTGTTGAACCGGTGCAATGGCTCTTCGAAACGGGGGGCCAGCGGCCCGGCGGCAATGCGACCGCGGGTCAGGCCGCGCTGGCCGCGCTCACAAATGTCGAGGTCTTCATTATTGATGTCGA
>JAACCU010000008.1 GCA_009937405.1 Actinomycetota bacterium
CGACGCTCGACGGGCCGAGACGTTGAAGGGTGTCGAACAGATCCAGCTCAATTGCGGCAAGCAAGATGTAGTAACGGCCAAGCCCTTCGATCGCAGCCCACACCGGCGCAGCCGGGGGTGGTTTGAAGTCCGTCCATGGCCGCCCTGCGTGGGCCATGGTGTGAGTCTTTTTCAGCTCGGGGTATGGCGCATCGCGGGGTTCGAACACGAGGGCTACGGCTTCAAAACAATCTTGCCGAAAAAGTCATTAGCGAGCATCTTGTCCTGGGCTTGAGCGGCATCGGCGAGCGCATACTCAGAGTCAATTACGACTTCGAAATCGCCCGTGCAGAAGGTTTCCCATACTGGGCCAAACTCCTCGGGCCGGTAGGGGTCAGATCCCATTATCTTGATTCCTGAGTGGAAGAGGTACCCCAGCGATGGAATTGTTGCTTCGTCGCCTGACGAGTTGCCACAACTGACCAAGCGACCACCGACCCCGATTCCGAATAGAGATGCTCCAAACAGGGCGGTTCCAACATGGTCGAACACCATGTTCACTCCGGCCCCTTGGGTGACCTCGCGGGCAAAGCCGGTGACATCGCCTGTGCGGTTATTGTGGACGTGGTCGGCACCGAGAGCGAGTGCGCGCTCGCACTTTTCGTCGGACCCAGCGGTGGCGAGCACGATGGCACCTGCATTCTTGGCGAGCTGAATTGCCGCAGTCGAGACGCCGGATCCAGCAGCGTGAATCATCACGGTCTCACCCGCCACAAGTTGGCCAACGGTGAAGATTGCATGAGCGGCGGTGAGATAGCAGGTGGGGAATGTGGCCGCGTGCTCAAATGGCATGTCGTGGGGTATTGGGTAAACGTGTGAGGCAGGAACCAGACACTTCTCGGCGTAGCCGCCATCTATGGTGCCGCCGATGATGCCGAGGTCACCGTAGAGGTCACCGTGACCGGCGAGCTTCGACGACTCGGCCACACCCGCCAGCGAGGGATCGACCACGACGCGATCACCGACTGCCAACGCGGTGACGGCTTCGCCAACTGCGGAAACGGTGCCGGCCACATCCATACCGGCAATATGGGGGTACGCGAAACCGGGCATCTGAAACCAGCCGTTGCGCTGCACGACATCGAGGCGATTCAGCGACGTTGCCGCAACGTCAACCACCACATCGCCCGCGCCGGGCTCAGGGTCCGCAACATCGACGTACTTCAGGACCTCGGGTCCACCGGTCTCGGTATAGAGCATTGCCTTCATGAATGGTTCCGCCTTCTGGCGTTCGTTGCGAGCCCGGGTGGGTTCCACCCGATATCTCTGGGGTTAATCGTGGTTCCCGGCGGGACCACGGCGTCGATGGCATCGAGGATGTCCGGCGTTAGCGTCACATCGGCCCCCTGCAACAGATCATCGAGTTGCTGCTCGGTACGGGGGCCGATCAGCACTGTAGACAATGCCGGGTGCTCAGTGGCCCAAGCGAGTGACATGTGGGTGAGGCTGAGACCGGCGTCGTCGGCGATCGAGGACAGCGTTTCAACTGTGGTGAGCTTTGTGTGGTTTGTGCCATCGAAGTGGTCGGGGTTGATGTCGCCCCGACTGCCGCCGGGCGGGGGAGTGTCTCGCCGGTACTTTCCCGTGAGCCAACCGCCCGAGAGTGGGCTCCATGCCAGGGTTCCCAGGCCGTAACGCTGAGCAATTGGAAGGATGTCGCGTTCGGCGCCGCGGCACAGGATCGAATACGGAGGTTGTTCGGTGTGGGGAGCGATGGCCCCGGTGCGGCTGGCCGCCCACTGGGCTTCGACGAGGTCTTCAGCTGGAAATGTGGAGGTCCCCCACGCACGGATCTTTCCCATCCGGACCAGATCGCTCAGGGCCTCCACGGTTTCCTCAATTGCCACTGTCGGGTCAGGGCGATGCACCTGATACAGGTCGATGTAGTCGGTTTTAAGGCGTTGGAGGCTGTCGTCAATGGCACGCATGATCCACCGGCGACTGTTTCCCTGGCGATTGGGATCCTTGCCCGGTTCGACTGCGTGGTGGAACTTGGTGCATAGGACCACTTCGTCGCGCCGAGTGTTGAGTGCGGTGGCGACAATCCTTTCGTTCTGACCTTCGCCGTAGACATCGGCCGTGTCCACAAGGTTGATGCCGCCATCAAGCGCCTTATTGATGATGCGAGAACACGCATCGAGATCCGAGTTGCCCCACGCCCCAAGAACCATCGTGCCCAGACCGAATTTGCTGACCTTCATGCCGGATCGGCCGAGTGGGGAATAGTCCATGAGCTATTTGAGCCCTCGAATGAAGGGCTGAGCGAGCGCTCCAGGCGCGCGCACCCTGTGGGCGAACACGGCCATTCCAATAAGCGTCACCAGGAAGGGGAGCGACTGGAGCAGTTCACTATTGACCTCATACCCGAGCCCTTGAACTGAGAGTCGAAATGACAGGGCTCCGGCAAAGATTACGCAACCGGCGATCGTTCCCCGCAGGGTCCAGCCGCCGAAGATCACCGCAGCAATCGCAATGAAGCCGCGGCCTCCCACAATGGAATCTTCAAAGAGGCCGACCTGCCCAAAGACGAGGAGAGCTCCACCGAGACCCGATGTGGCGCCGGCGTAGTAGATGCTCTGACGCCGCCGCTTGTTGACATCAATGCCCGAGACGTCAGCCGACTGTGGGCTTTCGCCCACCGAGCGAAGCTCAAGGCCCCAGCGGGTGCGAAAGACGAGCCACCAGGTGAATGGAATGAGCGCGTAGAGCACGTAGAACGGCCAACGTTGGCCAAACAGCGCTTGGCCGATCAGTGGGATTTCGCTTAGCAGCGGAACGTTCCATCTTCCAGCGAGCTGCGTGGCCGGCTCGAGTTCGTTATCGAGGAACCCGCAGAGGCCAAACACCAAGATATTGAGCGTTAGTCCGACGACGAATTGGTCGGCGCTGAGCCGATGACTCATCTCCGCTTGAAC
>JAACCU010000078.1 GCA_009937405.1 Actinomycetota bacterium
AACATGCCCACGAGCTTGCGCAGCACGATGTCGAAGCCCGGAATTCTTCGGAGTGCATTCAGGGCCGCTCGGTCGGCGGGATGCTCCCACGCCGAACTACTGATATCGGAGAATCGAGCTCGCTCACTGGACGCCATGCGACGAGCGTAGGTCAGGCGTCACCGCCGGCCATCGCGAGCAGTCGGTCGAGCACCCGCTCGCCGTCAGCTCGCAAGCCGTTGTGCTCGTATTCGGTGGTCACCCAAACCCTTGCGCCCCGGATCGTGTCGGCGGTCTCGAGCGAGAACGAGCGGTCTACGTACATGTCGTTGACGTAGAGGGCTGCTGCGACCGGAACGTTGTTTTGCTCGAGCCGCCCGGGGTCGTAGAGCGTTGACCAATCCGAGCGTGCCGCGAGCAGATGAGCGGCGTCTCTGAGAGGACTGATCTGCTCGAAGTCTTCGAACATCCATGGATAAATCATCTCACCGGTGAACAGCGCTGGGCCGTCGGTCCGTAGTGGATCGAATTCGGGAAACTCTCCGCGGATGCGTTCAGCGGACCAGTTCGACGCGAATCCTTGGCAGTAAATCGGCTCGTGCAAGAGCGAGAACAGAGGGTTGGTCGAATAGTTCTGCGCATGTTCGACCCCAGCCAGGAAGTGAAAGCCGAGCTCGGGACCTTTCGGACCGGTAATGAACGCGTCCTCGACCAGATAGTGAATGCTCTCGAATCCGTCGCTCATCCCAAGCGCAAGTCCGAGCAGCTGAAAGCGGCGAGGCGTGAGCGGGTCGCCTGACGGAAGCTCAACCTGGTTCTCGGCCAGATGGTCGATGATCGTGCGCACGGCGTGCACGTCGTCGGGATACCGCTCGTAGTAAGCCGCGTTTCTTTCGCGGCAGCGAACATAGGTCTGACGATAGATGTCGTCGGGGTGGGCGGTGAGCGGGGGTAGCCCGCCCGTGATCAGCGCTGCCGCGAGTCCTTCGGGCGCAGCCGAGAGGTAATGCGTGGCGCAGAAGCCGCCATAGCTCTGACCGAGCACCGTCCACGGCTCGTCACCGCACAACTCTTTGCGGATCGCCTCGCAATCGCTCACAATTGCATCCATGCGATGGAGTCCAAGCCGACGTGCCTGCTCTTGCGGCGCGTGCGCGGCGAGCGTACGTGCCTGCAGTCGCGTGCTGCGGCCGGTCCCACGCTGATCAAGGAGGAGCACGCGATAGTCCCGCAACGCTCGCGGTAGCCACGACGCGCTTCCCGGCGGGCGCGGCGATTCATGTCCTGGTCCGCCTTGCAGAAAGACGAGGAACGGGAGCTTTTCGTTCTCGCGACCAGGGGCGACGACCTCACGGGCGAAGACCTCGATGGTTTCGTCGTTCGGCTCGGCGTGATCGAGGGGTAGCGAAAATGTGTGGTCGGTGACGACCATACCTGGCATCCTCGCTGGGCTCATGGGCGCGACGGTAGTCCAGCCTTGTCGAGGAGGTACTCGTCGATGGGGGCATCCCAGGCCGGGATGGTGTTGGTCTCAGGGTCGTAGGCCGAAAGCCAGAGCGACATCCATGCGGGGTCGGCCTGCTGACTGGGGTGGTGAGATCGCAACGCCGTGACTGCAATGGTTGGCACCACTTCAAACGCGAAACCAAAGCCCCACTTCCAAAGACGGAACCACGCGATGGGGGAGAGGATCCGCTTCCACGCGGTGAGTTGCACAACCACACTGAGGAAGATGAACCACACGAGCATGAGGAAGCACAGGGTCATCGCGGCGGCGTAGCGGAGTCGGCGGCCGTCGACTGTGACCCAAACGTCATGGGCGACCGTCTTGTGCTCGACCTCCTCGGCGAGATGCCAAAGAAAGAGGGTTGACGGTTCAGAATCTGCACCGTAGAAGAGTTCGTGACGGTTGCCGTCCATCCACCGTGCCGCCGCAAATGCAGTCGCTTCGAACCCTGCGGCGTAGGCGATGCCGAAACTCTTGCCCGCCCGCCGCTGCAAGAATCGATACGTCCAAGCCAGCCACTTCTCGACACGCTTGAGTGCCGGGTGTTGGGCGGTCAGAAGGGTGTTGAAACGCTTGTGCTGGCGGGAGTGTTCGCGTTCCTGATCGAGATAGGCCTCAACCTCGGCTACGAGCACAGGATCCTCGATGTCGCCGAGAGCCGATCGCACTGAAGCCATCACGTAGGGCTCGCCGTACGGCATGCCAATCGAGAGGCCGTTGCACGCCGCGGCGAACTCGGGCTTCAGTGGCTGCCACGCCGTCCGCATGTCGTCGGGCCACTCGAGTTGAATCGGCCGGTGCTGAATCTCGCTGTGCGGCACGGTTCCTTCCCCGTCATCTCCATCGACACGTAGGTCGAAGGGCATAGTAGCTAGACGACACCGCGCAATACTGTGCTTGACTCGATCGTATGCAGTTTGGAATTAAGACTTCACCGCAGTACACGACATGGAAAGACATGCTCGACGTCTGGACGACGGCCGACGATATTGACGTTTTCGCCTCGGCGTGGAACTTCGACCACTTCTATCCAATCAATGTTCCCGATACGACAGGGCCATGCATGGAAGCATGGGTGACGCTGACCGCGTTGACCCAGGCCACGAGCCGGATCCGTGTCGGCACGATGGTGACCGGCATCATCTACCGCCACCCGGCGCTGCTGACGAAGATGGCCGCATCCCTCGACATCGTCTCCAACGGTCGTCTCGAACTGGGAATTGGGTCCGGCTGGAATGAGGAGGAATGCGACGCCTACGGCATCGAACTCGGCACGTGGACCGAACGCTTCGATCGCTTCGACGAGGCCTGCGAGGTGATCACCAGCATGTTTCACAACGAGACGACGACGTTCGAGGGCGAGTATTTCCAGCTCAAGGATGCTCGGAACAATCCCGGCCCCGTTCAGACACCACACCCGCCGATCTGCATCGGTGGCCAGGGGCCCAAACGGACACTGCCCACGGTGGCTCGCTACGCCCAGCACTGGAACTTCCCCGGTCGCGGCGGTTCTCCTCTGGCTGATAGCCGAGCAATCCTCGACGAGGAGTGCGCCAAGATCGGGCGGGACCCATCAGAGATCATCACGTCGTGCGCCGTCCAGTACGACCCGGAGGCCGGCCCTGCTGCTGCGGCGGAGGCGGTGGCACAAGAGGGCGAACAGGGAGCCGATCTCGTTCTCGTGTACCTCCCGGCGCCGCACCGTGCCGATGTCCTCGAACCGCTCGCCTATGAGCTGCAACAGATCGGGTAGGCGAGGACGATGGAGTTGAAAAGGCGTCGGCCCTGGCCGCACGATGGTGCTGGTCAGGGCCGATTCGCTTTGCGCCCTCGGGGCGACTCGAACGCCCGCACACGCCTCCGGAGGGCGATGCTCTATCCGCTGAGCTACGAGGGCTCATCCCAGTAGGGACGGATCGTCACACTAGCGCCCACAGGGTCGATCTCCCCGCGAGTTCGCGCCGGTAGGATCGGGCTTCCGGCTGTCTCCCGAGACCAGCCCCTGACAGCCAGCGATGAGGACCCGATGGACGTTCGCGATCACCTGCGCGCTGCGCTGCACGATGCTTTGAAGGCGGCGGGAATTGACCCGCGGCCTGAGGAGATCGCGCTCGAGCGTCCGGCGAACCGAGATCACGGTGATTGGTCGTCCAACGTGGCGTTGGCGACTGCCAAGAAGGCGGGCAGAAACCCGCGCGAGCTCGGCCAAAAACTGTGCGACGCCTTGAACGCCAACCTGCCGGCGCACGTCACCGCGGTTGAGATCGCTGGCCCCGGCTTCGTCAACTTCCGTCTCGCAGACACTTGGCTTCACGACGTCCTGGTCGACGTGTTGGAGCAGGGGACTGAGAGCTACGCCACGCATGGCTTTGGTGACGGCGCTCATGTCAATGTCGAGTTTGTGAGCGCCAACCCCAACAAACCACTCCACGCCGGCCACGGTCGCGGTGCTTGTTATGGCGACTCGGTTGCTCGGCTGAAGGAGCGCTGCGGGTTCCGGGTCACACGCGAGACCTACATCAACGACCGCGGCGTGCAGATGACCAACTACGCGGAGTCGTTGGCCGCGGCAAAACGGGGCGACCCCATTCCCGAGCACGGGTACCACGGTGACTACATCACTGAGTGGGCCGACGAAATGCCCGCCGACGCTGATGCACTGGAGTGGGGACTCGAGCGCGGACTCGCCAGCCATCGGGCAACGCTCGAGGCGCTCAACATTCATCACGATGTCTGGTTCAGCGAGAGGTCGCTGGTTGCGAACGGAGCGATCGAAGAGTCGCTCGATGCTCTACGTACCCACGGCGCAGTATTCGAAGAAGGCGGGGCCACCTGGCTTCGAAGCAGCAGCCAGGGCGACGACAAGGACCGCGTGCTGGTGAAGTCCGATGGTGACTTCACCTACCTCACCCCTGATATTGCCTACCACCGCGACAAGTTCTCCCGCTCCGACCTCTTGTTCAACGTGTGGGGAGCCGATCACCACGGCTATATCCAGCGCATGAAGGCCGCGATGCAGCTCCTGGGTCACAACCCAGATGAGCTAGAGATCGTCATTACCCAGATGGTCGACCTCGTCCGCGACGGTGAGGCATTCCAGATGTCGGGTCGGTCAGGCGACCAGATCGACCTCGATGACATCATCAGTGAAGTCGGACCCGACGCGGCTCGGTTCACGTATCTGATCCAGTCCGTCGATAGTCGTCAGACATTCGATGTGGATGAGGTTGCCCAGCAGGGCATGGACAACCCGGTCTTCTACGTCCAATACGCCCACGCGCGGATTTGCTCGATCCTCGCCAAGGCCGCTGAGGCCGGAGTCGAGCGCTTGCCGCTCGCCGACATCGACAGGTCGCTGCTGGTGCACGAGCGTGAGCTGGATCTTCTGCGCAACCTCAACACCTTGCCCGACACCGTCCGGGTGGCATGCCAAGACAACGGTCCACACCGCGTTGCGGCATGGTCGCGTGAGCAGGCTGCATCTCTGCACGGCTTCTACCACGACTGCTACGTGATGGGTGACGGCGTCTCCGCCGAGCTCACACAAGCCCGTCTTGCCCTGGTGGCCGCCTCGCAGGTTGGCCTGCAGATCGCTCTTGATCTTCTCGGCGTTTCGGCGCCTGAGTCGATGTGATTGCTGGAACCTAAACCGCTCATGCTGCCGATTGCCCGACGCCTACTCCCCGAGACCCATGATGTGGTCGGCGGCCGCTTGCAGATCGGTGGCTGCGATGCCATCGAGCTAGCCGAGGAGTACGGCACGCCACTCTTTGTCTACGACGAGGCGCACTTGCGAGCTCGCTGCCGCGAAGCGGTGGAGGCCTTTGGTGACGGAGTTGCCTTTGCCACCAAAGCGTTTCTCTGCTCGGCGATGGCCAAACTGGCCTACGAGGAAGGCATGCACCTCGACGTTGCCACCGGTGGCGAAATGCACGTGGCGCTTCATGCCGGCGTGCCCGCCGACAAGCTGGTGCTGCACGGCAACAACAAATCACTGAGCGAACTCCGTATGGCAGTGGATGTCGGTGTCGCCCGCATTGTGGTCGATAGCTTCGACGAACTCGACCGTCTCGATTCGCTCTACGCAGAAACAGGTGTCGCGCCCAAGGTGCTCCTTCGACTCACCCCCGGCATCAAGGCTGAGACACACGATTTCATCGCCACGGGTCAGGACGACTCAAAATTTGGGTTTACCGTGTCCACGGGGATCGCCGAGCAGGCCATCGCTCGAGCGTCAGCGGCCGAGTCAGTTCAATTGGTTGGTGTTCATGCCCACATCGGCAGCCAGGTCTTCGCCGTTGGGTCGTTCGCTAAGGCCGCGAAGATCATCGCCGACGCTGCCGCGGGATGGGACCTGCCGGAGATGTCGGTTGGAGGGGGCCTTGGCGTCCCCTACATCAACGACGAACGCGCGCCGACGATCGGCGACTGGGGCCGGGCTGTACGCGAAGCCTGCGAGGCAGCCGGTGTTACCGCAGACGTATCAGCCGAACCCGGGCGCTCGATCGTGGCTGCCGCTGCGGTCACCCTCTACACCGTTGGAACGATCAAAGAGCTGCCCGATATCCGCACCTATGTGGCAGTCGACGGCGGCATGAGCGACAACCCTCGCCCCGTGCTCTACGGCTCGGGTTACGAGACGTTCCTGCCGCGCGACGTCGAAGCCGATCGACCCAAATGCGTCACGGTGGTCGGCAAGCATTGCGAGTCGGGCGATGTGTTGGTCCGAGATGGCCAACTCCCGGACTCCCTCACAGTCGGCGACATCATTGCTACGCCGGTCACCGGTGCGTACGGCCATTCGATGGGATCCAACTACAACAAGGTGCTTCGGCCCGCCGTTGTCTTCGTTTCTGATGGTGAGGCCCGACTGGTGGTGCGACGCGAGACGTTCGATGACCTCACGAGACTCGACGTCTAGAGGGCGGTGACGTTGCCCCAATCCGGTCTATGCCAAGTCATTGCTGCGTTGGGGCAAGGCCTGATCGGGCCGGGCTAACACCAGCGTTGCCCTCGCGGCGCCCGCCTGGGGCCGGATCGCTCCGATTGCCTCGGTCAGCGCAGGCGAGCAACCAAGGTGGATGAGCAGTTCTGGTGTCCACTCCGCCGATGCATCGATGGCGAGACCTGTTGCGCACTCGACGAGAGTGATGACGAGGGACGTGAGGTCGTCGGCCGCCGAGCAGGCACGGTATTCGACCGCCGGATCGGTGAGCCACAGCACATTGTTTCCTGGGAGCAGCACCGAGGCTGGTCGAACGTCACCGTGCCCGTGCCCGGCCTGGTGTAACACATCGAGGTATTGGGCGATCCCGACCCCGATGCCGGAAACGAGATGGTCGGGGAGTGGACCCTGGCTCTGGAGGATCTCCGCCAGTGTGGGGGTGGTCGCGATTTGCGGTGGTGGCGGAAATACACGGGTCTCCCACCGCTGGCGAGCCGAATCCGTGAGGTGCGGCGCGTTGGTCATCGACGGGTGGGCCGATGATCGGTCAATCGGAGAACTCATAGAAGTAGAAGATCATGGGAAGATATGAAAAGCAATAAAACATTGCCGCGCTGGTCCTGCTCAGCCTTGGCTACGCTCAGCGGGTGCACGAACTCAAGATCGGACTGCTCGGCTGCGGAAACGTAGGCGGTGCCCTCGCTGAACTGCTGATAGCTCGGCGAGCCGCCATCGCCGCCCGTACGGGAGTCGATCTTTCAGTCGGAGCGATTGCCGTTCGATCAACAGCGAAACACCGTGACTTCGTGGTTGAGGCCGACCTCCTCACTACCGACACGCTCGGCGTGGTGCAAGACCCTGACATCGACCTGATTGTCGAAGTGATCGGCGGAATTGAACCAGCCCGCCAGCTCATCCTCCGTGCCCTTGAGCTTGGCAAGCCTGTGATTACCGGCAACAAGGAGCTGCTGGCCAATCATGGAGCCGAGCTCTACGCCGCCGCTGAGGCCGCAGGCGTCGATCTGTTGTTCGAAGCCGCGGTGGCCGGTGGTATCCCGTTGATTCGTCCGTTGCGCGAGTCGCTCATCGGTGAAGACGTCACCCGCGTCATGGGCATCATCAACGGCACCACCAACTACATCCTTACCCAGATGACCGAGCACGGCGCGGCCTACGCCGATGCCCTCGCCGATGCGCAAGGCCTGGGGTACGCCGAATCTGACCCCACCGCCGATGTCGAAGGTTTCGACGCCGGCGCAAAGGCTGCCATCATCGCATCCATCGTTTATGGGGCAGCGGTCGTGGCCGGCGACGTTTACCACGAAGGCATCTCAAACATCACCGTCACCGACATTGAGATGGCTAAGCGTCTCGACCATGTGATCAAGGCCGTGGCCGTCATCGAAGGTGGCGAGAACGCCGAAGGCGAGTCAGAAATCGCGGTGCGCGTGCATCCTGCGATGATTCCAGGCGACCACCCGCTCGCCAGTGTGAACGACAGCTTCAATGCCGTGTTTATAGAAGGCGCCTCGGTAGGCGATCTGATGTTTTATGGCCGCGGCGCTGGTGGTGAACCCCCCGCAAGTGCAGTGCTCGGTGATGTGATTGATGCCGCCATCAACAAGGTGGCGGGCACCGCAGCCACGATCGGCAACCTTCAGCGAGCCAAGATCCGCTCGATCGACTCGCTCTCAAGCGCCTACTACATCAATCTGCAGGTGTCGGATCAACCAGGTGTGCTCGCCCAGGTGGCATCGGTATTCGGCGACCATGGGGTGTCGATTCGGTCGATGGAGCAGCGTGGGCTCGACGACGAAGCCGAGATCATCTTCATCACCCATGTCTCGAACGAGGCGAGCGTGCAGACCACGCTCAACGCCCTGCGCGGGCTCGACGTGGTCAACGCGGTGTGCTCGGTGATCCGGGTTGTCGGCGACGAGGACTGATCGTGATGCGCTATGCGAGCTCGCGGGGCTTGGCCGACGAGATCGACTTTAGCGATGCGCTCCTCGGCGGCTTGGCCACCGACGGCGGTCTTTACCTCCCGACCAATTGGCCCTCGCTCCCGTTGGCGGAGCCCGATTCCTATCCCGAACTGGCCGCCGCGGTGATGCAGCCGTTCGTTGACGGCGTGATCGACGCCAGCGATTTCGCTGTGATGGTTGCCGACGCTTACGCCACGTTCTCGGCGCCCGACGTGTGTCCGCTCGTCCAACTCGACGAAAACCACCACCTCCTCGAGCTCTTCCATGGCCCAACCCTTGCCTTCAAAGATGTGGCACTCCAGCTTGTCGGGCGACTGTTCGAACACGAGCTTCGCCGCCGCGACGACCGGGTAACGATCGTGGGCGCCACATCGGGTGATACAGGTTCGGCGGCGATGGAAGCGATGCGCGGCAGCGAGCGCGTCGACATTGTGATCCTGTTTCCGGCCGGCCGGACCAGCGAAGTGCAGCGTCGCCAGATGACGACTCTCACTGACCCGAATGTGCATGCGGTGGCCGTCGATGGCACCTTCGATGATTGCCAAGATCTGGTGAAGGCCATGTTCGCCGATGAACCGTTCCGGCAGCGGTGTCGTTTGTCAGCGGTCAACTCGATCAACTGGGCCCGTGTCATGGGCCAGATCGTTTACTACGTGTGGGCTGCCCAGAAGCTCGGGAGGCGCAACACGCCCACGACCTACTGCGTGCCCACCGGCAACTTCGGAAATGTTTTTGCCGGGCATGTGGCCCATCGGATGGGATTGCCCGTCGATCGCTTCATCGTGGCATCCAACACCAACGACATCCTTACCCGGCTTATCGACAGTGGAGAAATGGTCGCCGATGGTGTAGTGCCGACCCTGTCGCCGTCGATGGACATTCAGATTTCTTCGAACCTCGAACGGTTGTTGGTCGAACTGCTCGATGGAAACGGCCCGGCCACTGCGGAGTTGCTGGCCGGCTTCCGCGAACGGGGCCGAGCGGCGTTGACGCCGCAGCAACACGAGCGCTTGGTTGCCGAGTTCGCCGGTGCTCGGTTGGATGACGCTGAGACGCTCGCGGTGATGAGCGGCATCTACGAGCGCCACGGCCTGCTGATCGATCCGCATACCGCGGTCGGTATCGGTGCAGCTGAACGTTTGTGCCGACCCGATGAGATGATCGTCACCTTGTCGACTGCACATCCTGCGAAGTTCCCAGATGCGGTGGAGCAGGCCACTGGTGTTCGCCATGAGCTCCCGGCACATCTGGCCGGGATCTTTGAACGTGAGGAACGGGTGGAGTCGTTGCCAAACAATCTGGCTGTGATTGAGGATTACGTCGACGCCGCGAGGCGTTAGGCCGCTACCATCTCCTCATCGTTATTGACGGTGCCGTCGGATCCGATCGGCAGCGTTGCGGCTGTTTGATATAGCCACAGACGAAAACCTAATTCTTCAAACTGAGGAGACGTGCCCGTGGAAACCACGGAGATGCGCCGGTCGACCTTGCAGCGCAAGGATCGCGATGAGCTGACCCAAATTGCCGAGACGCTTGGTAAGAAGCCACCGTCGCGTGCTCGTAAGGGTGAGATCATCGATCTGATCCTTGATCTCGCTGCTGGCGGCGATGGCTCAAGTGTCGGTGATCCCGCCGATAAGATTGATGCCGCCCCCAAAGCGGCGGTGTCACAGCAACCGGCGGACGAAGAGACCCCCGCTCCATCAGGTACCGCCGAGAACTCCCCTGGCTCCGAACCCGGCGATGCTGCAGGTTCATCTGGCGATTCTGACGAAGCCGAAGAGTCCAACTCCGACGGTGGCCAGCAGCAAAACCGCAACCGCGGTGAGCGCAATGACCGTGGCGATCAAGGCCAGGACCGGGGCGAGTCAGGCAACCGGCGACGCCGGCGTCGTGGCCGTGATCGTGAGAACACCCGTGAGGGTGGCAACGATGATTGGGATGGTGAGCCGTCTCCGATCGAGGGCTACCTCGATCTCCGCAGCGAGGGCTATGGATTCATCCGCGTGAACGGGATGCTTCCGAGTCGTGATGACGCGTATGTTCCGGTGAAGCTTGTCCGCCAGTTCAGCCTCCGCAAGGGCGACATGGTGTCGGGCCCGTCCCGTCCCGCCAATCGCAACGAGAAGAACCCGGCCCTGCTTTCTGTCGAGCAGGTCAACGGTGGCGACCCACAGGAGGCCGCCACCCGCCCCCAGTTCGATGACCTCACACCCCTGTTCCCCGATGAGCGTCTCACCATGGAGATGAAGGGCGACCGGTCGAACATGACCGCTCGCATCATCGATCTTCTCGCTCCCATCGGAAAGGGCCAGCGTGGCTTGATCGTGTCACCGCCCAAAGCGGGCAAGACGTCGATCCTGAAGCAGATCATTCGCTCGATCGAAGCCAACAACCCTGAGGTGCACCTCATGGTGCTGCTGGTTGACGAACGGCCCGAAGAGGTCACCGACATGAAGCGGTGGCTGCGGGCCGGCGAGATCATCTCGTCCACGTTCGACAAGCCGACCGACGAGCACACCACGGTTGCAGAGATGGCGATTGAGCGTGCGAAGCGCATGGTCGAGGGTGGCCGCGATGTGTGTCTCATTCTTGACGGCATTACCCGCCTCGCCCGCGCCTACAACCTTGAAGCTCCGCAGTCCGGCCGGGTGATGTCCGGTGGGGTAGATGCCGCAGCCTTGTATCCGCCGAAGAAGTTCTTCGGCGCGGCGCGCAACGTCGAAGAAGGTGGATCGCTCACCATCCTTGCCACCGCGCTGGTCGATACCGGCTCGCGCATGGACGAGGTGATCTTCGAAGAGTTCAAGGGCACCGGCAATATGGAGCTTCGACTTGACCGCTCCGCCGCTGAGCGCCGTGTCTATCCCGCGATCGACGTCAACGGTTCGTCGACCCGCCATGAAGAGTTGCTCTTTGATCAGAAGCAGCTCAACAATGTGTGGAAGCTTCGCCGAGTTCTCAACGCGGTTTCCGCTGACGGCAAGGCCTCAGCGGGTCTTGAGATGCTGATTGAGCGCCTTGGGGAGTTCAAGACAAACGAGGAGTTCCTTGCCGAGGTCGGGTCTTCGGCATCGGCCTCCTAGACTAGGATCGCTATGAAGTCTGACATCCACCCCCAGTACCGCCCCGTCGTGTTTCACGACGTGTCCGCTGGTACCTCGTTCATCACCCGTTCCACTATTGCCACCAGCGAGACCGTGGAGTGGGAAGACGGCAACGAGTACCCCCTGTACAAGGTGGAAATCTCGTCTGCCAGCCACCCCTTCTTCACGGGCACCATGAAGATTGTCGACACCGCTGGTCGTGTCGAGCGCTTCGAGAAGCGCTACGGCCGGCGCAAGTCGACTGACGTCCCCGCCGAAGATAGCTGATCCCCCAGTGAGTCTCGATCCCGCGCAGCGGGCGGGGCTTGAACGGGCGCGGGCTATAGCCCTTGCTCGCGAACAATTTGAACTCGACGCATCGACCGACGGTGTTGAGGTGGACACTGCTCCCTTCGGGGTCACAGTGCACTCCTCGAGCCGGGCGGTCGTTGTTGTTTCAAGCGACGATCCCGCCGTACTCGGTGGTGTCTTGGTGTGGCGCCAGCGCCATCCCAATGTCGAAGTCGAGCTCGTAGTCGAACACCACGCGGGGACTCATGCTCGCCGCATCGAGATGATCGCTCCCGAGATGACTGTGTGGTCGCTTGGAGCGAAGGGCACGCCCTTGGTTCTGGCCGCCACACCGGAGGTGCTTCCTGAGCCCCATCCGGCGACACCGGACACGGCATCGATCGTGGCGATGATCAAGCGATGTGGCGCGAGCGTCGTAGTGGAGGATGGAATCGTTCGAGCGGAGGTCTTGGGTCTCGAGGTGGGGCGGGTTGTGGAGTCACCGAGTGGACCCACCTTTGAAGTTGGCGTCGGCCGTTTCGATCGGGAGGCAGGCGTGCTGCTTCACGCGGGGCGCGACATCGAAGAAACACTTGTTGACGTGATTGCTCGGGTGGCGCCGCATCGCCAAGAAGCGGTGCCGGCGCATGCCATTAACCGACTCGCCCGCGAGCGCTGGCTTCGCGAGGTGGTCTTTCGCGACCCTGGTCTTGCCCGTATTTCGGCGCCCTCGCTCGTCGAGCCGATTCCCCCACGGTCGAATCTCCTCGACGCCTGCCCCGCAGCGCTGCTTGGTCACGATGGCGAGGCGGTCGTCCTCGTCGTATGCACGGTCGGAGCCGACCTTGGAGTAGTTCCGGCAGTCGCAGACCTGATTGTGCGCCACAGGCCGGACATGGTCCGGGTCGTGTTGCCGCGGCGAGACATTCTTCCCCATCTACAACAGTTGGTGACGCGTCTAGGTGTCCCGACGGAACTGCTCGGGATCGATCCGCCGTGGCAGAGTTGAGCATTGATGACGACGTTGATCACGGGGTGTCAAAGGGTTGTGATTCTGGGCTTGATTGACTAGCTTGTGAGTGAATTCACGAGCGGTTCTGAGATTTCTCATGCCGGGATCATCGTCTGAGAGGCATGTGTGAGCGACCGGGAGCGGCGAGAGATGCGCGACGGAGGCGGAGAGGCATTCTCTTCTGCGTTCGAGATGATCGCCACGCCGTCGTTGTTTGGTCTCCTTGGCTGGTTCATCGATAGCCAGATGGGTCTTTTCCCGCTGTTCACTCTCGTGCTCGCAGGGCTCGTCCTCGTCTATGAGGTGTGGAAGCTTTACACGCACTACAGCGCATCGATGGACGCTGAACTCGAGGCCCGTCGGGCCACGTATTCGCAAGGCGCGGCGTAATGATTGATCGTATGGCGCCGTTTCCTGCCGAGGTCACCTCTGTCGCTCCTGAACGCCAGGTAGCTCGCGACCTTGCTGTTCGAACCGTGTTGGTCACGCCGGTGATGCTCGCGGTTGGCGCGATTTTCTGGGGATGGCACGGGTTCTGGAGCTCTGGAATCGCCCTTGGTATCGTGGCGGTCAACTTTCTCTTGGGCGCCGCCGCCATTACCTGGGGCGCAAAAGTCTCACCTGCTGCTCTGTTTGGCGCGGTGATGTTTGGTTTCATCGTTCGTCTTGGCATCCTCACTGCGGCCGTGTTACCAATACGTAGCAGCGAGTGGTTCGAAATCGTTCCATTCGCGATCAGTCTTCTGGTCACACACCTTGGGCTCCTTGCCTGGGAAACTCGACACGTTGCGGCGTCCCTCGCGTTTCCTGGCCTGAAGCCTGGACATGAAATCCTTTCCACCATCGATCCTTCCGCGGAGCGCTCAACATGAACGTCCTCGCCCTCGAGTTCCCACCGGTCAATCACCTGTTCGATTGGCCATCGATTCTTTTCGAGGACACTCCATTTGCATTGAACAAAGTAGGTCTCACCTACCTGTTCGCCATGGTGATGACCATCTTGATTTTCTGGCTCGCTGGAGCGAAGAAAAACATGGTGCCCCGTGGCATTCAGCACGTAGCTGAATCGGGCGTCAGCTTTGTTGAGGAATCCGTGGTCATGCAGACCATCGGACCCGAAGGCAAGAAGTTCATGCCGTTCCTCACCACGATGTTCTTCTTCATCTTCTTCTCGAACATCACCGAGGTCATCCCCTTCTGGCAGTTCCCGGCCAACTCCCGAATGGCGATGCCCATCACGCTCGCCCTTCTCGTCTGGGTGATCTACAACTTCCAGGGTGTGAAGCATCAGGGTGCCCTCGGCTACCTGAAGAACTCGCTCTTCCCGCCCGGCGTTCCCGTGGCGCTTTACATCATCGTCACACCAATCGAGTTCGTATCTACCTTCGTTGTGCGACCCTTTTCGCTGGCGATCCGACTTTGGGCCAACATGGTGGCCGGTCACCTTCTGCTCGTAACCTTCGCTATCCTCTCAGCCACGATGGCTGCAGCAGGCGGCATCGGCTGGCTCGGCGCAATTGCCCTGTCGTTCCCGATGCTTGTGCTTATGACCGGCTTCGAGATTCTCGTCTCGGTTCTACAGGCCTTTATCTTCACCATTCTCACCGCCGTGTACATCGGCGGCTCGATGCACCCCGAACACTGATCTCAGCGTTCACCAACCAGTCCACGATCTTCAGATCTCACAGCAACACAGGAGAAATTCAAGTGCTCAACGTTCTCGCAGAGACCGCCCCGGGCGAAATGCTCGAAGGCCTCAAGGCCATTGGCGCTGGTTTGGGCTACGGCCTGGCCGCCATTGGCCCCGGCATCGGCATTGGCACCGTGGTCGGCAACGCCATCTCAGCGATGGCTCGCCAGCCGGAGTCTGCCGGCATGGTCCGTACCACGATGTTCCTGGGAATCGCCTTCACCGAGGCGCTCGCCCTGATCGGTTTCGTGGTCTTCATCCTCCTGCTCCCCTGAGCAGCGGAAGGAATCGACAATGACTCATACGATCCGGCGTATTGCCGGTGTTCTCGGCATCGCTACTGCGGCGCTCGCGATGATGGCCTCCCCTGCGGGTGCCTCAGGCGAAACCATTGGTAGCTGTGCGATCGATGAAGCGATCGAAGCCGAGGAGCGCCTAGCCGCAGACGGCATAGCTTTCCACAGCATTCATGACGAGGAACTCGAAACCGAGTTCGCCGAGTTAGAGAAGGCGATGGAGGGTTGTCTCGAGGCTCCTAGCCCCATCATCCCAGAGCTCGACGAGATCATTTGGGGTGGCGGCGCGTTCCTCGTGTTGTTCGGCTTCATGGTCTGGAAGGGCTTCCCGGCCGTTCAGGGAGCCATGGATGCTCGAGCCGACAAGATTGCCGCTGACCTCGACGCTGCTGACCAGGCCATGGCCGATGCAGCGAAGATCAAGTCCGACCATGCCGCTGAGCTCGCCGGTGCAAAGGCTGAGGCCTCTGAGCTCATCGAGCAAGCACGGGGCCAAGCTGATCTGCTTCGTGCTGATCTGCAAAGCCGGGCAGAGGCTGATGTCGCAGAAATGCGCACTCGTGCGCAGGCCGACATCGATTCCAGCCGGGCCCAGGCCATCACGGACCTTCGATCCGAGGTTTCAGAGATTGCGGTCGGCGCTGCCGAAGCCGTGATCAAGGCCAACCTCGACCGCAACGCTCAAAGTGCGCTGGTCGATGCCTATATCGATGAAGTGGCTGGGCGTGGCTGACGATCGGCTCGGCGGCTACGCCGAAGCGCTCCTTGCGGTTGCCGCCGCGGAGGGCGTGTCCGATGTCGTCGAAGATGAGCTGTTCCGGTTCGCGGAGGCGCTTCGCGGAAGCGAGGCTCTGCTGGCAACCGTCAGCGATGCTGAGCTCCCGATCGAGCGTCGCCAGGCAGTCGTCGAGGATCTCCTCGGGTCTCGCGCATCGTCCACCACCACGGCTCTTGTGTCGATGGTCGTAGGCACCGGTCGAGGCGCTGACCTTCCTGCCATTGTCGACGAAGCGGTTTCGCGTAGCGCGGCGGGCCGAAACCGGGCGCTGGCCCGGGTTCGCTCTGTTGTAGACCTCACCGATGACCAAAAGTCTCGGCTCGCCTCGGCCATCAAGTCGTCTACTGGCACCGATGTCGAGATCCGCGTGGTGATCGATGAGTCGATCATGGGCGGTCTGATCACCGAAATCGGTGACGATGTCATCGATGGGAGCGTGCGTCGCCGAATGGCGCAACTCCGCGAGAACTTCACCTGACCGTGCTCGGTTGAGCACAGCACACTTCACCTGAACGAGAAGATAGAGACACGAAATGTCAGATCTCACGATCAATACCGCTGACATCGCTGCAGCGATCAAGAGCAACCTCGAAGGTTTCTCGCCGAGCTTGGAGCAGACCACTGTTGGTCGCGTGCTCGAGGTCGGCGATGGAATTGCCCGCGTCTCGGGCCTGCCCGACGCCGCGGTCAACGAGATGCTCCGCTTCGAGAACGGGCTTATCGGCCTTGCTCTCAATCTCGACGAGCACTCCATTGGCGCCGTGGTTCTCGGCGACGTTGAAGGGATCGAGGAAGGTCAGACCGTGGTCGCCACGGGTGAGATCTTGTCGGTGCCGGTCGGCGACGGCCTTCTTGGTCGTGTCGTCAACCCACTCGGCGAGCCGATCGACGGCAAGGGTCCGCTGACCAACGTGCAGCCCCGCCGCATGGAGATTCAAGCTCCCGGCATCTTGGGCCGTAAGCCCGTGCACGAGCCCATGCAGACCGGCATCAAGTCGATCGATTCGCTCATCCCCGTTGGCCGTGGACAGCGTGAGCTGATCATCGGTGACCGCAAGACCGGCAAGACCACCATCGCTCTTGACACGATCCTGAACCAAAAGGGTCTTGGCGTGAAGTGCATCTATGTCGCCATCGGTCAGAAGGCTTCGACGGTGGCACAAAACGTCGCCACGCTCGAAGAGCTCGGGGCCATGGAATACACCACCATCGTGGTTGCCCCGGCATCCGATCCGGCCCCGTTCAAGTTCCTTGCCCCCTACGGCGGTTGTGCCATGGGTCAGCATTGGATGGAAAACGGTGAGCACTCGCTCATCATCTACGACGACCTTTCGAAGCAGGCCGAGGCCTACCGTCAGGTATCGCTGTTGCTGCGTCGCCCGCCAGGGCGCGAAGCCTTCCCCGGCGACGTCTTCTACTTGCACTCTCGCCTCCTTGAGCGCGCGGCCAAGCTTTCCGATGAGCTTGGTGCAGGTTCGCTTACCGCTCTGCCGATCATCGAGACCAAGGCCGGCGATGTGTCTGCCTTCATTCCGACCAACGTGATTTCGATCACCGATGGTCAGATCTTCCTCCAGGACGACCTCTTCAAATCGGGTATCCGCCCGGCCGTCGACGTGGGTATCTCGGTGTCTCGTGTGGGCTCAGCGGCTCAGGTGAAGGCCATGAAGGTTGCCACCGGCACCCTCAAGGGCGATCTGCAGCAGTTCCGTGAACTCGAGGCGTTCGCCGCGTTCGGCTCCGATCTCGACGCTGTATCCAAGGCACAGCTTGAGCGTGGCTACCGTCTCACCGAGCTTCTGAAGCAGGGCGTCAACACGCCGTACCCGGTTGCCGAGCAGACGGTTTCGATCTTCGCTGGCACCCGGGGCTACCTCGACTCCCTTCCCATCGAAGACGTTCTGCGATTCGAATCAGAACTACTCGACTGGTTCCGCACTCGTCACGACTCGATCATGAGTTCGATCAAGAACGATGGCGTGATTCCAGATGAGGAGGCGTTCGAGGCGGCCATCAAGGAATTCGGTGACCAGTTCGAAGCCTCCTCGACTGAGAGCTCCGAGCCCGACGCACAAGCCCAGGGCGCAGCGCATTCGAAGGTTGTCGATTCCGACACGACCCTTCCTGAAGAAGACATCACTCGAGACGAGGACTGAGGTAGTTCGCCGTGCCTGGTGGTAAGGAGCGCGAGCTCCGCCGACGCATTTCCAGCGTTCAATCCACGAAGAAGATCACGCGCGCGATGGAACTCATCGCCGCCACCCGTGTGGTGAAAGCCATGCAGCGGGCCGACGCATCGCGTCCTTACGCCCGCCGGATCACGTCCGTGATTGAAAACCTCGCCGCCGGCGGCGCTGAGGTCGATCATCCCCTGCTGCGAGACGCCGAAGAGGTCAAGAAGGTCGGCTTCATCGTGATAGCCGGTGACCGTGGACTTGCAGGCGCGTACAACTCCAACCCGATTCGCGCTGCGGAACGTCAGATCATGGCGCATCAGGCCGACGGCCACGACTACTCGCTTTTCTGCGTTGGCAAGAAGCCAACTGCGTATTTCCGATTCCGCAACTATCGGGTCGACCACGTGTACCAGGGCTTCTCCGATGCTCCGAGCTACGAGAACGCACGCCAGATTGCTCAAGACGTTGCCGATGCGTTCATCAGTGGTGAGGTCGATGAGGTCGAGTTGATCTACACCGAATTCATCTCGATGGGCACGCAGCGGATTTCTGTCAGGCGCTTTTTGCCGCTCGAAGACACCTCGGTAATGGCCGAGCAAGGTGGCGGGTCCGCGCAAGTGGCGTCGTCGTTTGAGTTCGAACCGTCACCCGAGGCTGTGCTCGAGGCCCTCCTGCCGCGTTATGTCGAGGCTCGCCTGTTCGGCGCCCTGCTCGACAGCGCCGCGTCAGAGCATGCAAACCGACAGCGGGCAATGAAATCGGCAACCGACAACGCCGACGACCTTATTACCAAGCTTTCGCGTGAAATGAACTCCGCTCGTCAGGCGTCGATCACCACCGAAATTATGGAGATCGTCAGCGGTGCTGAAGCACTCGGCTCTGGCGACGAAAAGATAGACGGCCCAGCGATCGCGCACGACGCAACGGCGGCCTCAGCTGCAGCCCTTGACACGCTTGAGCGTGCCGAGGGCGCCGGCTCCCGACTCGCCAACTCCCATCCGAAGACTGATGACTGAGCTTCGGCCCAGTTCCCCGAAGATCGAAAACAAGGAATACGAGACATGACAGTCACTGAGAACGATCTCAAGACCGGGCATATTGTCGGCATCGCCGGCCCTGTTGTCGACGTTGAGTTCCCTGCCGGGCACCTTCCCGAGATCAACACCCAGCTTGAGTTCGATGTGAACATCGAAGGCGACGTAATCAACGTGGCCGCCGAGGTAGCGCAGCAGATTGGCGACAACCGCGTTCGCGCCATCGCCATGAAGCCGACTGACGGGCTCACCCGCGGCGCTGAAGTCCGAAACACCGGTCACGGTGTGCAGGCACCCGTCGGAGACGACACATTGGGTCATATCTGGAACGTAATGGGCGATTGCCTCGACGTTCCCGAACACGAGACAGCTGAGCGTTGGAACATCCATCGCCCCGCCCCGTCCTTCGACTCGCTCGAGCCGTCGGCGAAGATGTTCGAAACTGGTGTAAAAGTCATCGACCTGCTCACCCCATACAAGGAGGGCGGCAAGATCGGCCTGTTCGGCGGGGCAGGCGTGGGCAAGACCGTCCTCATCACCGAGATGATCACTCGCGTGGCCTCTAACCATGGTGGCGTGTCAGTGTTCGCCGGTGTTGGTGAGCGCACCCGTGAAGGAACCGACCTCTTCATTGAGATGGGCGAGACTGTGATGGGCGACGGTGTCACCACCGTGCTCGACAAGGCCGCACTCGTCTTCGGCCAGATGGACGAACCGCCGGGTGTACGCCTTCGTGTGGCGCTCTCGGGCGTAACCATGGCCGAATACTTCCGTGATGTACAGAACCAGGACGTGTTGCTCTTCATCGACAACATCTTCCGGTTCGTGCAGGCTGGTTCTGAGGTATCAACACTTCTCGGTCGGATGCCATCCGCAGTGGGTTATCAGCCCACCCTCGCCGACGAGATGGGCGAACTTCAAGAGCGCATCACCTCGACCCGCGGCAAGTCGATCACATCGCTGCAGGCCGTCTACGTGCCCGCAGACGACTACACCGACCCTGCGCCGTTCACCTCGTTTACCCACTTTGACGGCACCACCGAACTTTCCCGCGACATCGCGGCGCTCGGTATCTATCCCGCCGTGGATCCGCTGGCCTCGAGTTCGACCATCCTCGACCCACAGGTCGTCGGCGACCGTCACTACCAGACCGCTCGGCGCGTGCAGGAAGTCCTACAGCGGTACAAGGAACTGCAGGACATCATCGCCATCCTCGGTCTCGACGAGCTGTCCGAAGAAGACCGAATCACCGTCGACCGTGCCCGCAAGGTTCAACGCTTCTTGTCGCAGCCCATGTTCGTCGCCAAGGCCTTCACCGGCCAGGACGGCATCTTCACGCCGGTCGATGAGACCATCGACTCGTTCGAAGCTCTCCTCAACGGCGACCTCGACCACCTGCCTGAGCAGGCGTTCTACATGGTCGGTGGTGCAGAGGACGCCGAGCGTAAGGCTGCGGAACTCCAGGCTGGCGCCTGATAACTTCCTCAAGGACATCATGCTCAACGTTCAGGTTGTCTCCCCCGAATCAG
The DNA here is from genome assembly GCA_009937405.1 of Actinomycetota bacterium. Lineage (GTDB taxonomy): Bacteria > Actinomycetota > Acidimicrobiia > Acidimicrobiales > Aldehydirespiratoraceae > JAACCU01. The sequence goes on from JAACCU010000078.1 coordinate 20,310, forward strand.
TGTCGTACACCGGCGAAGCCTCAATGGTCATCGCGCGTACGGTTGATGAGGGCGATATTGCTTTCCAGCCCGGCCACGTCGCGTTCATCGGCACTCTTGCCGTGTGGTCAGTTGATGTCATCAAGGATGGGGGCGAGCGTGACACCTTTGCCGTGCACCGCGGTTTCGTTCAGGTCTCCGGCGATGACATAACCATCCTCAGCGATGTGAGCGAATCCAAGGATGCCATCGATACCAGCCGGGCCCAGAAAGCGCTTGAGGTGGCTGATGCTGCTCTTGGCGCTGACGCAGACGATGCGGATGCGGCCGCCGACAAGGCCCGTGCCGAGCTTCGGCTCCGGGTGGCATCCGGCGAGAGTTAAGCGGGTTAGCCGACCGAACTCGGCGGCTGATGCGGTTACGGAATCACTTGTCGTCTGTGGGGATCATGTCCCACGGCGCGTCATCGGTCGAGGTTTCCTCGAGCATCACTCGGAGAGGGTTCTGGCATGTGTCCCCATGTTCGCGCTGTTCGCGCTGTTCGCGCTGTTCGCGCTGTTCGTCTGTAGAGATGTAGAGATGT
>JAACCU010000079.1 GCA_009937405.1 Actinomycetota bacterium
CTGCACTACCCCGCAATCGGCACGATCATTTCCATGGAGCAGGGGGACGTCGGCTGCTACCCGGACCTGCACTCAGCACTGACCGGCGAGTACTTCTCACCCATCGGCAGCTTCGAACTCTGCTTCACCGAAGACGAACTCGTCGGGCTCACCAGCCGCTTCGACTACCGGGTCGGTGCGTTCTCAAACTGCGAGAGTGCGGAGTGCGACACCAGCGTCTACTACTGGTACCTGGCCGATGCCATCGTTCTCGGCGATGCCTGGCTCCTTCTGGAGAACACCGAATGGTCGGTCAGCGTCGGTCACCTCTAGAACTGGGACGGGACCAACGACACGGGCGATCTCACCTATGTCGGCTGCAACATCTCGCAGGCCGAGAACCCAGAGGGATCATGCTTGGCGCTCACCGGTGGAACGAAGACGTGTACCGACCACACGTGCGTCACGACTTGGACCGACGACGACCATGTGTATTCGCTGTCGTCACCGATCAGCGAAGACGAGACGTGGCCACCACAGACACTGACGGTCACGCTCAACGGCGAAATCGTCACAGAATCAGAGGGCCTCGAGTACGTTCTCTCATGGGCGGACTAAACCGAGCCCGCACATTGACGCGGTATGAATCGCCCTGGGTTTGATGGCGGCTCTGCTTATTGGTTTCCAACCCCGGTTGGGGCGGCACATGGAGCACAAGAAACACCGAATCGTCGATCAATTAGCGTTAGCGCACATCGAACGAAAGCTGTCGTCCATGGAACCAACAGGTGAACCCAAACCATGCACTCGTCGAGGCGGCGACCGGTCGCCGATGCTCGTTAGGGTTTGCCTCGTGACTGCGGTGATGTTTCTTGGGGGGGGGTTGCCGCTGACCCAATGCGCCGACAGCACCGAAACGAACGATCAACAGGCCCTGCCAGCACAAGATGACACAGAGCCGGCCACCATCGTGACCGAACAGTGCCCCGGCGACGTTGAAGTGCCTGCTGATGCACAAGGTCACAGTGTCGCAGGGGCTGATGTCGACGGCGACGGCGACCTCGACACGCTGCACGCCTATTCGACTGGCACCGCTGGTGACCCATCGGGGAAGTCGTGGGTGCAGGTGTCGTTCGCCGGTGGAGGTGGTACTCGTTACCTGGTGAGCGAGATCAGCCTGACCGAATACACGATGGTCAATGACGGGGTCGACTTGGATGGTGACGGAACTGAGGAGTTCTTCGCGCTGGTCTCCCTCTTCATATCTGGCTGGTCGGTAGCGCTGTTTGATGTAGTTGACTGCGAGTTGGTGAGGGTGACCCTCGACAATGGAGAAGACATCGCCTTCACCTCCTCATACCGTGTCGATGATGTCGAGGACATAGCGTGCGTCAGAGACGATCCCGGCAACGGCCTCGAAAAGATCGACGTGATCAGCTACTGGTATCGCAGGCTCGGGGACTCCAATGACTTCGAGACGGTCTACAACCGGTACTCGCTGCGAAATAGCGAACTTGTTCATGTACACACCGATGTCGCCGTGGAAGGTGCCGACGACATCAGATACCCCGGTTTGGAGCCCTGCCCCAACTCTGCGTTCGCTCCCTGAGTGGGGCCCCCTGGATTGTCAGAACATCACCGCCGGTAGCGTGCTGGCACCGGACCCGATGCTCAACGCCGCCGGCAACGCCACACGTCGTGCTGAGCCACATGAGGCTCTCGGAGACCTGGGCCGAGGCCATGGTCGTCAAGGCCGATCTCACCCAGCAGATCATCCGCTCGCTCTGTGAAGGCGCCGATGCAAGCGGATTTTCGCCCGGTTGGTGCACGGCCATTTGGCAGGGCCTGAGCAGCCTGACCACAGACCAACTCGCACAAGCGACGCAGCGGGCGGACGACGCAGGAGTCATGCTTGACTCCTACGAACTCGAAGGCTGCGGGCCTCCTGTTGTTCTCATCGACATCGACAGCGGTGGGCTGGTGACCTATCTCGGGATCGGTCTGACCTAGCCGGCAACCGAGCTGTGGGCGCGTATCGGCGTGCTATTGACCGCTGTCGACGGGTTTTGCGTAGGCCACCACATTGTCGACGTATGAGTTCGCCGAGCGGTTGAAGTCGCCTCCGCAGGTGATCAGGACCACCGACGGTTCGCCGTCCTTGGAAAATATTCGGCTCAACGGAAGTTGTTTCTTGTCGTACTGTGCACGCTCAGTGATCTCGAACTCGCGGGTCGAATTGTCGTCGTAGTGAACGACGAACCGGTCGCCGACTTGGAGATCGTCAAGGTTGCGGAACACCCCGTCGCGTCCGCCAAAGGCGATGTGGGCGGCGAGCACCGACGAGCCTGGTTCGCCGGGCGATGGGCTCCATCGATACCAGCCGACTTCGGTCGCCCCGGGTATCTCCATCTCGCCGTTGGCTTGGACCCCAACGTCTTTCACGCGTACGTCGTCGAGGTCGATGTCCGGGATGCTCAAGCCGACGGGTTCTGGACCCAGCGCGTCAAGCGCGGCGTCCAGGTCGAGCCGCATATTGCCGGCAGATTCGACGAGAGCAGCGAGTGGCGATAGCGCCACGTCTTCGGTGCCGCCAGTATCGGTTTGGTCGACGAGATCTGGCGCGGACGTCGTGGGTGGATTGTCTACAGACGCGACGGGAACCGTCGACGTTGAGTCGACGGCTCCCGGTTGTGTCTCTTCCGCATTCATTTCGCCCCCGCATGCAGTCGCTCCAAGTGTGAGCGCAAGTGCGAGAGTGATAGAGCGGAAGGGTTTCATTTTTGGGTTCAGCCTTGAACGAGGGCCGTACGGCGTACGCCAGCACCGGCAAGACCGAGCAGAGCGATTGCACCGAACACGATCACGGCGGAGTTGGCGCCGCTGTCGCTAACCGGTGAGTTACCGGTGTTGACCGCTGACGGTGCAGCTCCGAGGCCGTCGATCGACTGCGTCAAGACGCCCAAGTTGCCCGCCTCGAGCGAACCAACGGCGTAAACGATGAGCGACGAGCCTTCGGTCACTGGCAAATCGGCAGGGCCGATCACGACAGGCTCAGAGGCACCGGCGGGGACAACCTCAGCGGTCACGGTTCCAGCAGCCAAGTCGGCCTGGCCTTCGGCGCCGTTGGGGACATCGGCGAACGCAACCGCGCCATTGGCGAGGATGTCGACGTTGGGGGCAGCGGCCGTGTGGCGAACCACGAGGCGACCCTCGCCTGCGGCGATTTCACTCGTGTCGTTGGCGAACACCGACACTGTTGGACCACCATCGGCGTCAAGGTGAGCGATGACGGTGTAGTTGCCGGATGCGGGAACAGCGAAGTCGCCGATGTCGATGGCGACCGTGTCAGTGCCGGTCAGGTTGACGGTCAAAGCCACGAGCGTCATACCAGCGAATGCTGAAAGGTCGGTCATGTCGCTAAACGCAACATTCTCGAGCACGACGGCGCCATCGACGACGACGTCCACGTTGGTATCGGGAATGCCGTGAGCCAACATGATGGTGGCGTCTTGAGCGCTGGCCGGTTGGGCAAGCATCAGTGAAAATAGCGCTATTGCGAGCGCCAATGCCTTCTTCATTACGTTTCTCCTTGGTCTTCGTGCAACGCCATCTGGCGTGACTGACTCTGTTACGGAGTTCCCCCTGGGGGTAGATGCACCAAGTTTTGAAATCTTGTGAGATTTCGGCTATCTAAGTCGGATACCGCCCTCCCATCAACGCATTCAGAGGCTCCGTAGGGCCTGGCCCGGTGACGACTCGGTCCATGTCGAGGACCGCAGCTGATCGCAACTACCAGCAAGTTATCTCGACTCAGGTCCGGAGTCGGCTCTCGTTGCGTTCGCCCATCACACAGACGTTCGAGGAGAGCTCGGCAGCAGGACTCACAATTCAGGTCGCTAGGGTTCGCCCTGCATGGTCCTCATTGTCCTGGCGCTCATCTCGGGCCTAGCGTTCCTGAAGTACGGCTTCGAGGTTCTTTTTCGGGTACGGCTGAAAAACGAGTTTGCACGATACCAAATGCCCGGGATCCGCACCTTCGTCGGGACCATGGAGGTCCTGGGCGGACTCGCCGTCTTGTTGGGTCTGGCCATAGCGCCGCTGGGGGCCTTCGGGGCCGCTGGCCTCACTCTGCTCATGGTTCTCGGATTGAGCGTCCGTATCAGAATACGCGATACACCACGGCTCATGGTTCCTGCTGCGGCACTGGCATGCCTGAATGCCGTGCTGGTGGTGCTCTTCCTTAACTCGTAGGAGACGTTGGCTGCGAGGCCTTGCCGCTCAGAACCGCAGCGGTCGTGGCGAGCGTGAAGACCGACAACGCCGGGAGGTAGCGCTTTACGGGATCTCCGACTTTTAGGTGCATGCCGACGGCGCCAAGCATGAATGAGGCGAGTCCGAGCGAGGCGGGTCGCACGAGTTGCGGCTTGGCGTGGCCGGCCAGCATCAGCACGGACAGGCTCACCTTCGCTGCGCCAACCGCATACATCGTGTTTTCTGACAGCCCGTACTCGAGGAACTCCTCTTTCATGTTGGTCGCATTTCCGCCGCGATATCCGGTGTCCTTGTTGAACCGGTTAAACCAGACGTTCAGAATCCAGAGTGGAGCGGCGGTCTGTGCCAATTTGCCGATCATGTTCATAGTTTTGGGGTCCTTTTTCGTTGAAACTGGAGCGACGCCCGCAGTTCTTCTTGCCACCACACGCCAGAGGACAGTGTGGCTCCGGGGACATCCCGGAGGCGTTCGTCGATGGCTGCGACCGGTAGTGGCCGGTCGCCGACCGGGTAACGAAGGTCGAGTAGTCCGTCGTGGGGATTCAAAATCTGACGCACATTGCGTAGTACGGACCAAGAGGGCCTTAAAGATGCGAATCTGCGAAGAAGCCGCATTGAGTGATCGATGCAGAGAGAGATTGCTGCGAGCTTTGTCAGCGGGCGGTGTCGCTGCAGGTGTCGGAGAATTGCGCTTTGACGATCTCGCCTAACGCGGTCAGTTCGCTGTCGTTCTCCCATTGCTGTGCCGCTTCGGGCCCAGCCGCGGCGACCTCTGCGAAGGCGGCGGCGTACTCCGTCAACTCCGGGGTGGCCGGTGTCGAGGCAACGACGAGGCGCTGCATGTAGTCGTTGACCATGACCAGGTAGACGGCCAGGTCCTTCGGGTCATCCGATGCCGGTCCTCCTGCTCCTGCTTCCGAAAGTTCGGCGTAGATGTCGCAGAACTCCTCGGTGGACGCGGCCGTGGTCGGCGGCGCAGTCGTCGAGGTGGCGGTCGTCGAGGTGGCGGTCGTCGGAACCGACGTGACCGAGTCGGCATCGATCGGATCAGCGGGTTGATCGCCGCCGTCTTGCGGGGCCAATTCGACTACGGCGATGTCGGTGGCACCATCGTCGCCGTTTGACACCGCCACGAACACACCGCCGCCGAGCAGCGCTGTTACCACCACCGCAGCGGCCGCTTTGGCCCCAACCGCAGAACTCAACGACGCAATCGAGGCCGCCCCTGATGTTGTGGCGGTGCCGGCCGACGCGGCCGTGAGGGCCGAGGCCCGCCCTTGGTCGGCGGCGAGGGTCGCCATGCCGACGACGGGAAGCAACGCCAGCAACGCTGCCGGCGTGACCTGCAGTCGACGTGTCTCGCTGCATGTGCCGCATCGCTTCATGTGACGGGCGAGGCGTTTGCGTAGCAGCGGGGTGAGGTTGCCGTCCCATCCTTCGAGCAGCGAATCGAGGTCATCGCAGTCGGCTCGACCGTTGCGGGCCACGATGAGCGACGTAACCGACGCTTCGAAGCGGTCGCGGGCGTTGTGCAGCAGCTGGTAGGCGTTGTCGCGGGTGACATCGAGCGACAGGGCCAGTTCGTCGCCGGAAAGTTCCTGGCGTTCAGCGAGCTCGAGGGCGGCGCGGTCGCGCGGGTCGAGCCCGTCGAATGCGGCGGCCACGAGCCGGGCCAGGTCCTCTTGGTGTAGCCCCGCCACGAGCGCGTCGCCCGACAGCGCAGCCGACTGTTCGACCCATTCGTCGTCGCCGGGGTCGTAGGCCACCTCGCGAACCCGTCGCACCATGTCGAGGGCTCGACGGCGGGCGATCGAGAGCAGCCAGGGCCGCAACGCAGCCGGGTCTCGAAGCTGATCGACCGACTCGACCGCTTTGAGGAAGGTGGCCTGCATAACGTCGTCGGCGTCGGCTCGCCGCCGCACGATGCCAAACGCCAGCCGCCACACCGCGTCACGGTGCCGGTCGAAGATGGTGCCCCAGGGTGCCGGGTCGCCGCCGCGGATGGCGGCGACGAGCACGGCGTCGGAATGCCCGGGTGGGGAGGCGTCGGTCATGGCGACGCGCTCACCCCACCCTCGGACCGGTCGTAAACCGGACCACAGGGTGGGGGGCCACACACTCGAAGCGGCAGGCGAGCCAGCTCATCATGCGCCGAGGCTAGTTCCCTCGAGCAGATGGCCGTAGCCGTTGTCGATGATGAGTTGCTGCATCGCTTGGGCGCCTTGGCAGCCGATCTCTTCCTGAGCGAGGAGTATGGACAGGTCGGCGACGTCGTACTCGGCGCCGGGGTCGATGCCGTTGGCAAGTGCTTGGAGCGCATCGACGTAGGGCTGCGATGTTGCTACATGGTCGATGCCGAGATTCTCAGCCACCGCAGCCAGCAGGATGAACTGCATGCTGCCGCAGTTGCCAATCAGGCCGTCTTCTTGATCGCCGGTGTCGATGTCGCCGCCGTCATGACCGTCTCCGTCGTCCTGGCCGTCTTCTTCATCGACATGGGTGGGCACCGTCGGGGTTCCGTCGTCAATGAGGGGTCCGCAGTAGCCGAGCACGAACGCTTCTACACGGTCGCGAAGCGGGCGGAACTCGTCGCCATCACCCGGGTTCTCCGGAGTGAGAGCCACCACGGCGATGTAGCCGCGATAGTCGATCAGGTCAGTGAGGGCGTCGGGAGGGAACCCGGGCTCTACTTGTGCTGCGGCGATGAGCTGGTCGAGTCCGTCGACTAGGCCGTTGAAGTACTCGGCCATTGCTTCGGCGCTGGCCCCCGACGGGCCACCGATCATGTCTGGGCCGACAATCTGCCAGGTGGCGCAGAAGCCGTTCTGGGTCGGAGCTGGAGCCGTCGTCGTGGTCACCGGCACCTGGGTGGCGCTGCCAGCGGGAATCTCGTCGCCGGTAGGGCGGGGTGGGGCAAGCGGGTTGCCGCAGGCGCAACGCACCCGGGGCACTCCAGCCCCGTCGACGAGCACGGCGGTGCCGGCTTCGAGTGTGGCCTGGAAACCACGGGCCACCCCGCCTTTGTAGGCGTGGTTGGTCACTCTGGTGTCGGCGGTGAGCACCGTGGCCGTGTACGAGCCGATGGTGTCGGTGATCTCGTCGGTTTGCACGTCGGCAGCCTCGGCCCAGGCGGCGGCGACGGTGGGCTCAGATTCGAGGAACGTGTTGAGTTCGTCGGGGCGGCATTCGGCGATCTCGGCATCAGGGGCGAAGGGTTCTTCACCGCGGACGTCGGCCTCTTCGAACATGATCTGGGTGCTGGTCCCGATCTGGGTGCTGATCCCGATCTCAGGCTCATCATCGTTTTCGGTGGATGCCGTGACCGTGTCGCTGCCCGCGGCGAGCGATCCGCTGTCGGCGGTGAGGCTGACGTCATCGGCGGCGATTTCGGTGTCGTTGTCGGAACTGCACGCCGACAAGACCATCAGCAGAGCGGCGATGATCATGCCGATACGGACCAATCGTGGGGAACGGTGTGGGGTGGTCATTGGGGTCTCCTCGTTGTGGGTGTATGAGGAAGACGCCGCAGCCGACGATGTCTGAAACTTTTTTGCGAATTCTTTTTTAGCGACGAGGCCGTGCAGACACGCTGGCTCAGGCTTGGAGTTGGCGCCACCGCACGAGGCCACCGCCCAACAAGAGCCCACCCAGGCACGCAAACACCGGGATGTCCACCTTTGGGGTGCCCCCGAGGTCGTGACCAACCGCATGGGACACAGCATGGGCCGCCATGGCGACACCGACACCGACCAGACCGGTCAACAAGCCATCAGATGGCGATACCAGTGCGGCCACAAGCAGGACGACACCCAGACCGATCTGGAACGCACCGAGGTCTTGGATCAGGTGCTGATTGTAGGGATCGAACGTGGCCAGCGAATCGAAGAAGGACCGTGGATCGATCATCGCCCACAGCCCGAATGCAAGCAATAGCCCGCCGCCGACACGCGCGATCATCCGCGGAAAACGGTCAAGGGGCGACGAGTCTCCAGGAGTCATCGGACCAAGTTAGGGCTCTTCGTCACGAAGCGTCACGACAAGGTTCAGTCGCAAGCGGAGAAATGTGCGCGATTAGGGTCTACGGATGGCCGATCTTGACCTTTCCTACCTTTCCGCGGGTGAACAGGCTCAGCGGGTCGCAAGCGGCGAACTCTCGCCGGTGGAACTTGTCGGTAACGCTCTCGATCGCATCTCCGAGGTCAACGACTCGCTCAACTGCTTCTGCTTCGTGTGGGACGACGAAGCCCGTGCCGCGGCCCAGCGAGCCGCCGATGCGGTGGCCCGCGGCGACGACCTCGGCGTGTTGCACGGCGTTCCAATCGCACTGAAAGACACCACGCCGACCGCAGGCCACCCCACGACGCTCGGGTCCTATAGCCATCAGCACTGGGTGCCCGAACACGATGCTGCCATTGCTTCCGCTCTCCAACGAGCGGGCGCGATCGTGGTCGGCAAGACCACCAGCCCGGAGTTCGCCCACGCCCTAGTGACCGAGAGTCCGCTGTGGGGGGTCACCGGCAACCCCTGGAATACCGATCTGTCCACCGGCGGCTCCTCGGGCGGGTCGGGGGCCGCGGTCGCTTCCGGTTGCGTTGCCCTCGCCGAAGGTTCGGACATGGGCGGCTCGGTTCGGATCCCGGCGGCCTGGTGCGGGGTCGTCGGTTTGAAGCCCGGGCTGGGCCGAATCCCGATGGAGGTGCTTCCCGCGCTGTTCGACACCATCTCTCATCACGGGCCACTCGCGCGCTGTGTCGACGACGCTCGCCTGTTCCTGCGCGCAACCCAGGGCCCCGACGAATCCGACGTGCTCTCGGTCACCACGCCGATCGACCTCACCGAGCCGATCGTCCCCGATGTTCGCGGCACACGCATCGGGCTCAGCATCGACCTCGACAACTGGCACGTCTCCCCCGGCGTCGCCGCTGCTGTGCGAAACGCAGCCGATGCGCTCTCCGATGCCGGCGCCGAAATCGTGGAGGTGCACCCCCTGTTCACCGGTGTCGAAGAGCAGGAATGGAACAAGCTGTGGGAGGTTTTCATGGCGACTTATTACGGGCATCTCGTTCCCGAGTTCGGCGATCGCATGGATCCGAACGTTCTTGCCATCATCGAGCGCGGGTTCGCCATGTCAGCGGTGGAGTACAAGAAGGTCGATTACACCCGCTCCGATCTCTGGCGCCGGATGCGCCCGATTCTTGACGCAAACGACGCCTTGTTGTGTCCCACTATGGCGACGGGCCCCATCCCCGCCTCGATCTCAGACTGGGATCAGCCATCGTTCGATGATGGCCGCAACCACGACCCGGACATGACCGCAGTGTGGAACCTGATTTCGCCTTGCCCGGTGCTGAGCGTTCCGTGCGGCCTCGACGAGAACCGCATGCCGGTGGGAGCTCAGCTCGTTGGACAACGATGGAACGAGAGTGGCCTCTTGCAGATCGGCGCCGCACTCGAAGCCGCCGTCGACCCGATCGGCCATCCGAGCCTGTGAGACCGCGTTCTCTGCGAGAAAACCTGGCAACAACAGTCAGGCGTAAAGATTTGGGCGTTGCGAGGTGGAGTCCCCCAGCAAGCCGGTAGCAGGGTCGAGCGCCAGCATCGTCGGCAGGTGACGGGTGATGGCTTTCGAACCACTGAATCTCAAACGAGCATCTTTCACTGCCGCCCCGACCGGTTCTCGTCCGTGCCAGATTTTGTGGAGAGTCACAACGTCGGTAGACACTGTCGCATCAATCTCAAATCCTGGGTCCGCCAGGCATATCGAGCGTTCTTCGTCCTCTACAACCACCCAGAACTGCTCAGGCGCATCCACGAAACGGAAATGCACCACAGTTCTGTGTGCGCGAGGAAGCGTCGCGACGTTGAGGCGTCTGTGCGCCCACCACATCAGCAGCACTAGGTCGCATTCTTCGATAGTCGGATCTTTGAGTAACCAGGTGTTCGACCATTCTCCGAGGGCGAGAACAATTGGCCGCAATCCCTCACAGGCGTCGGTTCGAAGATACGAACCATCATGTTTCTCGACCAAGCCGAGTGCCTCCAGGCGCGTGAGACGCTTGCTCAGCATGGTTCTCGACATTCCCGGCAATCCACGGGCGAGGTCGTTGAAGTGCCTCGACCCCACAAGCAGTTCGCGAATCACAAGGAGCGTCCACCGCTCACCGACGACCTCCGTTGCTTTCGCAATCGGGCAATATTGCTCGTATTCGGCCATCAGAGCCGTCCATAGCATTTCCTAGGTCCAGAATTGATACCGGTTTAGTCCATTTTTGCCACTCGTTGGATCAGAGGCAGCCTTTTACTGTTCGTTGAGAGAAGCAGACGCCAAGTCTGTACCGACCACCGGAGAAGGAACCATGACCATGACCAAGTCAGAAGCGACCACGATGATTGGCCACAGCGGCCAAGCTTGGGTCGAACACGCGCAGGATGTGGCTATCCGCATTGCTCCCTTTGCCGCATCGCACGATCAAGACGGCAGCTTTGTAACCGAGGCGTTCGACCTGCTCAAAGCGGAGGGATTCGCCGGAGCCCTAGTGCCAACCGAATTTGGCGGCGGCGGCATCACTCATTCGGAGGCAGGAGCAGTCTTGCGCGAACTGGCCAAAGGCTGTCCGGCCACCGCCGTAGCGTTGTCGATGCATTTCCATATCGTGGCTACCCAGGTCTGGAGGCATAACCACGGCCAACCGGCCGCAGGTGTGCTGCGCAAGGTTGCCGCCGGAAACCTGATACTCATCTCCACAGGCGCCGCAGATTGGGTGAACTCCTATGGCGAAGCGGTTGCGGTTGAAGGTGGGTTCCGGGTGACGGTCCGCAAGTCGCCCTCCAGCGGAGCGCCGGCCGGCGATCTCCTCGTCGCCAGCGTGCCTTGGGCGGATGCACCGGAAGGGCCACAGATACTGCATTTCACTGTGCCGTTCAGCGCAGAGGGCGTCAGTATCGACGAGACCTGGGACACGATGGGCCTTAGGGGCACCGGTTCTCACACCGTCGTACTCGAAGATGTTTTCGTGCCTTCCGAGGCCGTCAGCCTCATGCGCCCCGCAGACCAGTGGCACCCGGTTTGGAACGCGGTGCTCGGCTCGGCTCTTCCTCTCATCATGTCTGCCTACCTGGGCATCGCCGAGTCGGCGACTTCGATTGCCGTTGCCCAGGCTCGTTCCCGCTCAACTGATGCGCACGTGGCTCCGCTCGTAGGACGGATGCTCAACCGGCTCACCCTGGCCCGTGACACAATTGATGCGATGTTCGCTTCATCAGGCGATCTGAATTTTGACGCGACCCTTGATCACAGTGCAGTAACGCTGTCCCGCAAGACCACAGCCACCGACGCGATCATCGACTCAGTCAAGATCGCGCTCGAGATCTGCGGTGGCATGGGCTTCTCACGCAACGCCGGTCTGGAGCGTCTCTATCGTGATGTGCACGGTGCGCTTTACCACCCGCTCCCCAGCGCCAAGCAAGAGATTTTCACGGGACGCCAGGCTCTCGATCTGGATCCCCTGAGCTGAGGGCCCGACACCTGTCGGGACCGCACCCAAAACCGCTCTCACGACCCTTCCGCTCACTCAGAAGCCGGTCGGTCGTGGGGGTGGTTTTTTGGGTGGTGTAGATCCGTTCGGTTTCTTTGTGCACCATGCTTGTACATGACGTCGAGACGAGGTGAGACCGTGACCCCCGATGAGGAACCGGTGCGATGGCATCGGCGTGTGCTGCAGACGCCGGTCGGCTTGCTCGTCGTCGGCCTGGTGTTGATCTGGATCGTCGAGATCGTCGACACGGTGGCGCTCGGTGATCGGCTTCAGCGCCACGGCATCCATCCCCGCGAGGCCGACGGGCTCGACGGGATCGTGTGGGCGCCGTTTCTTCATTCCGATTTCGGGC
>JAACCU010000080.1 GCA_009937405.1 Actinomycetota bacterium
GACTACGGGCGAACCGAAGCTGGTCGTGCATTCTCAGCATGGTCTGCTGTGGCCCGGCCTCGCCAGTACCGAAACCGAGCCCGTCGAAGAGAACGAACGCACACTCTGCGCTCTTCCGCTTACCACGCTCACCCTGATGGTGCTCGGCCCGCTCACAGCAATGCTTCGAGGCACCACGGTGGTCATCGGTTCCTCGGTGGCCCCGGCCGTGCTCCTGAGCGCGATCGAGAAACATTCCGTCACGCGCCTTATCGCCGTGCCGACGCTTCTCCACGACCTCGCCCAGGAGCTGCACACAAAGGGGTCTTCTCCGCCGGCCACGCTTCGTTCCGTGCTTGTCGGCGGCGCCGGCACGACTCCCGACCTGCGACAACGGTTCGAGAATGTCGTCGGGATACGTCCGGTGCTTAGCTACGGGTTATCCGAGACTCCCACTGGGGTCGCTCGAACTGACAACGAGAATCCTCACAGTGCGGTGGCGATGCCGCCCGTCCGTATCTCAACTATCGATGAGGTTGGCCGCGAGTCGCCTACGGGCGCAACGGGTCGTATCCGTATTGAGCCGACGACTGAGGGTCCATGGGCCGGTACGTGGCAACCCATGCTCGGCTACTGGCATCTTCCTGACGCCACCGCAGCGGCCCTCGATGGTGAGAGTCTCCTGACCGAGGATCTCGGTCAGATCGATAAGGACGGACGTCTTCACGTTGTGGGCCGTCTGAGTGACGTGATCGTTCGAGGCGGCACCAATGTGATGCCCGCAGAGGTCGAAGCCGCCCTTCTCACCCACCCCCATGTGCGGGAGGTTGCTGTCGTTGGCGTGCCCGATGCTCGCCTCGGTGAGCGCATTGTCGCCGCGGTGGTCGTCGACCGTGAAGTCCTCAAGAGTGAGTCCACGGATCCCGAAATTCTTCGCATTCATGCTCGTATTACCCTCAGCGGCGACCGTGTCCCCTCCGAGATTCGGATCGTGCTCGAGCTCCCACGTAACGCCCTGGGCAAGGTGATTCGCCGCGACGTCGGCGCGTTGTTTCAGTGATACAAGTACCGCCGAACCATTGCTGTAAGGTCCGCATATGGGCCAACTAGTTGATCTCGATGGCAATGGAGGCGCACGCGGTTATGTGGCGATCCCAGAATCCGGACGGGGCCCGGGAGTTCTTGTGCTTCAAGAATGGTGGGGGTTGAATCCCCAGATCAAGGGTGTTGCCGACATGATGGCCGCGCAGGGGTTCGTGGCCATGGCTCCCGACCTGTACCGAGGCGAGTTGGCCGGTCATGACGAGATGGACAAGGCCGGCCACCTGATGACCACCCTCGCTCCAGAGCAAGCTGTCGGCGACATGAGCGCGGCCGTCGACTATCTCGCCGGCCACCAAGCATCGACCGGAAGCGGCATCGGGGCCATCGGTTTCTGCATGGGTGGCCTGATGACGTTTATGGTGGCCGCTACCCGTGGCGACGTGGTGAAGGCTGCCGTCCCCTTCTACGGCTACCCGGCGGGCGGTGAGCCCGACTGGGATGGCCTCACGGCTGTCGTACGCGGTCATTTCGCGGAGAACGACGATCACTTCCCATCTGAGGGAGCCCGCGATATGGAGCGCCGACTTCAGGAGATGGGCAAGGACATCCAGATCTCGTTTCACGACGCGGCCCACGCCTTCATGAACGAAGAGGACCCGTTCGGCATCTACGACCAAGGGCTTGCCGGCGAGCTCTGGCCGCAGGTCATCGACTTTCTCCACGCACAACTCGGCTAGAGCGTCACACCGACGATGAACGCGGTACTTGACTCACGTCGCGGTTGGCTTGTCGCCGCAGCCGCGGCATCTGGGATGTTCGCCGTCTTTGGTGTTGGCTACAGCTTTGGTGCCTTTTTTAACTCAATGAGCGAAGAGTTCGAAACGTCGGCATCGGCCACGGCCCTCGTGTTCTCGATCACCATCTCGCTCTCGTTTCTGCTTGGACAGTGGACGGGTCGGTGGTGTGACCGGGTCGGCCCTAAGCCGGTCATGCGAACCGCTGCGGCCTCCTTGACGATCGGTCTCCTGTTGACCGCCGCGGTGCCAAACCTCTGGCTGGGCTATGTGACGTACGGCGTCGGCGTCGGGTTTGCGATCGCTTGCGCCTACGTACCTATGGTCGCCACCGTCGGGGGGTGGTTCGAGCGACGCCGGGCGACAGCCCTTGGCCTCGCAGTGACCGGAATCGGAATGGGAACCCTTGTCGGCTCTCCGGTCGCGGCCCGCTTGATTGAAGCCACCTCATGGCGCACCACTTACGTGATCTTCGCCCTGTTTGGCGGCAGTGTGCTCATGATGGCCAGCCTTGTGATCGAGCCCGGCCCCGCCGCGGTACTCGCACCAAAGCCGCTGTCGCTGCGAACGTTGCTGAGAAATCGCGAGTTTGCTTTGCTCTACGTCTCAATCATCTTCTCGACCCTGGGACTCTTTGTTCCCTTTGTCTTCCTGGCCGACTATGCCGAAGATCGCGGCGTATCAGAGGTAAAGGCCGCCGCCCTTGTGGGAATCATCGGCGGTATCAGTGTTGTCAGCCGGGTAGGGCTCGGAGGTCTGGCCGATCGCTTCGGAAGCCTCCGTCTCTACGTCGCTTGTTTCTCGTTGATGGCGGTGGCGCACTGGACGTGGCTGGCCGCCGGATCTTCGTACCCGTTGCTCATGACCTATGCGGTCCTCCTCGGCCTCGGCTACGGCGGATTCATCGCCCTCGCGCCAGCGGTGCTTGCCGATCGGTTAGGTCTTACCGGCCTGGGCGGCATGATCGGGACGCTCTACACGGGGGCCGCCGTCGGGGCGTTCTTTAGCCCGCCGCTGGCCGGATGGCTTATCGATCATTCCGGCTATACCGCGGCAGTCACCTACGGCGCCGCTGGGGCCACCATCGGGGTGTTCATTCTTCTTCCAATCCTCAAGACCAGCACTCATCGATCGGCGTCGATAGATCCAGTACCATCTGCTCCATGAGTGAGATGTGTTGTTCTCCCCTTCTCTCATCACCGCTGAGTGACGAAGACGCCTCCGAGTTGGCCACTGTTTTGAAGGCGTTGGCCGATCCTGTTCGTATCAAACTGGTGAGCATTATCGCTGCCAACGGCGAAGGTTGCGCCTGTGACTTTCCTGGCGCCACCGGCAAGTCACAGCCAACCATCAGTCACCATTTGTCCCAGCTCGTTAAGGCAGGGATCCTTCAACGCGAGCAGCGCGGGAAGTGGGCGTGGTTTCGCGTTGACGCTGACCGTCTCGCCTCGGTACGCAAGGTTCTCAGCTAGCCACGGGCTACCCGGCTCGCACTGATCGTTCAGCTCTCCTACGCTGAACCCAGGCCACAGGAGCACTCATGACTGATACCCAGCATCCGACAGACACGGCAAAGAGCAACGAGCCCTTCCGCCTTCCGACGCCGGAGGTGATTGAAGACGTCGAAGTGGTGCGAAAGGACCGTAAAGAACGTCTCGCCGCCGGCCTCCGAATCTTGGGCCGCCTCAACCTCGCCGAAGGCGTGGCCGGTCATGTGACTGCACGTGATCCTGAGTTGACCGATCATTTCTGGGTGAACCCGTTCGGTCACAACTTCAAACTGATGACCGTGTCAGACCTCATCCTGGTGAACCATGAGGGCGAGGTCGTCGAAGGCGACCGGCCCGTCAACGCTGCGGCTTTCGCCATCCACTCCCAACTCCACCAGGCTCGACCCGACGTGGTTGCGGCAGCCCACACGCACGCCATGTACGGCCGTACGTTCTCGACATTAGGCAAGCCGCTCAAGATGATCACTCAGGATGCCACCGCGTTCTA
>JAACCU010000081.1 GCA_009937405.1 Actinomycetota bacterium
GCCGACGGCGCGGCGGTACTCGCCGGAGCAGAAGGATCAGGCGGTGCGGATGGTGTTGGCGCTGCGTGAAGAACACGGCACGCGGCAGGGCACGGTGAAGCGTGTCGCGGATCAGCTCGGGATTGGGGTCGAGTCGCTGCGGTCGTGGGTTAAACAGGCCGAGATCGACACTGGTGCTCGGCCGGGCACGACGTCGGCTGAGGAGAACAAGCGGCTGCGTCAAGAGGTCCGTGAGTTGAAGCGGGCGAACGAGATTTTGAAACGGGCGGCACAATTTTTCGGTGCGGAACTCAACCGCCAACAGAAGTGATCGTCGAGTTCATCGACGATAATCGAGCAGAGTTCGGAGTCGCTCCGATCTGTCGGACATTGCAGGTGGCTCCGTCCACGTACTACTGCACCAAGACCCGCCCGGCATCGACTCAGGCGGTTCGTGACATCACCATGATGGCGGCGTTGGTGACGTTGTGGCAGGCCAATTACTCGGTCTACGTGGTCCGCAAATTGTGGATCGCGGCGACCAAGGCTGGCCACGTGACCGGTCGTGATCAGGTCAGTCGTCTGATGCGTGAGCTGGGCATTCGGGGTGTGAAACGAGGCCGCTGGGCCCGCACCACCATCTCCGAGGAGTCAGCTGAACGGTCTCGTGATCTCGTCGATCGGGACTTCACCGCTGATCGGCCGGATCGGCTTTGGGTGACGGATCTCACCTATGTGCCGACCTGGTCAGGGGTCGCGTACGTGTGGTTCATCGTCGACGCGTTCAGCCGGCGCATCGTCGGCTGGCGGGTGGCTTCGCACATGCGATCCGACATGGTCCTCGACGCGCTCGAGATGGCGCGGTGGTCACGCGGCACGAACCTCGAAGGACTCGTTGCGCACTCCGATGCCGGCTCGCAATTTACGGGTATTCGTTACGGCGAACGCCTCGCCGAGATCGGTGCTCAGCCGTCGACTGGATCTATCAGCGATTGCTTCGAAAATGCCCTGGCTGAGAGCACGAACTCGGCGTACAAGTCCGAGCTGATCCGGGGACCAGACCAAGGACCGTGGCGCACCGTCGAGGACGTCGAGTTAGCCACGCTCGGGTGGTCCACTGGTTAAACACCGAACGATTCCACGGCTACATCAACGATGATTCACCCGACGAGTTCGAGGCCGCCTATGCTGCCTCTCAGACCGACCAAACCCTGGTTGGAAACCAATAAACCGAGTCTCCGCGAGACCCAGGGCGGAGCATCCTCTCGCGGGCCGCAGCCAGGTCAGGATCGCCCAATGGTGCCGACGGGTTGGGCGTCTCGAACGTGCTGTGCTTAGCCCACCAGTCCTACCACCGCAGTTCGATGTCCTGTGCGAGTGCGGCCGTGTACCGATATAGGGGAATGTCACTCGAAGTGGGTCGGGTGTTACCGCTCATCCCAGTCACTCAGCTTACGTGCCGATCAGCGCAGGGCCTCAGGCTGTTTCACTCCACCGGGTCAGCGCGCCGAGACGGGTGCTTCGGCTCAACAATGGGGTGGGCAACGCCGGTCCACGGTAGCGAGACGAACTTGGCGCTGATCGGCAGACCTGGCGCGTCACTCACCTGCTAGGTCGATGAGCGGTCGTCAACGAGTCCCCGGTCCCCAGGTACCGGTCGATCGCCTCGGTCAGGCCGCAGCTTCTACTGCGAAACAGCGGTTGGCGGAACCGGCTCGACTCGTATGTTGAATGACACCGACGTCCGTGGTCGCGCCCCAGCGTAGGGGTGTACGTAGTGCGTCAGGAAGCCCGGAAAGATGACCAACAAACCGGTTTTCGGGCGTACCGTGAACGTGGATGGATACAGCTCGAGGCCGGGGATGTGCTGGAGGCTGCCTCGCGGATCCTGGAACGCAAGCAACCCCGAGTTGGGGTGCTGGTCGACGTCGGCGTCGCCGGCGTCGACGTAATACACGCCACTGAGGTGCGACTCCGCGTGATCGTGACAGATGGTGTAGTCACCGTTATTCATCACCATCGCCCAGGCCTGCAAGCCGAGTTCGTAGTCCGGCCATGCCTCAGTGTCAACGCGCTTGGCGAACTCGCCAAGCGCAACTGTGGCGCTCTCGGCGAACAACTCCATCAAGTCATCGAGCATCGGATCGTCTCGGGTGCTGAGATTTGGCACCGAGTGCCAGCCGCCCACGTTGCTCTGCTGGATACCGAGATCCTCCCGAGCCTCCAGCGCAAACCTGTCAGCGAGGACATGGTTCGTCTCGTCGGCGTCGGCGATCTGGAAGACCAGAATAGGGGTGTCGAAGAGTGTTAGTCGGTCCATCGCTGCCACTAGAGAGCGTCGCTCTCATCGTCCTCGTTGGGTCCATCCACGTTTGCGAGGTTATCCGGCGACAAGGTGACATCGATCGTCTTCTCGAACCAGTCGTACAGGGGGTGTCCCTTGAGGGTGCCCATGTAGTAGTGGGCGTAGAGTTCGGCAAACCACTCTCCAGGGGCTCGGTACTGGTAGTGCGACACGGCGTCCTTTCGGGATGCCACCTGGAAACTGACCCAGGTACCGGTCTTGTCGACGTCGTTCTTAGCGCTCGGGTAGGACATATGGAAGTACCTGCCGCCAAAGTCCCGGGACATCTTCTCCATATCTGAGTCGCTGCGACTCCAAGCGCCCTTCATGCCGCCCGTTCGATTCTTGCCCATCGCAACCGTTGGATGTGCTTTGACCTTCTTCTTCGCCCACTTCTCTTCGCTCTTCCCTTTGGGGAAGTCGGGCGCCTTGGCTGCGGACGCCCCTGGGTCCTTACCCTGGATTGCCCCTACTACACCCAACTGCAGTGCAGCTTTGCTGACTGCGAACTTCTCTGTCCACGCACGACTTTCCACCCGATCATTGATCTCTTTTTCCTGCCTCTTTGATTCGGCTATCTTGTCCTTCGCCGGCTCCTTGGCCTTCTTGAAGTCGGCAGTGGGGTCGTTCCAAATCGTTGCCTGCTCGGCTTGGAGTTGCTTCTCCTTAGCGATGTCCGCCTGTTCGTTTGCAGTTGGTTGGAGCTCTGGTTTGTCTGTGTAGGCATCGATGATTGCGCTGGCGACGTCCGGAGCCATCTCACCGGGGCTTTTCCAGCCACCGAAAGCGGGTTGGTCTCCGAACCTGGACATCACATCCCTCTTATAGTCGACGGCGTGGCCGACCTCGTGGAGTGTTGTCATGGTCCACGCGTTCTTCGACCTCATCCGCCTGCTGTAGTCGCTGCCGCCCTTCAGGAACTTTAATGTAACGAACCGCTCAAGCGGCTCAAGCCCGCCCATGCTGAGGCTTGTTGGAAGGAGGTTGCTCATTTTGATCTCGACCTTCCCGCCTTCGACTAGTTTTGCTGAGGACCCGAAGCTCGTCACACGGCTGAGTGCGTCCACGCAGAGTCGGACTGTGCCGTCTGGGACCTGGTGGAAGGCGTGGTACGTCTTACGAAGAGCGACCTCGCTCCATTTATCGTTGACCTCGAGGTCGAATTCGGCCTTCATCAACTCTCTGATGAACTGGCTGTGGTCGCTCGCGACTCCTGACCACGCCGCTGCGATGCCTTTCTGGACCGCGCTCAGGGCACCGAAAGTAAGCCCTATCGGAAGACCGAGAAAGAACCCGGCTACCGCCTGAACTGGGGTGTTGGCCAACGGTCCGAGAATGTTCATCGCGGCCATGGGGTCCGGAACCCAGCGTGCAACCGAACCGTCGACCATCGACTCCAGCAGTTTGCGACCCTCAGGCTCTTTCGCAAGAGCGCTGGCGAAGCCCTCCTTTTTCATACATACGAGCACAAGACTCTTGCGGAACTTCGCGTCGGCGTCGGGAGCGAGCACTGCAGCGACCATTTCATCGATGGAGGGGGGTTGAACGGTGGACGGGGCCACAGCGGCAGTCGCTTGCGGTTGTGTTGCGATCCGCCCCCGGTCGTCAGGCCCACCCGCAGCCTGCGCATCACCATTGCGCTGAACGATATCTGTTCGCCGTTGGATCTTTCCGGTCGATCGCTGCACTCCACCGCCCTGTTGCAAGGTGTGCGTGAGTTCGTGAGCAAGCAGATGCTGACCATCTCTCGATGATGCATCAGGTGCACCATCACGGAAATAGATGTCGTTGCCAACCGTGAATGCCTTGGCCTGGATCCGGTTGTTCAACTCGGACGCCTCGGACCCCTCGTGAATCCGGACGCCGCCGAAGTCGGCACCGAACGCCCCCTCCATCTTGCGGCGCACGTCCTGCCCCATCGCCGTGCCACCACCCAGCGAAGCAGAAATTGCAGCATCGGTATCGGCATCCAACTCGCCACCATCGACACCGACGGTCGCAAACCGACGAATCCTCCCGGCCCCGGCCCCGGCCACAATCTTGGTGATATTCGAGACCGGCAACGCCGACCGACGGATGCGCGAACCATCCGCACCCGCCGAAACAACGTCAAACGACATCACCGGAGGCGCTGCCAATGACCGCATCACGCGATCCGCAACCGCATCGGCCTCACGCTCATAGACATCATCGGCGGGCCCAACGCTCAGCTTCGCCTGCACCACGGACTGACGACGCGTGACCGCCGGAGCCGGGTGCTCGACAGCTTCGGCCTTGCTCGACTGGAGCTCGGCATCATTCTGTCTGGACCCCGACCGGCTGTACACCCCCACAGCTTAGTCGCCATTTGCGACCGCATCGATATCTGCCGCCACGCCCCGAGTCACCCGACGACCACTCGGCAAGACGATGATCGCCCGCCATCGTTTGCCATGTCGATAGGCGGTCGCCTTACCGGTCTCCAGAAACTGGGCGCAGATCGCGTGCATAGACATTAACATTCAGGGTCAATCACTGGCCAAACTGAACACTACTCGTAAGCCTCTATTTGTGGCAGATTCCTGCAGGTTCAACTGCCTCAAGCGTGTGCAGCACAGTCAATAAAGCCAACCCAGACAAAACCCGCTTACAGGCCGACTCCCCGCCACCACCAGCCGAAAACCCCTGAAATCAAAGGGCTTTGGACTGAATCGCCCTGGGTTTGATGCCGGCTCTGCTTATTGGTTTCCAACCCCGGATGGGGAGGCTTGTTGGGCAGCGTAGAACGCTTGCTCGAATTCTGCTGGTGGGATGTCTGCGCAGTGGCTGTGGAGTCGTTGCTCGTTGAACCAGTGGACCCAGCTGAGGGTGGCAAGTTCGAGCTCGTCGACGTCGTCCCACCCGCTGGCGTCAGGCCCGTAGACACAC
>JAACCU010000082.1 GCA_009937405.1 Actinomycetota bacterium
ACGAGCAGCGGGTGTGGGTGCCTCGCATAGGAGAGGAGGAGCCCTCGGTGGTCACCCCGACGGGCGGCGGTGGGTCGTCGTCATCAGCGGACGGTGGCATCGTCGATATTAATCATGCGTCGGCCGCGGAGCTTGAAGCTCTCCCCGGGATTGGTCCGAGTTTGGCCGCGGCGATCGTCGACCATCGGCAACGGCAAGGCCCATTCAGTTCGATCGAGGAGTTGCTCACAGTTGCGGGGATCGGCCCGGCAAAGCTGGAGCAACTTCGATCTATGGCAGGCACATGAGGGCCCACTTCTTTGCCTTGGGCGCAATGGCCGGGGCCTGGCTGCTGTTGCCGGTTCCGTGGATGGTGGTGGTGGCGGCCTCGGGGTGTGCGGTGCGGTGGCCGCGCCCTGCGGTGGTGATGATCGCTGCCTGCCTGGCCACGGGTTGGCTAGGGACTCGGGCGCTCGACGGGTTGGAGCCGTTGGAGTCAGGATCGTTCGAAGGCTGGGTGACTCTGGTTGAGGATCCTCGGTCCTCTGGGCCGTTCGGGGTGAGGGCTACTGCTCGAGTCGACGGCCGAAGAGTTTCGATCAGCGCCCACGGCCCGGTCGCTGGCCGGGTGGCGAACCGACTGGCCGGCGAGCAGTTGTTTGTGATCGGCACCGCCCAACCGCTCCGCTCCGATGACGACTGGGCCCGTTGGCGCCATGAGGCAGGACGGATCACGATTACCTCGGTGGTTGACACGGCTCGGGGCTCGCCGATCGCACGGCTCGCCAACGAGGTGCGCCGCACCCTTTCGGGAGGCGCTGCGCCTTTATCGAGGACCAACCGGGCGCTGTATCTCGGCATGGTGATTGGTGACGACCGGGGGCAAAGCCCGGTGGTGGCCGACGATTTTCGTGCTGATGGACTTGGCCATCTCCTTGTGGTTTCGGGCCAGAACGTCGCGTTTGTGCTCGCCATCGTGGCGCCTCTCTTGGTGGCGGCGAGGCCCGGTGTGCGAATCGTTGCGCTGAGTGCGGTGCTCGTGTTCTTCGCCGTGCTCACTCGCTTTGAACCCTCGGTGTTGAGGGCGGTGAGGATGGCTGGGGTCAGCATTGGGGCGGTGGGGGCCGGCAGCCCGATCGATGGTCGAAAAGCGTTGTCGGTTGCTGTCGGCGTGCTGCTTGTCATAGACCCGTTCCTTGTTCATGTTGTTGCATTCCAGCTTTCTGCTGCGGCCACGACCGGCATCGTGTGGCTGGCCGCCCCGTTGGGTGAGCGGCTCGGTGGCCCCGGGCTGATCCGAATTCCGTTCGCTACAACCGCGGCGGCGCAGATCGGTGTCGCTCCGCTCCTGCTTGTCACCTTTGGTCCGGTTCCGTTGGCCAGCCTGCCCGCCAACCTCCTGGCCGGGCCGGCATCGGGCCCGGTGATGATCTGGGGATGCACCGCTGGTTTGCTGGCTGGGATAGTTGGCGGGCCGATCGCATCTATCATCCATTCGCCGACTTGGATGTTGCTGTGGTGGATCCGCAAGGTTGCCAGCCTGTCCGCGGCAGCACCGCCAGCAATGATCGGTGGAGTTGGTTGGGCGGTCATCGTCGGGTTGACGATTCTGATGCTCACGCGTCCGCGGGCGCGTCTCCTCGTCGGTGTCGTCAGCATCGTGTTGGCGCTGGTCGCTATTGCTCGCGCTCCAGCAGTGGGGATCGGCGACCACCAGATTGTCGACGGCGTCGAACTACGCCCTACCGAACATGGCTTGATCATCGTGCTCGACAACCCCGGCGCGCCACGGATCGTGTTGAGAAAGCTCAGGCGGCTGGGCATCGGCGAGCCATCACTCATCGTGGCTTCGGATGGCGATCTTGCCGATGCGCTCATGGTCCTTGCCCTGCGCGATCGCTACGGGCCAGTGTTAGTTCTGGCGCCGGAACTTCACCGGGTGCCCACAGCGCGAACAGCGCGGGCAGGAGACCGATACCGTCTCGGCGACCTTCTGATCGAGGTGATCGTTGGGGAAAGTGGCCTTGACGTCGTCAATCTCGCGGCCTCGCCTGTACCAGGACGGGGTCCGCCGAGATAGGGTCGCCGCCGATGTACCTCGAGCTGGGCACAACCCGATTCGACATCACCACACGTGCACTCGTGATGGGGATCCTTAACCGCACGCCTGACTCATTTTTCGACGGCGGCGAATACTGGTCGTTTGACGACTTCATTCGTCAAGCCGAAGTCTTGGGGGATGAAGGCGCCGACTTCCTCGATGTGGGCGGCGTCAAAGCGGGACCCGGCCCCGAAGTCACCGTCGAGGAAGAGATGGAACGGGTCGTTCCTGCGATCGCCGCGCTCAGCGCCCGATTCGATCTTCCGATCTCAGTCGACACCTTCCGAGCATCGGTCCTGCACGAGTCGCTCAATGCTGGCGCGTGCGTTGGCAACGACATCAGCGGTTTCGGTGACCCGGCATTTCTGGAAGTGGCGGCACGACACGGCGCGTCGGTCGTCGCCACGCATGTCCGCATCGGTCCGCGCATAGCGGACCCCGCACCGATCTATGACGATGTTCGTGCCGACATCACCGACTTTTTGCGAGTTCGAACCGAATGGGCCCAAGCCGCGGGCATTCCCGACGAGCGAATCATGGTCGATGCTGGCCTCGATCTCGGCAAGACGCCACAGATGTCGCTGGAACTGCTCCGTCACAGTGATGACCTCGTTGACCTGGGCTTTCCCGTGTTTCTCTCCGCTTCCAACAAGGGGTTCCTCGGTGAAGTTGGCGGGACCGAAGTCGGCGACCGCCGTGAGGCGACGTGGGGCGCGCACACCCTTGGCATAGCTCTCGGTTGTCGAATCCTGAGAGCTCACGATGTGAAGGGCAACCGCCGCATCGCGGACATGATGAGCGCTATCCTTCAACACCGGCGAGACTGACCACATGGTTGTACGACTCATCGTAGGAGATGACCCTGTGCTCATCGGCGAAGCGGTCACTTCCGTGATCGACGACCTCATCGGTGACGGAGATCGCAGCCTGATGCTCGAACTCTTGACCGAGATGGACTATCGCAACGACGATGGTTTGTGGGAGTCGGCCAAGGTTCTCGACGCCGCCCGCACGCCGCCGTTTCTCACCGAACGACGGGTTGTGGTCGTTCGCCACATGAGTCGATTTTCTCGCAAAGACGAATACGGCCCGATTCTCGACCTCCTCGGCGGGCCGCTCGATACGACCGACCTCGTGCTCGTGTGGGAGCGAGGCATCGAGCCGAAGGTCGACCGCATGCCGGCGCTGCCCAAGGCGGTGAAGGAAGCGGCCGAACTGGCGGGGGCCGAGGTCGTCCAGACTGCGGCACCGAAGGGGAAAGCGGCCGGGGACTGGTTGCGAGGCCAGCTCGCCTGTTCCACTATCCACTTTGATCGGTCGGCCGTGAGCGCCGTCGAACAGCTTTTAGGCGAGGATCGCAGCCGTGTGGTCGGCTTGGTTCGAACTATTGAAGGAGCGCTCGGCGAAGGAGCGATTGCTACAGCAGCCGATGTGGCCACGTTTGGTGGTGAGAAAGGATCGACGGTGCCATGGGCGCTCGACGATGCCGTCGACAAAGGTGATGTCGCCGCGGCGCTGGCGATCCTTCCCCGGCTCATTCCG
>JAACCU010000083.1 GCA_009937405.1 Actinomycetota bacterium
AGATACCCGGCCAGAGCGAGGACCACGGTGGGCTCGGACATGCAGGTCACGGTCCTGGAAAAATCTTCGCTTCCGACCGCGAAATGTTGGACCAGTACCGTCACCGAGGTTTCGGTGGCAAGCAGCGATTGCCAGCCGAAGCGGATCTCGTTGAGCGCTGGTGGCTCCACGAACTCCACCTCGTAGCCGGCATCGGCCAGGTGCTTGGCGGCTGCATCGATGGCGTCGCGGACGGGCTGCTGCGTAGGAATGCCCTCAGCGCCGTACGTTGCCGCCACGCGGATCGGGCCGTCTAATGGTCGTCCACCGATCGGGACGTCACGGTGCCAGGGATCGCGGGGACTCGGCTGGGCCATCACCTCAAGGCCGAGCCGGACGTCGGCGACCTCGCGGGCGAGTGGTCCCTGGGTGGACATCAGTTGCAGCGAAAGGCTTCGGCCCGATGCAGCAGAGGCGTTGTGTGACGGAACACGTCCCAGCGTTGGGCGAATCGTGGCCAGACCGTTGCAGTTCGCCGGTTGGCGAAGAGACCCGCCGAGATCGTTGCCGTGAGCGATCGTCCCGATACCCGACACCACAGCTGCAGCGGCGCCACCACTGGACCCTCCCGGGGTGCGGTTACTGGACCAGGGGTTCTTCGTCTCACCGCGAAGGGGGTTGTCGGTGTGCCACCGATAACTCATCTCCGGGGTATTGGTGCGGCCGATGGTTACTGCTCCAGCAGCGTGGAGGTGGGCCACAAGCGGAGAGTCCGACGGGGCGACAAGGTCGGCAAACACCAGCATGCCGTTTGGTGTTACCTGGCCGGCAACGTCGATGTTTTCCTTGATTGTGATGGGGACCCCGTGGAGTGGCCCGATCGGGCCAGTGGCAGCAAACGTCGTGTCGAGCGCGGCGGCTTTTGCAACGGCGTCTTCACGCACATCGTTGGTGACAGCGTTCAGTGCGGGATTGACGGCATCGAGTCGGTCCAGATGCGCCTGAGTTACTTCAGTTGCACTGATCTCGCCATTGGCGATGTGTGCGGCGGTGGTGGCGGTGTTCCATTGCCAAATCTCTGTCATCGCGTGACTATGCCAGGTCTCGCCGGTGGCTGCATCTTGGGGCTAGTTTTTGGCCATGGATTTCGAGTCGTTGCGAACATGCCGAGTCGACCAGGTGGGAAGCCTTCTGCGGCCGCAAAAACTGATCGAATCGTTCCTCGCCCGGGGCCAGGATGAGATACGTGAGAGCACTCTCAGCGAACGCCAGGACGCGGCTATTGGCGCTGTGATAGCGGAACAGGAGCGACGAGGACTCCCCATTCTTTCCGATGGCGAATTTCGGCGACTGAGCTGGCAGACAAGCTTCTGGGAAGTTGAGGGTTGGGAATTGTGGTCGGGGTCGTGGGCTGCCACGTTGGCGAACCCCAGCCTGCGCGGCGAGCACGAAACGGCCAATACGAAGGCCGATAATGCGGTCGTGTCGTATGGCGTTGCAGCCACGGGAAAGCTGCGCCTCATTGAGAGTTTGCCCCTGCAGGAATGGAGCTTCGCCGCGGGCTGCACCAATCGACCAGTGAAAGCGATGATCATGGGGCCGGATCGGGTGGCCCAGATGTGTCACATTGAGGACTCAGCCCCGCACTATCTGGACCGCCAAGAATTTCTCGATGATGTGGTCAGCGTTCACCATCAGATCGTCTCGGGTCTCGTCGACGCAGGCTGCCCATATGTGCAACTCGACGAACCCAGCTACACGGGCTATGTCGACCCTGAGAGCCTTGAACACATGCGAACTCGGGGTCAGGATCCGCTGTCTAACCTCAACGCGGCGATCGCGGCCAGCAACGGAGCGATTGCCGGACACAAGGGGCGATCGGTCTTTGGGGTGCACATCTGTCGCGGTAATCGGGCGAGCATGTGGCATCGCGAGGGGCATTACGACGAGATCGCCGAAGCAGTGTTTGGCCAGCTTGAATTCGACCGACTGTTGCTCGAATACGACACTGAGCGTGCCGGCGGGTTCGAACCGTTGCGCTTCGTACCCAAGGGCAGAGTGGTTGTGCTGGGGTTGGTCAGCACGAAGACGGCTCAGGTCGAATTGGCGTACGAGATCGTTGCGAGAATCGAGGAAGCATCACGCTTCATCGACATCGATCAGCTTGCTGTGAGTCCGCAGTGTGGATTCGCGTCAGGTATCTCTGGCAACGATCTGACGAGCGATGAGCAGTGGGCGAAGCTGGAGCTCCTGCACGAGGTGTCGGATCGCGTCTGGGGTGCCTAGCTCGGTCGAGGTTGGATCACGGCAAAACTTGCGGTGGATGAGGCCACGAGTCGGCCGTCGGCGTCAGTGGTCTTGCATTCCAGTTGGATCACTCGGCTTCCAGCGGTGAGCACCTCGGCTCTCGCGGTGAGGGTGCCGTAGGTGGCACCGCGATGAAACCGTGTGTGCATTTCGATCGTGGCACAGATGTGATCCTCAGGAATGACGCTGACCGCCGCCGCGCCCATGGCCGTGTCCATCAACGCGAAGGCGACGGCTCCATGAGCGACTGCGTTCGGGTTATGGTGCCGCTCGTCGAGGTCAAGTGACGCAGTACCAGTGCCTTCGCCATGGATGGTCGTGAAGCCAAGAAACTCCTGGAGGGGAAAGGACGGACTCTCGGAATTCATGCTCACGAGCCGGTGAGCGTCGCCATTTGTCGGGTGTAGCTCCCCATGTCGAAATAGTCGCGCCACAATGAAATCTTGTCGTCGTGGTTGATTTCGAAGATGCCGGCGAGGGGCAGTTCGAGCCGTCCATCGCCGATCTCGAATCGGTCAAGGCGTTCGTTGATCACGACCCGCCCAACCTCCCATTGTTGAAGAATCTGCCAGTCGACCCGTTCCGCTGGGGCGAGGAAGACCTCAAGCGTCGCCATCATGGCCTCCCGACCGATGATCGGCGCCATCGGCATGTTCTCGTAGGAGATGTTCTCGGCGACAAAGCTTGCGGCTGCGGCAACGTCCTTTCGCTCGATGGCGCGAATGAACTCGGTGACGATCTCGGCGGGAGTCATGGCGCCCACTATGCAACCGGATGGGAGAGATTGAAAAGGCGGACCTTGCCGCACAACCATGTATTCAGCCTGCCGTTTTGTGGTGTTTCGACGCGCCTGGACAGGTTTTTGCGAATGAATGAGCTGCAGTCGTGCGATCGAGTCGTCGACAAGCCATGTCCGATCGACGAACCGAGAAACGCCCGAATCTGACCGAAACCAATGCTCGAAACTATGGTCTGGCCCATGAGCGATCTCACTGGCAAGACTTTCATCATCACGGGCGGCAATGGCGGGATCGGCCTGGGGATGGCCGAGGGCATCGTGAGTGCTGGCGGCTCGGTGGTGATCTGGGGCCGCAACGAAGGCAAGAATGCCGAAGCGGTGGCGTCGCTCGAAGCACTGGGTGGGAAAGCGGCTGCCTTCGTCTGTGACGTGACCGACGAGGAGCAGGTCGTCGAGACCACGCAACGATCCGCTGAAGCGTTTGGTCGACTGGATGGACTCTTCGCCAATGCCGGCCGAGGGGGTACGAAAGTACCGTTCCTTCAGCTTTCGCTAGAGGACTGGCGGGCGGTCATGGATACAAATCTCGATGGAGTATTTCTCTGCATGCGGGAGGCGGCACGGCTTCTCGTCGAGCAGGGCGAGGGCGGGAGCCTCGTCGCCGTGTCCTCAACATCGGCGATCCACGGAGCCGCGGGTAACGAAGCGTACGGCACCGCCAAGACCGCACTGAATGGGCTCGTTCGGGCCCTTGCGGTAGGTCTGGCGCGCTATCAGATCCGCGTGAACTCGCTGCTCCCGGGCTGGACGATCACCGAACTGGCGAGCGGAGGCTACGAGAGTGACGTGTTTCGAGAAGCGACGATCAAGCGGACTCCGGTTCGTCGATGGGCCGACCCGGCCGAGTTCCGAGAAATCGGAGCGTTCCTTGCTGACCCGACGCAGACCTACCATACGGGTCAGGAGATCTGCGTCGATGGCGGCTACACAGTCTTCTAGGGCTGCACAGTCTTCTAGGGCTGCACAGTCTTCTAGGAGGACCCGATCGGCTTTGGCGTCGCCTCGGTGGCTTTACCCTTCCGGATGCGCTCCCGGGTGCCGTCTCGTTGCGCGGTGTTCACCTCGACTGACTGTCCGGCGGCCAACTCATCGAGCCGGAGCCCGCTATAGCGAGGCACGACTCTGCTTTCGTCAGCGATGCCTTGGAGACGAGGCGATACTGCAAGCTTCTTTCGCACCTGATGGGGCTGGTACTCGCTCATTTCGGCCGGGCCAATCTCGCGCTCAAGAACGAGCGCACCGTCGCGTTCGGCCGCTTCCATCAGCTCCTGGCCGACCGCGGTCCTGGCGATGATTGCGTTTGTTCCCGGGTCGTCGACGCTGTCCTCGCGAGTCGGCGATCCACCCGGCCATGCATCTGACGCGGCGATGTCGGCGGCCTCGCCGATCCCGTCGGGGCAGATCTTGCAGCGCCAGGGGAGCGACCATTGGCTGGCGTCATCGCCCCAATAATCGAGATAGTGCGCATCGACGGAACCATCGGCAGTTTCGGCCCGGGTCGGCCCCGGGCATCCTCTCCCGCGGTAGCGAAAGCCGGTGAGTTCGTCAGGGTCGACCCCCATCCGGTCGAGGAAACTCGCGGCGAACGTTGGTGTGCCCCATCCGCCGCAGACCGGCGTGAGCCAGTAGCGGACGAGTTCATCGACGCGTGGGTCGTGCCGAGCCCAGTTTCGTAGGGCACCGATATCGCAAGGTTTGCCTATGAACGCGAATGGTTGTCCTCGGTCGAGAACGTCGTGCACATTGAGCAGGGGAGCCGTCGGCCCATAACGGGAGCCAGCGGCGGCCATGACATCGGCCTCAGTGAAGCTGAGGGTTGGCTCGCCAAACAGCGGCTCGACCGTGGACGCTCGGACATGAAGGATGAAGTCGACTCGGTCGCTGGCTAGGAGGTATTGGGCGAGAGCGGTGAGAACCCCACCCGTGGAACCCTCGTACCGCACCGCCGGGTCTCCGGCCCAGCCCAATGCGATTCTCCTCCACGGACCCCAAACGGGATCTATAGAGGTGCCTTCGGTGATATGCGCATCGGGCATGCCATCAACCCGAGTTCCGGGGCAGACGTCGTAGATCGTGTCGACCGTTGAATGCTCAAGCTGACCGATCACAACCGGATGCTGGTACCCGGACGGAACCTTCATCATAGAAACCGTCTCACGACCAGCAACTGACTCGCAGAGGCCACAGCCAATACAGAGTCCCTGCTCGACGATGTCGTAGAGCCGTTCGGTTGGTGTCGAAGACGTCATCAAGCTGTGCGAACTATGCGATGGCATAGCCAGCGGCGGAGATCGCTGACTCGATGTCGCTGCTATCTCCGCCAGCCACGGTGACAGTCTTGGCTTCGACATCGATCTCCACCGTGTCAACGCCGGTGAGCGGTGTGACCTTGTCCTCAATAGCCCGCTTGCAGTGATCACAGCTGATGCCTGGCACGGTATAGGTGCGAGTGTCGCTCATGGGGAGACCTTACTGTCCGATTCGGCCTTGGACGGCATCTCGGACTCCTACATGGGTGAAGTCAGCACGAAGCACGTTGGCAATGAACCGCGCCAGCGTGACCTTCTCGTCGACACAGAGAGGAAGCGCCATCCGCTCAAGGCTGATTATTGCAGCGCCCGACGCGCTGACGCCGACGTCGTCACCGGCGAGGTGTTCAAGCCATGACCGGCAAGTGACTGGGGGCGAGCCGCTTTTCGTCTTCGGCCCGCATCGAAGCAGGGATGCTTATTGCTCGACGACTGAGCGTGTCAAAGGCAACGCTCACGGACTCTTGCGCGTGAACAAGATCACGGCGCACAACATCGTAGACCCACTGCACGCGGTGGGTTGCCTTGTCTGCAATCCTGACGACTGCCTCGAATGCCTGGATCGAGTCGCCGAGGCGGACACGCCGGTTGACAACGATGCGGTTCTCCATCACCGCAAAGCCGATCTTCTCGCCGTTGGGGCCGGCAATGAGCGTCGGCTCCGAGGCGCGTCCATCGGAACGTAGACCTAACCAACTCATCGAACTCAAGTACGCATCCAGATGGGCACCGGAGCTGCCGCACTCGGCGGCACTGATCTCACGAGGCAAGCGGACTGCTAGGCCTTGATCGATGGCTTGCTCGAGAGATGGGGCTGGTCCGAGAAGATCGGCATCGAGAGAAATCGAGCGAGGGGCGCCGTGAGCGGGAATGGTGATGGCGTCGGCCTCCAGGCCGTCAACGATTTCATGACCAAAGCGTCGCGTCGCAGGGGCCAAGCCATGCACGAACGAGGCAGCAACGACGTTGGTTTCCACGTTGTGCAGCTCGTGGTAAAGCGTGATCCGTGTCGGACTTGCACCGAGAATGGCAGTGTGGACTTGGAGAGCGGCGCCCTCCGTCTGCTCGGTGAAGTGGCGCGTGTATATGTCGTCCAGTCGGGTGTCGTTCGCGCTTCGACCAAGTCCTGCGAGCAGAGCCAGGGTGCCGGCACGAGCATTGACACCGTAAAAACGAACGTTCATGTGGCCGAGATGGTCGATTTGCTCCGGGGTGACAGAACTCTCATGGGTGACTTTCATCGGATTTATCGGCTCTGTCGCTTGGGGGCGCGGACACGGTACTAGCGAGAAGTCGAATGTGCATCCAACTTTGGCTCCGGCGTGGACCCAACTACCAGAGCAGGTGTTAGAGGATGGAGTGCCTGACCATCTGACCTCTACCGGTCCCCGGGGGTGATGTAAAACCAGAGAGCGTGTTTGGCCCCTGACTCGCGCATGGCGGCGCGGGCACCGAGGATGATCTTGCCCGTCTCCGTCTTTTCGAGGAACCATCGGGTCCCGGCCCAAGCAGACGGCACATGGTCAACCATGGCAAGTGCCGCGGTCTCGTAGTAACCGCGAATGTCTTGGCTGACCCGAGCGGGGATTCCCGGGATACCGGCTTCCTTCCAGGGGGTGCCTTCAGCGACACGAACGAACGCTTCAATAGCGTCAGGAATGTCATCGGCAGAAACGACACGGCCAGCTCCATTGCGATTGCCTGTCTGGACAGCACCGCGGTCATACGCGTTCCGCAATCCACGGGCCTCATCGATCGCCGGATGAGCATCAGGATCATGGCGGGGCGGAAGAGAGCAGGCGATTACCTCGGACGCATCCTCCTCGATACTGATGGGGTACTGAGCAAAGACGGGTTCGGTCGCTTCGAGTAGACCAAACGCAGCAGCCAGGACCTCGTGCTGGAACTCGGCGTCACCGGGCACGCCAAGTGGGCGTCCAAGCGGAAAGTCGCAGAAGAGCCCTCGGGGCGGTGCCGTGTGTTCGATGGCATCTCGCATCGAACCGAGTGCAATCGTGGCGAGGCCCTCGGCCTCAAAGACGTGGGCGAGCGTACTCACGGTACGCGTGCAGAGCGGTCAAACCGGGGTTAGTAGCACGACGTCGACGCCCTGCTCTTTCAGCCAACGACCGCCGGAAGGGCCACTGTCCATCCGCACAGCGCTGAGCTCGAACTGGTTACCAGCGTAGGACAAGTGGTGGCCCGCGACCTTACCAATGACGCCCTGTGAGGAAAGCTCGTCAAGCCGATCGAGCGGAAACACCGTGTTCATGTCGTAGGCAAAGCCGGTTGCGTCGAAGTTCGGGCTCCAGTGGCCGGTCACATAGTCGCGCTGACTGCCGTTGAGAACCCGGTACCCGGTCTCGGTAGGCCCAAAGTCTTCCTGGTCGGGATGATGCAGCGATGAAGTGGTGACAATCGCCACCGTGGCCTCTGAGAGCGGTGGCGGCGTGGTGAACGCAGTCGACTCGAAAACTGGTGTCTCGAAGTCGGCGGTCTGTGCCTTGAGATCACTATCTGACATTGCAGGCCTTCCGGGATGGAGTGCCGCCAATGTAGACGGTCGTCGGCCCCGTCGAAGATCGGGCGGGGACCGCCCTTGCCGGGCGCCAAAGGCGAAGGAAGAGTGCGGCTTCGCCACTCGACATCAAAATCAACGTCATCGGCTGTTCTCAGCGCCATGAGACGCCGGCGACTCGATGGAAGTGATGTTTTCGGTGGATTGAACTTTCGTTTGGCTACGTCCCGGGGATTCCACTGCCTCGTCGTCTGATCGCGGCGACGCCAGCACCAGCCGCAAGAAGAGCGGCTCCGGCCATAAACGGGGCACTACGAGTCGATCCCTCCGACGAAGTTGACGCATCGGTTGCGGCCGAAATCGTGGTGGTCGGGGTGGGACTGCTCGCCACTGTGTCGGACGGTTCGACGATCGTTCGATTGCGGAACGGTCCGGTGACCTCGTAGGTCAGACCAGCGGTATTGGTGAGCGTTGACAATTCGGGTTGTATGTCATTGACCGAACGTCGACTCGGGCCTCGTTGGCTTGAGAAGTACAACCGGTCGCCGGCGGGGTTGAATACAGGACCGGTAACTTCACTGCCGTCTTGCCCAAGGATGCGAAGGAATGGAGCCATCGCGCCAGCGGGCGTAAGTATCACGATCTCCATGTTCCCGCCGTCCTCGGCGACAAAGACATCCCCGGTTGGCGTATCCACGGTGAGAGTGTCGACGCCAGACAACGTCGCGGTGCCGTCTGCCACCATCTCCGGATCGGCGGCATAGATCACGGTATGGATGTTTTCGACAAGGTCGATCGAATGAATCTTGTTGTCGTGCTTCGTCGTGAAGAACACGACATCGTCGTGATACCAGATGCCCTCGCCGCCAGCAAAGACCGTGGCCCCCGGTGCCTGGTAGCGAGTAGCAACCTCGGTTGCGAGTGGGTCCGCAATCGCGAGCCAGCGGACAGCGCCGCTGCCGTCGATGGCCGCCGCCTCAAGGACGCCTTCGGCCAGACTGGGGTACTCGCTAGGCGTGTACCGGTAAAGGTTTCCGTCCTCGACATCTTCGGTGAGGTAGACGAGTTCACGCTTGGGGTCAACGGCGGCCGCCTCGTGGCGAAAGACTCCCATCGATGGGTGGGAGCGGGCTGGGGACTGACCCGTCGGGTCGCACTCCCACATCACGCCTCCGGGCTCCGATGTCTCCTCGCCCGACAAGAAAGTGCCCCACGGCGTGGCTCCGCCGCCGCAGTTAGCGGTGCTTCCTTCAAGAATTGAATAGGCATCGACGACCGTGCCGGACCCGTCAAACCGGATCGCAGACACACCGCCGAGCGAGGGGACAAAGACTTCGCTGTTCGCGACATAGATCCAGCCTCCTGCACCGTCATCAAAGACTGCGGCTCCATCAGGAAAGATCGGCCAGATGTAGCCGGAGTCGGCGACAGGCTCACCGGCGACCGCTATGACTCGGGCGGTAAATCCTGGAGGAAGAACAAGGCCGTGTTCGTCCGGATCCCGACCAGACAGCGACCCGTACGGCCCCTCAGTGACAGCGCCGGCCGCGGGGAGAGCTACACCGAACGATGTGGCGCCCCCGAGGCCAACAAGGCTGGCACGAATGAACCCGCGGCGATGCACACGTTCTTCATCGGCCCAGCACTGTCTGACTTCAAGCAAAACGTAGCCCGCTACCGAGGCGGTCGGGCCGTGCGTCTCATCCCTGACTTCTTTGGCTCGGACTTCGTCGCCCTCTTGCCGCTCACACCTTTGATCGGGGGCGTCAGCGTGATCTTCAGCGCTGCGGCTGTTGCGCTTTCGTTCAAAGAGAAACGCTGATCAACGGACTCGGCCATAAAACGTTTGCAGCGCCGATTCCGAAAGCGCCACTCCGGGTGCATCGTTGAACGCGAAGACCACCAGTATCCGCGTCGTGTCGCCTTCAGTGGGTGTCACTCGGTGGAGCGCGTCGCGACCCCGGAACATTACGAGGGCCCCGGGCTCGAACCGGAGCACCTCCACTGGCTCTTCTCGGTCAAGGACGGTGGCAACTCGCCGATATCCCTGCTCGCCAGAATCGGCGTCACGCACTGCGGCCACGTACTCGAACGCCCCGCCGGCTTCGGGCGCTTGAAGCAGCATGGTCACCGCGAACGATGAGTTATCGAAATGCCATCCGAGCTCGTGTCCTTGTGCCGCGAAATGAACATTGATGGAGGACAAGGCATCGGCGTACGGATAGATCCAATCGATCCCCAGCGCGGCGCACAGGAAGGCACGGAATGTTTGGTCGTTGTAGACGTCACGCAGGGGGGAGTCGGCGGTCACTTGATCAGCGGCCAGGAGCCCCTTGCTGCTCACAACCTGACGATTGAAGGGGTGGTCCGAGGCGAGCGCGGCGTCGGTCGGCGTGAGATACACGTTGTGCGTTGATGCGGCGTAGAACGCCTCGTCTTCACGAGGAGCGGACTCGCCGACAATGGCATTGATGGCCTCGGCGGTGAAGAAGCCGGGGAGTACCAGGGCCCCCGCTGAATCGAGCTCCTCTTTGCAGGCCGCTGCATAGCCGACGTCGTTGATCGGGTGCAATCGCGAATCGATGTGGGGCGTCGTCATGGTGAGAATTCCGAACCAAGCGGGCCAATCGTGTGGCGGATCAAGGGGACGCCAGGACGGTAGGCAAGATGATGATGTGATGGCGCATCCAGAATCACCAGATGTCCAGCGGCGCCGGGGGAGAGGTGCCCCACATCGTGGCGGCGAAGCGCCGCCGCGCCTCCGGTGGTGACGGCCTGGATGGCCTCATCGATGGTCATGTGCATTTCGCGGACGGCGATCGCAATGCAAAACGACATTGAGGTCGTATACGACGATCCGGGGTTGCAGTTGGATGCGATGGCGACGGTCGCTCCGGCATCGATGACCCGGCGAGCATCTGGATAGGGCTGGCGCGTCGAGAAGTCGGCGGCGGGGAGGAAGGTCGCCACCGTGTCGCTTCCGGCCAGGGCGTCGATGTCGGCGTCGGTGAGATGGGTGCAGTGGTCCACGGAGGCACAACCACAGTCGACGGCGAGTTGAACTCCTGGTCCGGGGCCGAGTTGGTTGCCGTGTAGGCGTAGGCCTAGCCCCGCGGCCTTTCCCGCCTCAAGCACAGCTCGGCTTTGGTCTTCGTCAAATGCGCCCGTTTCGCAGAATGCGTCGACCCACTTGGCATGGGGCTGTGACGCCGCGAGCATCTCGTTGCACACGAGGTCGATGTAGTCGTCTGCTCGTCCGTCGTACTCGCTGGGCAGGAGGTGTGCCCCAAGGAAGGTGGTCTCACTGGTATGACGCTGCGCTATCTCGAGCGAACGTGCCTCGTCGGCCACGTTCAAGCCGTAGCCGGACTTGATTTCAATAGTGGTCGTGCCTGCCCGGTGGGCCTCACGCAACCGCAAGCGGACGAGGCGGTCCAGTTCGCTGGTTTCGGTTGCTCGTGTGGCGTCGGTGGTTACGCGAATGCCTCCACCATCGTAGGGCTGGCCGGCCATGCGGGTCGTGAACTCTTCGGAGCGGTCGCCGGCGAAGACGAGATGGGTGTGGGAATCAACAAACCCGGGTAGTACGCATGCTCCTTCGGCATCAATGTGATCGTCAGCGGTCGCACCAGCCGGACCCACGAACTCGACGTCGCCATCGGTGACCACCACACAGGCATCAGTGAGGATTCCGAGGGGGCCCTCGCCGATCGTTGGGTCGTTGGTGATCAGCGAGCCGATGTTGTCGATGACAAGCGAGTGAGCAAGGGCCATGGGTCAGTCCTCCATGAGGCTGGTAATCGAGGCGGC
The DNA here is from genome assembly GCA_009937405.1 of Actinomycetota bacterium. Classification (GTDB taxonomy): domain Bacteria; phylum Actinomycetota; class Acidimicrobiia; order Acidimicrobiales; family Aldehydirespiratoraceae; genus JAACCU01. The sequence goes on from JAACCU010000083.1 coordinate 11,723, forward strand.
GAGTGCGGCGGCGACGTCAATGTCTAGGTGTCGATGGTCCTCGACGATGAGCCGACCGTCGACCACCACGGAGCGAACATCAGAGGCTGAAGCGGCACAGACGGCTGTTGCCACGGGATCAGACGGGTCGGCACCCGCGGTGCGCACACTGTCAAGGGCGATGGTTACAAGATCAGCACGCTGACCAACAGCGAGTGTGCCCGCGTCGTGCCAGCCGATACTTTGCTGCCCTGTCTCTGTGGCCATTCGCAACAGATCGCCGGCGGTATGAATGCCTCGCTCCTCGCTCATGAGTCGCTCGTCGAGTTCGATGGCCCGACTTTCCTCGAAGTGATCAATCACCGCATGTGAATCAGAGCCAAGTGTGATGGGAATTCCGGCATCGGTGAACTGCGGAGTGGGGCCGACGCCGTCGCCAAGGTCTCGCTCAGTCGTCGGGCACATGCAAACCGTCGATCCGGTGTCGTGCAGCAGTGCGATATCTGTGGGACTGAGGTGCGTAGCATGGACGGCGCTGAACCTCGGACTCAGCAGGCCATGGGAGTGAAGGAGTTGGGTCGGGGTGCAGCCGTGATGGGCAGAGCATTGCTCGTTCTCCGCTATTTGCTCCGAAACGTGGGCATGGACAGGGGCGTCGCTTTCTTGGGCCCACGCCGCCACCAGGGCAATCGACTCTGGATCCACTGCTCGAACCGAATGCACGGCCGCCCCAACGATTTGGCCGTCGTTTGGCCGCAGACTGTCGACGCGCTCGGCCCAGGCATCAGCGGAGCCGTCGCTGTACCTGCGCTGAGCGCCAGCCAGTGCGACATAGCCGTGCGAGTCAAGGCCGCCATGGAGGTAGAGCGTGTCCAGCAGTGTGATACGGATCCCGGCATCGGCGGCGGCTCCGAGTAGGGCTTGGCTCATGGCGTTGGGATCGTCGTAGGGGCTCCCGTTGAGTTGATGGTGCACATAGTGGAATTCGCCGACTGCGGTGATGCCGGCCATGGCCATTTCCGCGAACGTGGCCCGAGCCAGGCGGCGGTAGTTTTCGGGAGTGAGTCGCTCTGCGGCGCGATACATCACCTCCCGCCAATTCCAGAAGGTTCCGCGGTTCGCCTGGGTGCGCGAACGCAGGGCCCGGTGAAAGGCGTGGCTGTGGGCGTTGGCCATCCCCGGAATGGTGAAGCCGGAGAGTCGCTGGGCATCGGGGGCCGGCGCCACTCCTGAGGCGATGGCTGTGATTCGGCCGCCATTGACCATGATGGCGACGTCGCGTTCGCTGGTGCCCCCGATGAGCGCGTGCTCGCAGTGAAAGCGAGTCACGAGCCGACTCGTTCAACGAATGCCGTGATTCGCTCGACGAACGCATCGCGATGATGCGTTTCGTACTCAGCCCATGTGGCGAGCGATCCGGGCGCCGCTCGGTCCGTGATCAGAACACCGTCGAGATGGTCGACCTCATGCTGCCATGTGCCGGCAGTGAGACCACGTTTCGTCTCGCCATGAGCGACCCCATCACGGTCAAAGTAATCGACCCGGATATTGACGTTGCGCTGGACATTTCCCCGCAGGGGGACGGAGAGACAGCCTTCGTTGATCTCGACCATCTCGTCGTCGAGTGCGGTGATGACCGGATTGATGGCGACCGTCAGGGGGAGACGAGGCTTGTAGGGGTAGCGGGGGTTCTCGCCTACCTCCATGACGATGATGCGTTGCGCCACGCCGATCTGATTGGCCGCAAGCCCTGCCCCACTTGCGTCGCGCATGGTGTCGATCAGGTCGTTGATCAGTGACCGGACATCTTCGCCCTGGATCTCGTCGACCACGACATCAACGGCGACCTCTCGCAGGACTGGGTGGCCGATCGCGAGGATCGGACGGACGCTCATGGCTTCTGCGCCATCGGAACCTGAATCCCGCGTTCTTGCGCAACGTCTATGGCCCGGTCGTAGCCGGCATCGACGTGGCGGATAACACCCATGGCAGGGTCGTTGGTGAGAACTCGTTCGAGCTTCTCGTCGGCCAAGTCCGTGCCGTCGGCCACACAGACCTGGCCGGCATGGATGGAGCGACCGATGCCCACCCCGCCTCCGTGGTGAATGCTGACCCAGGTGGCCCCCGAGCACGTGTTGACCAAGCCGTTGAGCAGTGGCCAGTCGGCGATGGCATCGGAGCCGTCGAGCATGCCTTCGGTCTCGCGGTACGGCGATGCCACAGAACCGGAGTCGAGATGATCTCGGCCGATTACCAGCGGAGCTTTCAGCTCTCCGGACCGCACCATCTCGTTGAAGCGGAGCCCAAGGCGATGACGTTCGCCGTAGCCGAGCCAGCAGATACGGGCCGGTAAGCCTTGAAACGCCACGCGTTCGCCGGCGAGGCGAATCCAACGGGCTAGCCCTTCATTGTCTGGAAACTCCTCGAGTACCGCTCGGTCGGTGGCCGCGATGTCGGCTGGATCGCCCGATAACGCAACCCAACGGAACGGTCCGAGACCCTCGCAGAATAATGGTCGAATGTACGCAGGCAAGAAGCCGGGGTAATCGAATGCTCGCTCGTAGCCACCAAGTTGGGCCTCGGCCCGCAGGCTGTTGCCATAGTCGAAAACCTCGGCGCCCGCATCCATGAAACCCACCATGGCCTGACAGTGGGTGGCCATGGCACCACGGGCCCGTCGGGTGAACTCCTGTGGGTCGTTGTCCTTTAGGTCGGCGGCTGCTTGCGGTGAGATGTCGTTCGGTATATAGCTCAGGGGATCGTGAGCGCTCGTCTGGTCGGTGACGATGTCGGCATCGATCCCGTCGGCGAGGAGACGGGGAAGAAGATCGGCGGCGTTGCCGAGTAAGCCGACGGAGAGGGGCTTGCGGAGTCGCTTCGCTTCGGTGACCCGAGCGACAGCCGACGCGTAGTCAGGTGCGATCTCATCAAGATAGCGATGGTCGACACGACGCTGAAGCATGCGTTGGTCAACGTCGATCACGAGCACGACACCGTCGTTCATGGTGACGGCCAGTGGCTGCGCGCCGCCCATGCCACCGGCGCCGGCAGTGATAGTGAGCGTCCCTGCCAGCGTTCCCCCAAAGCGCTTTCGACCAATCTCGGCGAAGCACTCATAGGTGCCTTGCAGGATTCCCTGCGTCCCGATATAGATCCACGAGCCCGCAGTCATCTGGCCGTACATGGTCAGGCCCTGGTGCTCGAGTCGACGGAACTCGTCCCAGTTCGCCCAGTCAGGAACGAGGTTGGAGTTGGCCATCAACACTCGAGGCGCCCACTCGTGGGTACGCATCACGCCGACCGGCTTCCCCGACTGCACGAGCATGGTTTCGTCATTGTCGAGCGTGGTGAGAGTTCTGAGCATGGCCCGATAGGCGTCCCATGAGCGGGCAGCCCTGCCCGTGCCGCCGTAGACCACCAGTTGGTCCGGGTTTTCTGCCACCTCAGGGTCGAGGTTGTTCTGCAACATTCGGTAGGCGGCTTCTTGGGGCCATGCCTTGCAGTTCAGGTCCGTGCCTCGGGGTGCAGAGATGCCAGTCTCTGGTGTGCCAACGTCAAGAGTGCTCATGCTTGCAGTGTGTGCATCTGTCCCGTACCTTGTCAACACGCAACAAGCAATGTCACCTGTTGACATTAACGGAGCTTGGGGATCGATGACGGAACTCAGCAAGTTAGGCGAGCAAAACGATCTGGTGCCAAGGTCGATTGGTCGGGTCCTTGATCTTTTGGAGATTGTGTTGGAGGCGGGCGGGTGCAACTTGGCGTCCGCCGCAACTGCTGCAGATCTCACGCCAACCACGGCCCTGCGTCACCTGCGCGCCCTTGAGGCCCGCGGGTACCTCGAGCGTGATGGATCGGGAACGTTCTCGGCTGGGCCGACCCTGCTTCGAATCTCCGCCACCTTGCACGAGGCAGGACCGCTCGGTCGAGTAGTAACGGTGGCACAGCCCCATCTCGATGCCCTCGCCCTGGCAACCGGGGAGTCGAGCTATCTCGTCGTGCTCGATGGCCGGGTGGCGACGTATGTGGCGTGCGCCGAGAGCTCGCGAGCAATCCGCCATGTCGGGTGGGTCGGACAGAATGTGCCCCTCAAGGGCAGCGCAGCGGGTGAAGCATTCGCCAAACCCGGGACCATGGCCACTCGCACCGGTGC
>JAACCU010000084.1 GCA_009937405.1 Actinomycetota bacterium
AGTCGATCTTGTGGTCCTACACTTGTCGACTCAACAAAGTGCGCCCGTAGCTCAGCTGGATAGAGCATCTGACTACGGATCAGAAGGCCGGGAGTTCGAATCTCTCCGGGCGCGCCAAGCGAATCCCCTGCAGTCGCAGGGGATTCGGCAGTTTTGGGGGAAGAACCCAACAAATAAGGGCTCAACCAGCAACATCAAGCTAGATGACGCTGAAAGCTTCGGCCCGACCTGTGACGCAGAGGCCTAGCCTCAAAGGATGGTCCGAAAAGCGACGGCAGCACTATGGAGTGAACAAGACCGCCATCCGGGCGACCGGAAACGGTTGTTCACCGCGGTCAGTAACGCCATCGAAGCCGAGCGGGTGCTCTACCCGGGGAGCTTTGTCGACATTTCCCCCTCGTTCGTCTTTGACTCGGCGGTCTATGTCGACAGCGACAAGCGAGCGAAAAAATTCTTTGCCGATGAAGAAGGCGTCCTCCAGATCATTGCGGAACACGAAGAGGCGCCAGACGAACCCGACCTCACCTTCCTCCACGCCGATTACACCAGCAAACTTGACCTCCCCGACCAGGACGTTGACCTCCTGATCTCTCTCTTTGCCGGGTTCGTCTCCGACCACTGCACCGAGCATCTTCGGATTGGTGGCACCCTTCTGGTCAACGGCAGTCATGGCGACGCTGGGCTGGTCTCCATCGACCCCCGCTACGACCTCGAGGCTGTCGTTATCGCCCGAGCTGGCGAATACCGGGTCAGCACAGCCAACCTCGACACCTACCTGGTTCCGAAAAAATCGCAGGAAGTCACCCGCGAACGAATCCTCGCCTCGGGTCGAGGGATCGCGTACCGCGTTCCTGCCTTCGCCTATCTCTTCACTCGTACCGATTGATCTGCGGTGGCCCAATGGCCATCGAACTCCGATCTCCTCCCAAAGCCGCAGGGTTTTACCCACGCCTCAATCGCTGATCCCGACAAGCTCGTTCACTTCGCCGTCAAGATCACTCAGGCGCTCGCCAACATAACGACCTACATCGTTGGCTGGAACGAATCGATGCCGAGCGAACTTGTCAAAGGTCTCACTGTGGCCGGAACAGCGACGCAACTCTGGTCGAAATAGAAGCCACCGCAGTCGTCCCCGTGTGACAACGCCACCAAGTGCGGTTGAGTTCGGCTTCAACTAACCCGAAACCGAACAAAAAATCAGCGCTTACTGCGACGCTCGGCTTGCCAGCCGTGCCAGCATGAGCAGGTGCCCGCCCCGCTCATGGACCGTTATCCAGCCATCGCCGACCTCGAACGCCTCGCAAAGCGCCGCGTTCCGTCGTTCTCATGGGAATACCTCGCTTCAGGAACCGGCACTGATTCCACCATGCACCGAAACGTCGAAGCCCTGACGGAGGTGCGCTTTCGACCCCAATTGATGAAAGGGATCCTCGACCCTGTCACGACCACAACCCTGTTCGGTGTGGAGTACGCGGCACCGATCGGAATCGCCCCGATCGGCCTCAGCGGATTGATCTGGCCAGGAGCCGACCTCACATTGGCGAAGATGGCGGTCGAGAAGAACATCCCTCACACGCTCAGCACCGTTGGCACCGGGAAGATCGAGGAGGTCGGCCCTGCCGCCGACGGACACGGCTGGTTCCAGCTCTACTCTCCACGAGACACCGACCTGAGAGACCGGCTACTCGACCGAGTCGCCGAGTGCGGCTTCACGACGCTCGTCGTAACCGCCGACGTGCCCATTGCGAGCCGCCGGGAACGCCAACGGCGGGCGCGAATACGAGTGCCACCAAAGATCGGACCTGCGCTCATCGCCCAAAGCATCCTTCGACCGGCCTGGGCGATGGGTGTCCTGCGCAACGGGTTGCCCCGGTTTCGCACACTCGAAGACTATGTCGACCACTCCACCTTGAAGATGACGGCAGGTTTTGTGGGCGCTTCACTCGGCGGCACCCTCAATTGGGACTACCTCGCTGACGTGCGCCAACGCTGGTCCGGGCCAATTGTCGTCAAAGGCATTCTCGACGCCGACGATGCCGCCCGTTGCATCGAAACCGGCGCCGATGCTGTCCAAGTATCCACCCATGGTGGGCGCCAACTCGACGGCTCTATCGCCGCGATCGAGGCTCTCCCCGCCATCGTCGATCGGATCGGCAACCAGGCACCTGTGCTGTTCGACTCAGGCGTCCGGGACGGGCTCGACGTCGCCCGCGCTGTGGCCCTCGGGGCAGACTTTGTCTTCTGCGGCCGTGCCTTCATGTTCGGCCTCGCCGGACTCGGCACCGCTGGCGCCTCTCATGCCTACGACATCCTCCACGAAGGTCTCGTCAACGTCATGCACCAGACCGGCTGCAACCGACTCGACGAGTTGGCCGACCGTCTGGCCTGAACCTCGTCGGCCGCCTACCGTCGCGTCATGGACCTCGTCCCCACAATCGACATCGGCAACCCCAGCAGTGCCGACCTCGCAAACTTGGACCGCGCCGCGAGCGATCACGGCTTCTTCCTACTCGCCGGCCACGGCCTTGACGAGGTCATAGAACGAACATGGGACATCACCCGAAAATTTTTCGCCTGCGACGAAACGGTCAAGGGGCCGATTCGACGCACACCAAGCCGAGGGCTCGGCTACCACGACCGTGAGCTCACAAAGCGGCGCCGAGACAACAAAGAAGTGTTCGACTACATCGACCCTCAAGTCGGCGATGAGCGCGAACTCAACCAGTGGCCAACGGCGCCCCACGGTTTCCATACCCAGCTTGTCGAGTTCTTCGATGAGTTCGCAGCTTTGGCGCAACGCACCATCACAGTGCTAGCCAACGCGCTCGGCGATCCGGTCACAGTCGATGACGAACTGGCGATCAACCGAACATCCAGCACGGTTCGGCTCAATCACTATCCAATAGAGGATCCCGTCCCCATCGACGAGCGTGACCGTCTCGCACCGTTGGGCGAAACCGCACTCGGCTATCACACCGATACCGGGGTGCTGACGCTGCTACTTCAGGACGACACGGGCGGCTTGCAGGCGAGATCGCCGGAGCACGGCTGGATCGATGTCCCGCCGATTGCCGGGACCATCGTGGTCAACCTTGCCGATGCCATGCAGGTCTGGACCAACGATCGCTACAAGGCTGCCGTGCACCGGGTTGTGCCGATGACCACAAGCAACCGCTACAGCATCCCTTTCTTCGCCAACCCACCCCGTAACGCTCTCCTCGCCCCGATCGCCGAACTTGCCGACCCTGCCCCCCGCTATCGAGAGTTCGGTTGGCGCGAACTCATCGAGGGGCGCGTCGCCGACAACTTCCAAGACGGCGGCGCCGAAGACATCCAGATCAGCGACTTCTCTGTCATTCAAAGCTGAAACCATGACCGACACTGCAACGCCTCCACCTGTTGTCACATCACTCGGTGCCCTCCAAGGGCGCATTCGAGACGGGGTGCACGAGTTTCTCGGCGTGCCCTACGCGGCACCACCCATCGGCGATCTTCGATTCCGCCCGCCCCAACCGCCGATCCCGTGGGACGGCACACGAAGCGCCACGCACCTTGGCGCAAGCGCACCCCAGATCGAAAGGGACCCCGACAGCCCGCTTCCGGCGACAGGGTACGCGACAAACGAGGACTGCCTCTTCCTGAACGTCTACACCCCGGCCCCCGACAACGCTGCGCGTCCCGTGCTGATCTGGATCCACGGTGGTTCATACATGACCGGGCGAGGGGCCACAGTCGACGGTGGCCCGTTCGCCCGCAACGGCGACATCGTGGTCGTCTCGATCAACTACCGACTTGGGTTGCTCGGGTTCATGGAGCTCGGCCATCTTGATCCCGAACTCGCAGGCTCTCACAACAACGGCATCCGTGACCAAATCGCCGCGCTGCGGTGGGTCCACGACAACATCGCAGTGTTTGGCGGCGACCCCACCCGGGTCACGATCGCGGGCGAGTCGGCGGGCGCCGGATCAGTGATGGCGATCCTTGCATCACCGGAAGCCGACGACCTGTACCACCAGGCGATCTCACAAAGTGCTCCTGCCGCGTTCATGCCCCCCTCCACCGCCTTAGCCCAAGAAGTGCTTGCCGCCGCCGGAGCCCACGGCGTTGACGAACTCCGCTCCCTCCCCGCGGATGCAATCATCGAGATTCAGAAACAACTGGCTACTGCCACAGTCGGGTCCACTGTCGCCAGACCGCGCTTGCCGGGTTCGGCCCGGAGAGGAATTCGGCCGGCCATCGACGGCATCACCGTCACCCGGTCACCACCAGAAGCCGCCGGGGAGCGGGGCATTCCACTACTCCTCGGAACCAACCTCGATGAAGGCACGCTATTCGGTGGTCACCTGCCCAAAGAGATCAGCGACGACCTGCTCAGGTCGCTGGCCGCTGACCACACGTCAACCCCTGACCCGGTGATCGAGGCGTTTCGCGCCGAGCAGCCGGCCACAGACAACCGCACGCTCGCCGTGTCGATGATCGGAGACACACTGTTTCGAACGTCGAGTCTTCATGTCGCCGACGCTGCAGCCGCCGCCGATACACCTGTCTTCACGTATCTGTTCGAGTGGCAGAGCACCGAGTTCAACGGATTCTTCGGCTCGATGCACGCGCTCGAGATTCCGTTCGTTTGGCAAGCCGACCTCCACGGCGCTGCCGCGGGCTGGCAACGAATCATGGGGCCACCCGGATCCTGGCCCGTCGAGATCTCCGACAACATGCACTACGCCTGGATCGGCTTTGTGCGCGACGCCAACCCGACCCACGATGGCATCGGCGATTGGCGACGCTACGACGACACCCGGCCGACAATGGTGTTCGGCAACACCACCCGTCTTGAGCATGATCCTCGCGGCAAAACCCGGGCCAGTTGGGACGCGTGATGAAGCCTTGGTCGATCAACGCGGTCAACCTGCCCGAGCACAGCGGCAATCCGGTCCACACCGTTAAGGGTGGCATGGCCGCCGGGTTTGCTGGGGCAGTCGTGGCCGGCACAACCATCGCCGCGTACATGACCCGTCCCGTCGCTGAAGCATGGGGCGCCGACTGGGTCACGGCCGGTGGCTACGACGTGGCGTTTCACGGTCCAGTCCTCGCCGACGAGCCGCTCACAGTCACCCCCGACGACGACCAACGAATCGTCGCCCATGCTGGCGGCCGCGAATGCGCCTCTCTCACCCCGACGCGAAACCCCAAACCCTTCGCTGCTCCAGTGGGCACGCGTCTCGAGCCGAGGGTGTTCAAACTCACCGATCAATGGACTGGCTACGCTGCTCGCGCCGGTGAGGACCTCAGTCTGTATGCCATTGAGCAACTCGTGCATCCTGTGGTGTGGATCACGCTTGCCAACCAAGTATTTGTCGAGCAGATGATTGATGGTGCCTGGGTTCACACCCGAAGCCGAGTCGCCCACTATGGGACCGTAAACCCCGGCGATGTCGTAGTGGTCGAGGCCTTTGAGATCGACCGATTTGAGACTCGCAGCGGTGAACGGGCTGTCGTGCAGATGGAAATGACGCTCAATGGCGAACCAGTCGTCCACATCGAACACGAAGCTCTCGTTCGCCTGTTCTGAGTGCGCCACGCCAATGGCCGCCCTCATGCGACGGTGATCGGACCCGACCTCTATCGGGCCGAAAACCACTCAACGGTCGGCGTAAGCCAACCTGGCTCGGATTATGCCAGCCACAAAAAAGACCATCACGATCACCGCCATCACCGGAACCCCGTCGTTGTATCGACAGAACTCCATGGGATTGCGACGGCATCGCGTTTCGGTGACCTCAGACCAGCGAGCGATCGTGGCAATGACCACCAGACTGGAGAGGTACCAATACGTCATCCGCCGCAGCGCTCGAGCGCCGCTCTTGTACCTGAATCGGATGTAGGCGAGATACACAACGGATGTGCCCATGACCACGGCAGACGTGATCATGTATGTCGTGAACTCAGACCACGTCGCCACCCGGTAACGCTAACACCGTGATTAGAACAGCCAGCTTCGGTTTTACGTCCTAGCTCTGGCGCTTCTGAATCTTGGCCCACTCGTCACGGAGCCCGACCGTGCGGTGAAAGAACGTGGGATCGGCGGCAGGGTCGTCATCAAGATCTCGAGCGAAATAGCCGAGACGCTCAAACTGCACGACCTCACCCGGCGCAATGTCAGCCACCGCCGGCTCGGCCTTCGCCAACCGCACTTCACGAGACTGAGAGTTGAGCGAAGCGAACGGGTCGTCTCCACCAGAGCCGGGATGTTCGTCGGTGAACAGGCGCTCGTAGAGCGCTACGTCGACATCGAGGGCATGCTCGGCCGACACCCAGTGAATTGTGGCCTTGACCTTGCGCCCATCAGGGGCTTGTCCGCCAGCGGTCTCTGGGTCGTAGCTGCAGAGCAGGCGGATGATTTCGCCGTCAGGGCCGGTCTCGACCTCATCGCATGTGATGAAGTAGCCGGCTCGCAGGCGAACCTCGCGGCCAGGGGCGAGACGGAAGAACTTCTTTGGCGGATCGATCATGAAATCGTCACGCTCGATGAACAATCGCCCCGAAAATGGGACTTCGCGAGTTCCCGCTGTCTCATCCTCCGGATTGTTGATCGCAGTGCGAATGTCGGATTGACCTACGCCCCGTTCATCTGTCGGCCAGTTGGTGATGACGACTTCAAGGGGATCGAGAACCGCCATGCGGCGCAGAGCATGGCGATTGTGCCGGGTACGAACAAACGACTCGAGGAGTTCGACCTCATGTACGCCGTTGACTTTGGCGATACCAATGTGGCCGCAGAAGTCACGGATGGCCTCAGGCGGATGACCGCGACGACGTAGTCCGCGAAGCGTCGGCATGCGGGCGTCGTCCCAGCCGTCAACGTGGCCCTCTTCGACAAGCTCCAACAGCTTGCGCTTGCTCATCACCGTATGGGTCAGGTTGAGCCGGGCGAACTCGGTTTGACGGGGATGGTCGGTGTCGAGTCCGATTGCCTCGTGATACCAGTCGTACAGCGGTCGATGGCTGTCGAATTCGAGCGTGCATAACGAGTGGGTCGTGCCTTCGATGGCGTCGCTCTGCCCGTGAGCCCAGTCGTAGGTCGGGTAGATCTTCCACTGATCCCCGGTACGGAAATGGTGCTGATTGCGAATGCGGTACATCACAGGATCACGCATCTGCATGTTTTCGTGGTTCATGTCGATCTTGGCCCGCAGGACCTTCTCGCCGTCAGCAAATTCAGCCGCCTTCATCCGCGCGAAAAGGTCAAGGTTTTCCTCAACACTTCGATCGCGCCAAGGCGAATTGGTACCGGGGGTAGTGAACCCGCCCCGGTTCTTCGAGATGGTTTCCGCATCCTGATCATCGACGTATGCCAGCCCACGTTCGATCAGGTCAACGGCCCACGCATGGAGCTGGCCGAAGTAGTCGGAGGCAAAGGCAGGCTCACCAGGATCAATGCCAAGCCATCGCAGGTCCTCCTGGATGGCGTCAACGAAGCGAGCGTCTTCTGTCTCCGGATTTGTGTCATCGAACCGCAGACGGCACTCGCCGGCGAACTCGTCAGCGACACCGAAATTCAGCGTGATCGATTTGGCGTGACCAATGTGAAGAAAACCGTTTGGCTCCGGTGGGAACCGGGTTTGTACACGACCGCCATAGGGCCCATTCATCGAATGCTCTTTGAGCATCTCGCGAATGAAGTCAGTTCCAGAGTTGGACCGGACCGCAGAGGTACCATCGTCAGAGTTAGACACAGGCCAGTCCTATCGGAGCGCTCCGCCATGGGCAACGCTGATCGGCTCCAATACCAAAGAGATCATCTCTCACGCGTGGGCCATGGCGCACCACACATCCATGATCATGCCCGATTCGAGCGACGATGAAACCCCCTTTATCCCGAGCGCGCACGGCGTGACCACGAATTGGGAGAGAACCATCTGCATGCGGACACCATCTTCGCTGATAGACCGGTTCTCTGTGACCACTGATACACCCCAGCCCCTCGTCGGTATACGAGTGATCGATTTCTCCCGAGTGCTCGCTGGTCCATTTGTCGGGCAAACGCTCGGTGACCTGGGCGCCGACGTAGTAAAGATCGAACGACCAGGTTTGGGCGACGACACCCGCATCTGGGGTCCGCCGTGGCGAGACATCGATGATGGCGAAGGCAGCACCGAACAAGAGGCCACCTACTACTCATCGCTCAACCGAAACAAGCGGTCGATCGTGCTCGACCTCAAGGACGCCGACGACGTCGCCTTCGCTCAAAGGCTCGCTCGCACCGGCGACATCGTGCTTGACAACTACAAGCCTGGCTTTGCCGCCAGCCTCGGGCTCGACCACGCCTCATTGGCCGCCGACCGACCCGACATCATCACCGCGTCCATCACCGCGTACGGCGCAGAAACCGACGCCGCTGATCTCCCCGGCTACGACCTCGTCGCTCAGGCAATGGGCGGACCAATGCACCTCACCGGCGAAGCCGACAGTCGGGCGTTGCGAGTGGGGGTCCCCATTGTCGACATGATGACCGGCATGAATGCCACCATCGGTGTGCTCGCTGCGCTTCACGAGCGAAACGTCACGGGAGTCGGCCGCCACATCGAAGTCTCGCTGTTTGACACTGCGCTGGCGAGCACGCTCAACCATCAGACAGCCGCTCTGATGGGCGGCAGTGACCCCGGCCGCAACGGGAACCGCCACGCATCAATCGCCCCCTACGAGTCGTACCGGGTCGCTGATGGCGAGATGATCATCGCTGCCGCGAATCAAAAACTCTTCGCAGCCTTGTGCCGGGCCATCGGACGGGCCGATCTCCTTGAGGATCCGCGATTTACCGACAACACGATCCGACGAGCCAATGTCATAGAGCTGAATGCTGAGCTCGAGACGACGCTGAGCACTCGTACCCGCGACGAGTGGGTCGCCTGCCTGCGTGCCGCCGACGTACCGTGTGGCCCAATCAACTCAATCCACGAGGCCATCGCGTGGGGCAATGAGATGAACACCGATCCGCTGGTCACTGGCGACGACGGATATCGGTCCGTCCGCTCCCCCATTCGCATCGACGGCGTCGCCCGTTCCACCGCCCTCCGGCCACCCCGAATGGGCGAACACTCCGCCGAGATCCGCGCCGAGGTGGCCGACTAAGTTCTGCTGGGGCCAGACCTTGGCGTGTCTTTCGATAATGATGGGTAGATGGCGCTCACCATCTCTCACACCACGGGCCAGGACACGCCAACTGTTCGGGACCTCACTATTGGCGATCTACTCCGCGAGGCGGTGGCAGAGACCCCCGACCGGATCGCACTGATCGAGGGCATCCCGGATCCCGGAGGTCGACGACAGTGGACGTTTACCGAAATGCTCGCCGAGGCGGAGCAATGCGCTCGAGCTTTGCTCGCCCGATTCGAAAAGGGTGACCGCATAGCGTGCTGGGCCCACAACATCCCCGAATGGGTGCTGCTTGAGTACGGGTGTGCACTGGCTGGCATGGTGATCGTCACGGTGAACCCCGGCTACCGAGCCGACGAGGTGCAGTACGTCCTGACGCAGTCGAGAACGGCCGGGCTCTTCGTAGTACCCGACTTCCGCGGCAACCCGATGCTCTCAGTCGCCGAGGAGATCCATCCGAATTGCCCCGAGCTGCACGAGATCATTCGATTCGACCAGTGGGCAGAGTTTCTCGCCACGGGTGAGCCCGACGCCGAACTTCCCAAGGTTGATCCCGGCGACCCAGTGATGTTGCAGTACACGTCCGGCACCACGGGGTTTCCCAAGGGTGCCTTCCTTCACCACCGAGGACTGCACAACAATGCCCACCACTTCCTCGATCGCATGGGCATCGTCAACGGGGCCGTCTACGTCAACACCATGCCGCTCTTTCACACCGCCGGATCAGCCATGGGCGTGCTCGGCTGCCTGGCCCACAAAAACACGATGGTGGTGGCCGAAGCGTTCGAGCCCGCACTCGTGCTCGAGTTGATCGAGACCTACAAGAGCAGCGGCATGGTAGGGGTCCCCACAATGCTGATCGCCATGATTGAGCATCCGGCCTTCGCCACCGCTGATCTGTCGAGCATCGAGGGCATCTGCTCTGGCGGTTCGCTGGTGCCCGAGCAACTCGTGCGCAGGTTCGAAGCTGAGATCGGGGCGCCGTTCACCATCGTGTACGGACAGACCGAATGTTCGCCCGTTGCTTCGATGACCCGGCCGACTGACACGATCGAGGACAAGTCCGGCACCATCGGTCAGTTGATGCCCCATGTCGAGGCCCGCATCGTCGATCCGGAGACGAACCAGCCGGTTCCGATCGGCGCCGTCGGTGAGTTCGTTACTCGCGGCTACCACGTCATGCACGGTTACTTCGAGATGCCCGAGCAGACTGCAGAGACCATCGACGCCGATGGCTGGCTCCACACGGGCGACCTCGCCGCCATGGACGAACGGGGCTATGTCACCATCGAAGGCCGGCTCAAGGACATGATCATCCGCGGCGGGGAAAACATTTACCCGAAGGAGCTCGAGGAGCTCCTGTTCGCTCACGACACTGTCGGCGAGGTTGCGGTAGTCGGCCTGCCGGATGAGAAATGGGGCGAGATAGTTGCCGCGTTTGTGCGCCCGACCCCGGGTTACGACATCGACAAGAACGAGCTGTTCGCGTACATGCGCGAACACTTGGCTTCCCACAAGACCCCAAGGCAATGGTTCGAGGTGAAGGAATTCCCTCTCACCGGATCCGGCAAGATCCAGAAGTTCAAGCTGCGTGACCAATGGGTCAACGGGGAGTGGCACGAACTGTAAATGAGGTGCTGTTTATCCCGTTGAGAAGTGAAGAACGATATTTGAAAGCTACAAGCTCGACTATTTGTCTCGAGCATAAGTTCGTTGCATTGACCGCCGAGATGTTCCAGGCCATCGAGCAGCGCCGTCTTCAACGAACTGACCGTCACCTCTCACCCCAGGTCATGGTTCGTCACGTGGCGAAGTTGTCCGGCACAGAAGCGGCGACAGGCGCGCAAATCGCAGCCATAACGCGTGATCTCCCGCAGATGCAGGTGATCTGTCGTGGACGATCCAAGGCAGCTTCGGACCTGAGATGGGCACAAGCATCAACGACATCTTTCGGCACTACCTCAACGCCGAGACGCTCGCCGACTTCGTGCACAACGTGGTGTGGTCGGCCGACGCGTACCAAGAGATGCTTCGGTGTCTCGAAGGGGCCGAAGCCACACCTCTCGATTTAACCACCGCCGTGTGCCGAACCATCGATGCGGTTCCACTCGACCCCTTCGAGATGGCGGCCAAGCCCTCTCAATAGCGTTTAGGGAGCTTCACCATCAGTGCTCGCGGGGCCGTTCGCCATAGTCCTGCCAAGGGGCATCGCGCTCACGGATGACCTGGCGGAAGCCTTTCTCGTCGAATTCCTCTACCCACTGGTATGCCTCTTCGGTGTGGCGGGTCATGCCATCAAAAAACGTGCCGAGCATCTGTGACGTTCGCAGTCCCATGTTTTCGTAGGCCTGGTTGATCAGCATCTTGTTGAGTGCCAGTTGGTTGGCGGGGATAGTGGCGAACCGGCGAGCTTCAGCCTCAACCGTCTCAGCGAGATCTTCCGGTTCACACACTGTGGAAACAAGACCAATTCGATAGGCGGTGGCAGCGTCGATGGCCCGACCCGTGAGAATCAACTGCTTGGCGTGTTCGAGGCCCAGACGGTAGATCCAGAGATTGGTCGTCGGCGTTCCAAAAATCCGGCTGGGGGCGTAGCCAATGTGAGCATCGCTGGCCATGTAAAGCAGATCGCAGCACAAAATCAGATCCGTGGCACCGCCGACGGCCCAGCCCTTAATCTCACCCAGTACCGGCTTCGGGCACTCCCAGATTTTCATGAAACGACGCACGTTGGTGCTCATGAATTGGTAATCACGCACCGGATCCCACGCACCATCGCGCGGCGTGGGCCCCTTCGCTCCATAGGTCTTCTCCCATGAGCCCCCAGCGGCGTACGCGGTGAGGTCATAGCCGGCGGTCAGTGTGTCGCCGGAACCTCGAACAACAATGGCGACCACGTCCTCGCTGCGAGCTGCACGATCCACGCCGTCAGCCACGCCTTGAATGACCACGTCGTTGAGCGTGTTCTTCTTCTCGGGCCGATTCAGAGTGATGATCGCAATGTCATCGCGCTCTTCGTACAGGACTTGTTCATCAACCATCGATGCATCCTTACAGGTGACAGACTGCCCTCGTGAACGAAGTCAGAAGCGTCGCCCTCTTCTCCATCGTGGTCGATGAGTACGACCTCGCTATCCGTCACTATTGCGATGACCTCGGGTTTGAGCTCGTCGCCGACGTCGATCAGGGACGAAAGCGGTTCGTCGTCGTGCGGCCGGCCGGAGCGCCCCCCAGTGCCAGTGGAATCGTGTTGGCCGAGGCCAGCGACGACGCCCAACGCGCACGAATCGGTAACCAGACGGGTGGACGAGTCGGCTTCTTTCTCCACACCAACGACTTTGAGAGAGATCACGCAGCGATGACGGCCGCCGGCGTCCGGTTCCATGAAGAACCGCGCCACGAGATTTACGGCACGGTGGCAGTATTCCAAGACGCATACGGGAACCTCTGGGATCTACTAGAGCCAACCGATGGGATAGCGGGTGCCTGATATTGTTGCGCACGTCCAGGCATCCCTTGACCGAATCGACGACCTCGATTCCACCATCAATGCCTTTGTCACCGTCGATCGAGAGGGCGCTCTTCGCGCCGCCAAGCACGTCGACCCGAAAGCCCTGCTCGCCGGGCTGACCATCGGCGTGAAAGACAATCTCGACGTCGCCGGACTTCCGTGCAGCTACGGCTCAGAGCTGTTCGCTGATCGAGTGGCCGCGCAAGACGGTACCGCTATCGCCCAACTTCGTGCTGGCGGCGCGGTGATCATCGGGAAGACAATGCTCACCGAACTGGCGTGCGGGACCACTGGCACCGCCACCCCTCGCGGCGACACCATCAACCCGTGGGCCCACGACCGAATGACCGGTGGATCATCGAGCGGATCAGCCGCCGCAGTGGCGTCAGGGATGGTGGACGCCGCCATCGGGTCCGATACGTCTTGCTCAATTCGGCTGCCAGCCGCCCACTGCGGGATCGTCGGTCTCAAGCCGACCTATGATCGAATCAGCCGCCTCGGGCTCTCGGTTTGCGCCAGCAGCCTCGACCACATCGGCCCTCTGGCTCGAAGCGTTGCCACCGTCGCCCAAATGCTGAAGGTCATGCAAGGGGCCGGCCACGACGACCCAACCACAGAGTCTCCGACCCAATCGACGGGGTCCGGGTCGGAGTACTTCAGGGCGAGTTTCTCGATGAATGCGAGCCGGACATACGGATGCGATTCAACACGGCTATCGAGCTACTCCGGTCGCTGGGTGCAGAGATCACCCAATTGGACCTGGGAGAGGTTCTTGGATCCGATGTGATGTCGATCGAAAACGAAATGACTGCCCTCACCGCCGAGATGCTCGACCACTACGGGGAGCGGCTCAACCAGTTCGAACAACAGGGCGGCAAGATCTCACCGTCACTACGACACTGGTTCGATATCTACGAAACCATCACGCCAGCTGACCGCTCCCGGGCACTCGATCGGCAGGCAGAGCTCCGCGACCAGGTTGCAGCCGTCATGGAATCGGCGGGGATCGACGTGCTGGCATGCCCGACCGTGCGTGTCACCGCCGGCCTGCGCGCCGGTGCATCCGAAGCAGACCGCGGACCGCGGGTGCTGAACTGCACCCTGTTCGATGTGACCGGTCAGCCCTCGTTGACCGTCCCCTGTGGGTTCGATCGTGCGGGACTACCGATCGGGCTCCTGTTGACCGGACGCGTCAACGCCGACGCCATGGTGCTGCAGGTTGGTCACGCGTACAAAGGTGCGCTTACGACGGCGCCGTGACCACACCGTCGGTGACAAGCTGATCAATAGCGGTCGCATCCAGGCCAATCTCGGCGAGAACCTCTCGAGTGTGCTGGCCGAGGCTCGGTGACGGCCCGACTCGCTCAGCCGGAGCCGCGCTGAATCGGATCGGCTCACCCGATGCCGAATAGCTACCAAAGGTCGGGTGCTCGAGATCGATGATGAAATCGTTGGCTCGGATTTGCTCATCGCGGACCGCTTCGAACGGAGTGTTGTACGGCGCACACGGATAGCCGGCCTCTCGCAGCGTCGTCATCCACTCAGCCGACGTTTTTGTGCGGAACAACGCGTCAGCAGCTTCGACTACAGCGTTGAAATCAGCACCATAAGGATCGCTACGGTCTGGCAACGCCAGACCCGTAATTTCATGGAATCGCCGCACCAGACCGGGGCTGAGACCGGCGATCGAAATAAGGCCATCGGCGGTGGCATAGTGGCGGAAATACAGGCGGAACGCTCCGGCTCCCGGGATTACCCGTTGCTCGTAGACCTCGCGCTGCTCCTCGAATGACACGCCAGCGGCACGAAGAAGTTGCAGGTCTTCATCGAGTTGGCTAAGCGGTTCCAGATCAATCGTCTCAAAAAAGTTGACAAGAGGTGTGGCCAGTGCCAATGCAGTGCCGAGGAGGGACGCATCCACTCGCTGGCCCTCGCCGGTCAGGTCGCGATGTCGAAGTGCAGCAACCACGCCCAGGGCTGAGGCAATGCCCGTTCCGAAATCATTGACTGCTGGGCGAGTCGAGATCGGAACGCCCTTCTCGGTGCGGTTCATGATGTAGCCCGCCCCGCTACGGCCCTGCACCAGCACGTCGTAGCCCCCCACGTCCGCGTCGGGTCCCTCCGGCCCGAACGGGGTGTGGGTCAGATGGATGAGTCGGGGGTTGATGGCACGAGCGCTGACATCGTCGATCCCATAGCGGGCCAGGTCTGACTGCTTGAACCCGACAAGCACGACATCAGCCCAGGCGCACAGCGCTTGAACCACGGTGACGGCGTCACCCGCACCAAGGTCAAGGGTGATCGCCCGCTTGCCTGGGTTGATGACCGCGTAGGCCTTTCCCTCATTGGGAGCGAGTTGGGCGAGGCTGCGCATGGCGTCGCCCTCGGGCGGTTCGACCTTCACGACATCGGCGCCCATACCCGCGAGTAACCGGCCGCAATACGGCACTGCCGCGTTCTGCGCGAACTCGACAACCTTGATACCGGCCAGGATTCCCGTCATTCGCTCTCCCGTGTTGAGGTGAAACCTTCACAGATCGGTCTCGGTCCATGCAAGAACTAACTCGGAAAGTCGTCACAATCTCGCGGGTCAAAGGCCGCAGACCTCGGCAATCAACCGAGCAGGTCGTCTAACTGTTCCGCAACCTCTTCGGGGCTGACGGTGGGAGCGAAGCGTTTGACGACGTCGCCGTTGGCGTTGACAAGAAACTTCTCGAAGTTCCACACAATGTCAGAGGAGTCACCGTCACCGGGCTGTTCTGACTTGAGCCACTGATAGAGGCCGGCGGCAGAGTCGCCGTTGACGTCAATCTTGGCAAACATCGGGAAGTCAACGTCGTAATTATCGTTGACGAAGGCCCGGATCTCCTCGGCAGAGCCGGGTTCCTGGGCACCGAATTGGTTGCACGGGAAGCCCAGAACATGGACCCCGTTGTCATTGTTATGAAGCGTACGCAGACCTGCGTACTGAGGCGTAAGGCCTCAAGCGGATGCGACGTTAACGATGAGACAAGCGACATCGGCGAAATCGGCCAACGACACACGCTCACCCTCTAGCGACAGACTTTCAAAGTCGTGAAAGGTAGACATGACAGCGAGGCTAGCGGCGGATCAGGCGCGGGTCCGCTTCTCGTTCCAGTGCGAAAATGCTCGGCTGGCTTGGAATCGTTCGGGGCGATCCTCGGGGGTAAGTATGTCGGAGGCGAGCCATAGGCGTTTGAGCCAACGGACCTGGCCGCCGTCGTGGTCATCGTGGAAGGTCCGTCGGCCGTGCAGCACGTGATAATTGTTGATGAACTGCATGTCACCGGGTTCAAAGATCATCTCCACTTGATGGGCAGGGTCTGCGATTAGCTCGTCGTAGGCGGCCATCGCCGCCAACTGCTGCTCGGTCAGCCGCGGCGCAGCCTCGTGACGCTGGGAGGCCCTGATATACGGTGGAACGTAACGGATGAACAAACGGTCGCCGTGGCGGGTGAACGCCGGAATCGTGTAATACGGCCGACCGCCGTCAGCTTCCTCGCCGCGGTAGTCGTAGGGAAGATCCTCGTAAAGGACCGCAGCGAGTGCCGGATCTGATTCGGCCAGAAGATTGTGGCAGAGCAAGGCGTTGGCGATCAAGCTTTCGCCGCCAGAAACGCCATTAGACAGACACAGCAAGCCCACGAGATCAGATCCATCGGAGTGGAACGGGAGTGGGCCCGCCATCTGATAGCCGCGGGAGTTTCCATCCGACAGTCGAACACCCGCATCCTTCACATCACCAAGCAGGTGACCCCGCGCGTTTTGGGGCCAGGGCATACCGAGGTGCATACCAATGCCCCAGTAGATCCAGGAGGAATCTTCGGGACCGAGGCGATCAACGGGCAGACCAGCGACACGCTGGAATCCGCGGCCATTGATCAACTCCTTGGTCATTGACTCGAGCCGGCTGCCCAAATGAGGCAGCGGGAACCGGGCCTTGTCGACATCGAGAAGGTCGTCCGTGTGGCCACGCGCCACAGCGAGCGCCTCCTCAAGCTCAGCGATCTCCTCTACCGTCAGACGATGGCTCCACGCCGCGGAGTCGGTGACTGTCGCCGCAGTCCATTCGGCGAGCGGTTCGAGCGGTTCGATAGCCGTCATCAGGTCGGCGCCTTTTGAGCACCACGGATAAGTCGACCCGGAAGTGCTCCTGTCGCTTCACCCTCGGCATAGGTCTCGATGCCGGCGACGATGGTGTGGCGGTAGCCGTCTGCACGTTGCAGTAACCGGCGTCCACCCGCAGGCAAATCGTAGGCGAGTTCGGGTTGATGAACCCGAAGGCGATCAAAGTCGATCACATTGACATCGGCTCGATAGCCGGGCGCA
>JAACCU010000085.1 GCA_009937405.1 Actinomycetota bacterium
CGCGACGGCGAACCGTCCACGGCTCCGGGGCCGGCATGCCGTTGGTGTGTCGCCAAACACGACTGCGACGTCGGCCAGCGTTACTTGTCCGACGGCGACGAGACCGGGTTGGGCGACGGCTGGTAGCCCTTCGGTGGTGCAGGCGTCGATGGGTGCACCTCCGCGATTGAGGCTGGCTCGTAGCGGCCGTCTTCAGAGTCGAGCCCTTCAAGGTGGCCTCGGAATGCGAGCCAGAGGGCGATCATGATGAATGCGCTTCCGGCCAGGGCGTAGGCCGTGCGTGGGTTGGTGGCGTCGATCAGTTGACCGAGAATGAGCTGCCCTGCCGGGTTCGAAAATGTCAGCACTGAAAGGTAGACGGCGAGCACCCTGGCCCGTATGGCCTCGTCGACCTGAAGCTGGATAGCCGTGTTGAGCGTGCTCGCCGACATGAGATGGGCACTGCCCACAATGAACGAACCGACGAGCGCCAACCCGAACCATGGCGCAAACGCGATGAGCAGATAGCCCGACGCGTACTGGATCAGAGCGACTTCCTGGATCCGCGATCGACGGACCCGGCCCGCGATCGACGCGACCACCGGAGACGTCAGCACCGCCCCCAAGCCGACACAAGACAACATCAAGCCGAACCCTCGCTCGCCGCGGTCAAAAACATCCTCAGCGATCGTCACCGCAAGCGTCTGCATCGAAAGTCCAAAGAATGCAACCATTGACACCGCCGCAATAGCAGTCCGAATCCCCCTAACTCCTGCGGCGTACCGCGCCGCCGCCACGAACTCCCGCAGTGGCTGCATTCGCCCATCGGGTTGGACCGGTTCGCTTCGATGATCCATCAAGACCAGCGCCAGCAGCACCGCGCCGTACGTCACCAGGTTCACGAAAAACGCCCAACCTGGCCCCCATGCCCCTATGGCAATACCACCCAGGGCGGGACCAATCATGCGAGACGCGTTGAACTGAGCTGAGTTGAGGGTGATCCCCTCCAGCATCTTGTCGCGGGGCAGCAGATCACTGACGATGGCCTGCCATGCGGGCAGGTTGAGGCCTGCCGTAAGCCCGACTGCGACCGACATCGCCACATAGGCGCCGGGCGCGCGGATGCCCGAAAACCACATCGTCATCATCGCGCCCGCCGTCACAGCCTGGAGCATCTGGGTGACGATCAGGACCTTGCGCCGGGGATAGCGATCGGCGATCGCTCCACCAAGTGGCCCCATGAGGGCCATCGGCATGATCTGGGCGAAACCCGCCAAGCCGACCCAGCCCGCCGATCCGGTCAGGTCGTAAATCACGATCGGCACTGCGATGGTCTGGAACCATCGCCCGATATTGGAGATCACGCCGCCGATCCAGAAGAGGCGATAGTCGCGATGCTTGAAGACGCTAAACGTGCTCCGTACGCCGCTCACAGATCGGGGCTGGACAGAACCGGGAACCAGTCGGCGCGCAGTCGCTCTCCATCGGACATCTCGTGGCCCGGGAATGGTGGCGATGTCGGCCCGGGCCGGGTGATGTAGCGGGCATCATCGCCAACAAACCGGGCCGAGAACGCTCGCCGGGCGGGGCTTCCAGGAGCAGTACCTCGGGCCCCGTGCACGGTGCGGTAGTGGAACGCCACTGCATCGCCCGGTTCGAGCGCCCACTCGAGCACCTCGAACTTTCCGGGCTCGGCGTCGGGATCTGGGACCGGCAAATACTCATTGACATCGGGATAAAAATCATCACCCGCCAACCAACGAACCGGGAGCACGTCACGGTCCCAGCGGTGGCTCCCTTTGATGAGCCGCAGGGTGGCATGATCCACATGGTCGAGCGGGAGCCACACGCTCACTGTCTGCATGCCTTCGACGAAATAGTAGGGGCTGTCGCTGTGCCATGGTGTCGGCGTCGCGGTGCCACCGTCCTTTACCAAGACGTGATCGTGGAAGAACTGGACAATCTCGCTCTGCATCAACTCGCCAGCGATCGACGCAACCTTCGACTCGCGGATGAAGCGCTCAAACTCAGGGATGCGCTGCCAGTTGCAATAATCGTCCCAGAAGCGTCCCAGTTCACCATCGCGGACATTCTCGGAGAAGAACTCGCTCGGCTCGGCTTCGTTTCGGGCGATGCCAGCGGCCAACTCGTCGATCCAGTCACCGAACACGCCTCTGATCACGACCGCGCCATCATCATGGAACGCGGCGATCGTGGCCGGATCGAGGAAAGGTGACATCTACTCACCGTATCCATCCAGATCGTCCGGTTGGGTATCGAGATGCCAGACTCATCACCATGAGTCTCATCACCACCGAAATCCGTGACCGCGTCGGCATCCTGACCCTCAACGACCCCGACCACCGCAACGCCATAACCCTCGCCATGAACGACGAGATCGGCGCCGTACTCGATGACTGGGAAGCCGACGACGGCATCGGTGCGCTGGTACTCACCGGTGCAGGCCGTGGCTTCTGTGCCGGAGCTGACCTCAACGATCTGATGGCCGGCAGTAACGCTGCGGAGATGAAGGCCATCTATGACGGGTTTCTACGAATCGCCCACACGCCTCTACCCACGGTCGGAGCCGTCAACGGGGCCGCCGTTGGTGCGGGCATGAACATGGTGTTGGCATGCGACATCGCTATCGCCGGCCGCGACTATGCCAAGTTCGACTCTCGGTTTCTCCAGATCGGGATCCATCCCGGAGGCGGTCACACCTGGCGCCTGCGATCCATCGCCAACCGTTCGACCACCATGGCGATGGTCGTTTTCAGTCAGGTCCTACGCGCCGACCGGGCC
>JAACCU010000009.1 GCA_009937405.1 Actinomycetota bacterium
ACGGTGCCGGATTCGACGGTGCCGGATTCGACGGTGCCGGATTCGACGGTGCCGGATTCGACGGTGCCGGATTCGACGGTGCCGGATACGGCCACGCCCGAGCCGGTCTGGAGCCGCGATCTCGCGGTACCGCCGGGCGAGCTGATCATGGGTTTCGGCGACTCGGTGCTCTCCGGCGCGGCGCCCGCCATGTATGAACGCTTTCCTGGCGTCTTCATCGACGCCACCCCCATTCTTCAATGGCGCGATGCGCCCGCGATCGTTGCTGAACTGCAACAGGCGGGAACCATGAGACCAGTCGTGATTCTGCACTTCGGCACGAACGCGGGCCTCAAGGACGAATCGTCCGTCGCGGCACTGCGCGAGGTGCTGGACATCCTCGGGCCGGACCGGCGCGTCGTCCTGCTTACCGTTGTCGGCATCAGTTACTGGATTCCGACGACTAACGCCATGCTCGGTGAAGTCAGCGCCGAGTACCCGAACACGATCGTGGCCGACTGGCATGCGGTGATCGAGGAGTCGCCCGAGTTGCTCCACAACGACCAGACCCACCCCAACAACGCGAGGATCGTCGTGTATGCCGAGCTCGTTGCGAGCGCCCTCGAAGAACTCGGGCCGGGATGACGAGACCCTCCTGACGCTCCGGCGGTTCAGTTCACGAAACGACCCTGACCTGCACGTTCGAACAAGTGCGGTCAGCTCGCAGCGAGGACGCTGAGGTGATGTTCGAGGACTCGGCGCTGGCGGGCCATCGGCCAGTTTTGTGGATCGACGCTTGCAGCATCGCCGATCGCGTCGACGGTGGGCACGTCGAGAAGGTCGCCTTTGCTACGAGTGGAAAACCGACCGGAGACTGACGACCCCTTCCACCGACACAGACGTGGTCGAAATCACAACGGGGGCCGATGGAGGATATGACTTGACCAATGCTGCCTCAAGGCTTAAGTACGGCATTGCTGCGGTCGATTGTGTCACGTGGCAACAACTGAACAGGTCGACTCTGAATCCGCGATGCTTTGGATGCCGGTGTTGCAACTCGCACAGGCCAGCATCGAGGACCTTGATGTGGCCGAGCGCGAAGCGCTTTACGCCCTTGCGGAGCATATTGGTGCGTCTCGCCTCGGTCTGTGGCGGATGGACTTGGGCACGATGATGTTCGAAGAGTTCTACCTGGCGGATGGGCCGCTTGAGCCCAGCACCGATTGGCGTTCGAGGGTCAAGGCTTCGAACGAGATCATTGATGCGATTAGCCAGGGCGGCGGCTACGCCGAATTCGACTTAGAGGCAGTCACCGAGCAGTTGCCGACAGATCATCCTGGGGGGGCGATGGCTGTCGCCACTGTGGAAGCTGAGGATCTGCTCGGCATCGTGGCCATTTCGACAACTGGGAAATGGGGCCAACGGCCAGAAGCCCCCTTGCGCGGCATGGCGTCTCTGTTTCGTCATAGCCGTCGCCGGCTCGCCGCGGAACTTGATCTGGCTGACCGCCGCCGCGTGGACGACCTCTTTCTCGAGGTTGCTGATGTTTGCCTCGCTACGACGCATGTCAACGCTGGCGATACCACCACCGAAATTTGCCGACTGTTGGGTGAGTTCCTAGAGGCGGAGGGTGTTGTGATCCGACGTTTTGCCGCGGGCCAAGCCGTCGTCGACACAAAGTGGATCTCGTCGGCCTCTTCAGCCGTGGGGCCGCCGATAGGACACTCAGTTCCTGGCCAAAGCATCTCGACTGCAGCATCCAGTGACCACTTCATCATCTCTGCCGAAGATTCACCCAATCCGATCTTTCGCGCCGAGATGGACAAAACTTGGGGCGGCGCAGTCGATGCGTATGTCCAACTGATCCACGTTCTTGGGCGTGGTGTTGACACACTAAACGTCAGCTACCGCAAACCTCTCCCCAATTTTGCGCCAGAGGCCATCAGCGGGGTCGCCTCCCAACTCGGATTGTTGCGGGGGCGAACCGAGGCCGAGCAGTACGCCGAGGCAGCCTTTACCGACGCCCCTGTCGGCATAGTCTTGCGGGGGCGTGAAGGAGAGATCCTTCGCGCTAATCCCGTGTTCGCCGATCTCTTTGGTGTGCTCAACTCGGAGTCCCTTGAAAACGCCCGGCTCAGTGAACTTCTCGAAGGTTCAGATAGCGACCACGATTTCGATTCGCTCATCGACGGTGCGTTCGAAGCGCGTATCCACAACTCGCCGGGACATCCGAAATGGGGTGTGTTCGAGACCGTGGAGGTCGAATTGCGTAGCCCCGACTCGGCGTGGCTCACCTATGTAACGGACATCACTGGGCAGCGACGGGCCGAAGAGATGCTTCGATACGACGCGAGCCATGACGAACTCACCGGGATCCCCAACCGCCGAGCCCTCATGCGGGTACTGGCCGACTCCACGGATCTTTGCCTGCTCCTCATTGATCTTGATCGCTTCAAGCTTGTGAACGATTCGTTGGGGCACGACCGAGGTGATGAGCTGCTCCGAATAGTGGCCGATCGGCTCCGGCTTGCGATCAGGCCCGGTGATCAGGTTTTCCGTCAGGGCGGTGATGAGTTCGCCATCGTGGTCTCTGCCCCGGCGACTTTGGCCGACGCCAAGAGCGTGGCGTCTCGCCTGTGCGACCTTCTGAAGGAGCCGGCCCTCCTCGGCCCACACACCGTGTATCCGGGCGGCAGTGTCGGCATAGCGGCCTCATCAGAGGATATTGATTCCTCCGAACTTCTTCGCAGAGCCGACATTGCCCTGTACCGGGCGAAATCGCTAGGTGGCTCGGCTGCTGTGACATTCGACGAGGCGTTGAGCGAGGAGTTCCTTCACAGAGCGGGAACGGAGGCCGAACTTCGTGGTGCTCTCGCCGAAAATCGAATCATCGCTCACTTTCAGCCGGAGATTTCGCTGGTTGACGGCTAGCTGCTTGGAGCCGAGGCGCTCGCCCGCTGGAACCATCCGACCGAAGGCGTTCTCGCTACCGAACTCTTCTTCCAGGTCGCTGAAAAATATGGAGTGATACGCGAGATCGGTGAGCGTGTCATGCGCGACGCCTGTGCCGAAGCGGCGGGTTGGCCTGATGACAGCTTGATTGTTCGCGTCAACCTCAGTGCCGAAGAAATTGTCAGCGAGCACACGGTCGATGTCGTGCGAACTTCGCTTCTTGCCTCGGGGCTGGCCCCTCACCGTCTCTGCCTGGAGGTCACCGAGTGGGCTGCCACCGACGATATTGATCGCTCGGAAATCGTGATGCGCGGTCTAAAAGAACTGGGCGTGGAGTTGACGTTGGAAGACTTCGGCACCGGGGGTTCATCGCTGGCTGGTCTTCGGCGACTTCCGATCGATTCGTTGAAGATCGACCCTTCACTCGTGGGGGACCTTGGCGGCGACGACGACGACGAAAGTGTGGGTTTCGTTCGCTTGATCACCTCCCTTGCGGACGCACTCGCACTCGCAGTTGTCGGGCAGGGGGTGCAAACCGAAGCGCAGGCGGATGTTCTGCGCCTGCTCGGTTGCGCCAGTGCTCAGGGTGATCTGTTTGGTCGGACAGCGCCGCCCGCTGATCTGTTGGCGATGATGACATGAGCGGGTTGTTGACTTTGCGGGCGATCCGGTTAGCGTGAAGGCCGTGAAGTCATATCTGTCAACCCTGCTTCTTCTCGTCTAGGCGAGCGCCACATACCGGCGCTCGCCAACCCCTCGTGCCCTCGGGCCCGGGGGGTTTCTTGCTTTTCACGCCCCATCAGCAACAACAGGAACCGATCATCATGACCAGCTCAGAGCCCAACCAGAGCGTGATGCCATTCGAGAAGTACCGTCCGTATCCCGCGGTGGAGCTTCCCGATCGCACGTGGCCAGATCAGCGCCTTGAGAAGGCGCCGATGTGGTGTTCGGTTGACCTCCGTGACGGCAACCAGGCGCTTGTTGACCCGATGGACTCCGTGCGCAAAAAGCGGATGTGGGATCGGCTGGTGGCGATGGGCTTCAAGGAGATCGAGGTTGGGTTCCCCGCCGCGTCACAAACCGATTTCGACTTTGTGCGCGAGTTGATTGAGGGCGACCACATCCCTGACGACGTCACCATCCAGGTGCTCACGCAGTGCCGCCCTGAACTGATCGAACGCACCTATGACTCGATCGAGGGCGCAAAGGCGGCGATCGTCCACTTCTACAACTCGACCTCGACGACACAGCGCCGGGTGGTCTTCCGGTCGGACCGGGCCGGGATCATCGACATCGCAGTTGAAGGAGCGAAGCTCTGTGCTGAACTGCGGGCCAAGTCGAGTAACCCCGACGCGATCCGCTTTGAATATGCTCCCGAGTCCTACACGGGCACCGAACCTGATTTCGCAGTCGAAATCTGCGAAGCGGTGATGGATGTTCTCGAACCGACTCCTGAGAACCCGCTTATCTTCAACCTGCCTGCCACAGTCGAGATGTCGACGCCGAACCTCTACGCCGACATGGTCGAGCGATTCCTACGCGACATCAAGGATCGAGACTCGATCATCCTTTCGCTGCATCCGCACAACGACCGCGGAACCGCCGTCGCAGCTGCGGAGCTCGGTGTCATGGCCGGCGCCGACCGCGTTGAGGGCACCTTGTTCGGCAATGGCGAGCGCACCGGCAATGTCGATGTCGTTACGATCGCGTTGAACATGTTTACGCAGGGCGTGGACCCTGAGCTCGACGTCAGCAACATCGACGAAGCTCGACGGGTCTTTGAGTTCGCCAACCGGATGACGGTGCACGATCGCCATCCCTACGTTGGCGATCTCGTCTACACCGCCTTCTCCGGAAGTCACCAGGACGCCATCAAGAAGGGTATGGCCGACATATACGACGTTCAGCCCGGCGAACCGCTCGATGGCGAGTACGGGGTTTGGGACGTGCCCTACCTGCCGATCGA
>JAACCU010000086.1 GCA_009937405.1 Actinomycetota bacterium
CTCTACGTTGACGAGTTCGAATGGACCGACCAGTAGGTCAGCCAGCCGCCTCAATTCTGGTCACGGCGTCATGGCACCGTCGATGGGGATGAGAGCGCCATTGATGAAGTCGGCGGCGGGAGATGCGAGGAACGTCACGAGGCGAGCAACGTCATCAGCCTCGCCGGCACGCCCGGAGGGGATGGAGTCGACCATCAGGTCCCAGGCTTGGTCGTCGGTGATGCCTTCGAGTTGCGCCACTAATCGCCGGTTGGCAACCGCCATGCCAGTGTCAATGACTCCGGGGCATACGCCAACACAACGGATGCCGTCTCCACCGTGCTCCTTCGCCACCGTTTTGGTGATTGCACTCACTGCGAATTTGGTAGCGGAGTAAGCGCCATACCCGGCGTCGGCCACGATTCCGCCCACCGAGATGTTGTTGATGATCACACCGCCACCTTGGGCGGCCATGATCGGGATCGCAAGCAACGTCATTCGTCGGGTGCCCATGGCGTTGACCTGCCACGAGAGCTCCCACTGCTGTTCGGTCTGGTCAACAAACAATCCGACACCAGTAGTAGCCCCGGCATTGTTAAACACAATGTCCAGCGACCCAAGCTCAGCGACTGTGGTGTCGACCACCAATTCGGCTTGTGCTTGGTCAGTGACATCGAGAGCCATGGCGAGACAGCGGCCTCCGTGGAGGCGTTCGACCTCAGCCGCAAAAACCTGCATGGCAACAAGATCATCGCCGAGACCGTGAGTCTGGTCCTGGCGCAGCTCTGGCCGATCTCGGGCAAGATCAGTGATCACCACATGAGCGCCCGCCTCAGCCAACCGCAGCGCAGTTGCCTGGCCCATTCCACCATTGCGGCCCGACCCGGTGATCAGCGCCACCTTGCCTTCGGGGGCCGGGCTCACGATTCCAGCGATTCAACGCCGAGATAGCTTGCGTCGAGCAAGGCCCGGTTGGCGAGAAGCTCGGATGCGGCACCTTCCATAGCGAGATCACCATGGTTGAGGACATAGCCGCGGTCAGCCACTTCAAGAGCCAACTCAACATGCTGCTCAACCAGCAGCACCCCCGCGTTGGTCTCATCGGCTATCCGACGGACTACGGGCATCAACTCCTCGTAGATCACCGGAGCAAGGCCCAAGCTCATTTCGTCCACGAGGAGCAACCGCGGCTCGGCGACAATGGCCCGACCCAACGCCAGCATCTGCTGTTCTCCGCCGCTGAGCAGACCAGCGCGACGGTTCAGCAACCCTCCAAGCGCCGGGAAGAATTCAATCGCGCGATCAAGATCGACTTTTCCCTTCGTCTTGGCCAGCTGAAGATTGTCTCTCACGGTGAGTTGGAAAAGGATGCCGCGATTCTCGGGCACGTGGCTGACCCCCCAGCGAGCGACTCGATGGGCTTGACGGAGCTTGGGGACAGGATTGCCCAGGACCTCTACAGACCCTGAGATGACTTCACCCATTCCGGAGATCGTCATCAGTGTTGTTGTCTTGCCAGCCCCATTAGGGCCGAGTAGCGCCACGACCTCGCCTGCATTCACGTGCATTGTGAGGTCACGGACTACCGCCACTCCGTCGTACCCGGTGTGGAGGCCTTCGATGTTGAGGAGGCACTCGGTCATGACGCGCCTCCGCTATGGCCCAGATAGGCCGAGATGACCTGCGGGTCATTGCGAATCTCGTCTGGGGTGCCTGATGTGATGAGTTCACCGAAGACCAACATGTGAATGTAATCGCACACGGTGAGCACAAGGCCCATGTCGTGGTCGATCAGCAGCATGCTGTAGCCCTCATCAACAAGGCGGCGAAGCCCCTCACCGAATCCTTGCGTCTCAGCCTTGTCAAGGCCCGCAGCAGGCTCATCGAGAAGCAGGACTTTTGTGGAGGAAGCCACCAGGGCACGGCCAACGCCGACCATCTTTCGCTGGCCCTGTGATAGCTCCCGCGGAAGCCGGTCAGCGATGTCGTGCATGTCCAGTAGCTCAAGAACTTCATCAACCCGGCCGTGATCGCCGGTCGGACGAAAGAAATCGCGGACGGCACCCGCAAAAGTCAGACGCTGGCTGGCAACGTCAAGGTTGGATCGCACCGTGATGTCATCGAACAGTTCAAGCGTTTGCCAGGTGCGCGAGAGGCCATCGTGGGCAAGGCGATGCGGCACTCGCCCGAACACATCCTGGCCTTCGAGTACGACCCGGCCTGACGCGTTGTTGGGCAAGAATCCGGTGACGGCATCGATGAACGTGGTCTTGCCGGCGCCGTTCGGCCCGATCAAGCCGGTGAGTTGGCCTCGACCACAGGCAAGCGTGACACCGTTCACCGCAGTGAGGCCGCCAAATTGCACGGTGAGATTGTCGGTGTAGAGAACTGCGTCGCTCATGCCGAACGCTCCCTGACCGCCGCTGGATCGAGTGGTCCGAGGCCTCGGCGACGCCGCCACCCGTTCACGATTTGATGGAACTGCTTGCGCTGGAAACCATCGATGCCTTCGTTGTTGTAGACCGCCGTACCGATCAGGAAGAATCCGGCTACATATGCGGTGTAGGGACCCACATCGATGAACCATTCATTGGTCGCAACAATGCCGATCCCCTCGGCAAACAAGGTGCCGGCCACTATTGCGCCTCCCACCGTTGAGATTCCGCCAAGGTAGGCGAAGGCCAGAACCGACAGCGAGACGAAGATGCCAAACGAATCCTGCCCATAGGTGCCGAGTTTGTATGCCGTGAGTGCGCCGCCGAGTCCTGCAAAGAACGCAGCGATTCCGAACGCGGTCAGTTTGACGGCCGCAACATTGACGCCCGCCGCCGCCGCGGCGCGCTCGTTCGCTCGCACCGCGAGCATCTGCTCACCGAGCCGGGATCGTCGCAGCCGCATCACGGCGATACACGATGCCACGGTCAACACCAGAAGAAACAAGCCAAACCCGCCGCTGGGGATCTTGTCGTCTCCCAGGAAGAAGTCATTCGATGGTCCAAAATCCACACCAAAGATCGACGGCGGGTCCGAAGATTTGTTGGTCTTGTCGAGGCCGAACCAGCCCGACCGCTGGAAGAAAATCTCTTCGATCGCCAGGCCACTGGCCAGCGTGATGATGGCCAAACTGGCGCCTCGGGTTCGCAACGACGGAAGCGCGGCGACCACGCCGAAAACGACGCCGGCCAAAACAGCCAACGGCAGAGCGATCAACATTGGTAGTCCGGCAGATGTGCCGAACGACCCGACGGCGAAAGCCGAAACACCAGCGAGCGCCATCTGCATGAGCGAAATCTGGCCGACGTAGCCCGTCACGACCACAAAGGACAGTGCCAGGAGCACACCAATCATCGAGTTTTGCATGCCCGCTCGATATTGGAAGGGGGCAAAGATCGTGACGAGTACTGCCGCCGTGACAAATAGCGCATACCCAGACTGGCGCCATCGTGTAATCACCGGCGCATACGCCTCAGGCAGACGCTCTGCACCGAGGGCGCCTCGAGACGGCAGGGTCTCGCCACGGATCACCATGGCGAACGCGATCACCACGAAGGGCAACGCTCGCCGAATGCCGATGTTTGGGATCCAGTCGTACTCGAACTCGACTCGGAACAGTTCCTGATCGAGCACACCCAACATCAGCCCGGCTGCTGCAGCCACAACGAATGATGACATCCGTCCGAGGAGCGCCGCGCCGAGCGAAGAGATGAGCAGCACAGTGAAGAGATTCGGTGTTACGCCAGTAATCGGGGCGACAAGGATTCCTACGAGTCCGGCCAACACGCTGGCCATAACCCAGCTGATGCCGGCCTGGAAGTCGGCGTTGAATCCCAGCAGAGTGGAGAACCGTTCGTTTTCTGCCGAAGCCCGGGTGGCAATCCCAAACCTTGTAAACCGGAAAAGCAACCACAGGACGAGCGTGCCCGCGACCACCGTGCCCAGTAGCCAGAATCGATCCTGGCCTACCCGAACGCCAAGAAATGAAACGGGTTCATTTGGGAAGATCGGATCAGCGCTCTTGGCCCGCGCCCCGAATCGGAGCACAACGGCAGCCTGAAGAAACAACATGATGCCCACCGATGCCACGACCTTGGCGAGTACCGGGGCGTAGCGAAGCGGGCGGAAGATGGCGAAGTGGGCGATCAAACCCAACAAGGCGGCGGTGAGAAGCGCTATGGCCATTGCCGATGCAGTGTTCATCGGTCCGCCGAGGCCGATCATCGTCGGGAAGTCGACGATCTCAATGCCGAAGATTCCTTCGATCGGCGCAAACGGGTTGGGGATCGGAGGAACCGGGTAGTGGCCCGTGTCGGTCAACGAGACATAGATGTATGTGACATAGGTGGCAATGGCGCCATGCCCGAAGTTGATAACACCCGATGCGCGGTAGGCAACGACGAGCCCCAACGCGAGGGCGGCGATGATCGAGCCCGTTCCAAAGCCGAAGAGTACGGGCTGAAAGAAGACCTCCTGATTGAGCAGTGCCGCCACAAACCACGCAGTGATCAGCGCACCTAATACGGCGACACTTACACGCTCCGGTAGTGGTCTCGCTCGCAACCCAGCGATCAAGCCGCCGCTCCCTCTATGAAGCATCTGCTGGCGGGTCCGATCGACCCGCCAGCAGACACATGATCATTAACCGAGCAGGAAGTCGAGCTCAGCAAAGTCCAACTGGACGAATCCGTCAGGACTGGTCAGCTGGCCATCGGCAACGGTGACCATCAACGGCGACTGGTTGCAGGCCCCAACCCAAGCGGAGGGTCCAGGACAGGCAACAGCCGGGTAACCGGGGATCGAGTCGCTCGAGTAGGAGTTGAGTGCAGCCATCACCGATTCGCGTGTGGCCTCATCGAGACCAGCCGCAATCAGGATGTCACGGGCGATGTGCATGTTGGCAAGCGCCCAACCTGCGAGACCAGCACGCTGGGAGTCGCTGTCACCATACTCATCGATCACCCTGATGATCAGGTCGACGTCTTCGCCGCCATCGGTGGTGGGAGCGGACGAGACAACAGGGCCAGCCCAACCATCGAGGGCACCGGACGCAATGACGTCTTCACCCATGCACAAGTCGTTTGCGTACAGGTTGCCTTCGTAGCCGACAGTGGCCACAGCGGAAGCCGAAGCCGTGCACTGCGCACCATCGGCGAGGACGAACAGCCAACCGTCATTGTCGGTATTGGCGGCGCTCACCGGACCGGTGAGGTCAGGCTCGAATCCGAGCGGGACAACCTCATTGATCTCCACACCATTGGCGGCAGCAATCGCTTCAAGCGCTGGGATGAATGGCGCAAACGCCGGATCATCGGCGATGAACAGTGTGGCAGAGACGTCGCCGCGGGTTTGACCCATGAAGACAAAGAACACCTGAGCAAGACCGGGAAGGCCCGGGTCGAAGGTGAACTGACCAGGGGTGAGGTAATCGATGAAGTCGTTACCCAAAGTCACATACGGCACACCTTCGCCGACCAGCACTTCGCCCGCAGCAGCGGAGTTGCCAAGGAAGCCGCCACTGATCACGAGGTTAATCGAGTCGTCGTTGGCGAACTGCTGGGCACAGGCCACGTGAGATTCCGGAGCATCGCCGGCACCACAGACGTCGAGTTCGATGGGATGGCCTTCAGCGCCGTCGAGTTCTGCATTGAAGTAGTCGATGAACGCTTGCGATACGGAGCGGACCTCAGGGAAGGCAAGAAGCTCTTCGTCTTGGGCGATGAGACCGATCTTCACCGGCGCGTTCTCCTCCGCGGGCGGATCATCTGTGGTCGATTCAGCCTCGTCAGCGTCGTCAGCGTCGTCTGGGGCTTCGGTGTCGTCCGCGCCGTCGTCAGCAGAGCTCGAGTCGTCACTATCATCTGACGTGTCGGATGACGTGTCAGATGATGCGTCGGATGACGTGTCAGATGACGCGTCATCATCACCGCACGCGGCGGCAATCAGGGTGCAAGTAAGCATGGTTGCCAGTAGGCGCAGCAAGCTCTTGGTCGATGATCTCATTTGTTGGTTCCCTCCCATGGATCCCGGGCAAAGTCCGGTGACACCCGGCACACTACTTGCGTACCGCGATATCTACAAGTGTTTTCTTGGCTCAGCTATTCGTTTACTATTAATTTCTTGGTGAATCGAGGTTCAGGCATTTGATGACCGCTTACTAGTATCAAATTCTTCCTTGGCGATGCGGAGATACGGCACCGTGTCGATGGTCCCCACCCCGGGAATCACTCGTAGCCGTTCGAGAACGTCTGCAAGGTGATCCTTGTCATCGAACCAGACTTCAGCCGTGATATCGAAACGTCCAAACGTTCGAGAGACCAGCGCCATTTCCGCCATGACGGTCATGGCGTCGACGATCGGCTTGATGGGCCCGGTCGCCTTGATGCCAATGCCGCTGAACCCGCCAATCCCCATGGCTTCGGCCACAGGATGGGTCTCGATAGCGATGACATCCGATTCGATCAAGTCGATAACCCGATCGCGCACAGCCGCTTGCGAGAGCCCAACTGCGGGTGCCAGCGCAGCGTAGGTGGCTCGTCCGTCAGCGATCAACGAGCGAAGGAGCCGCCGATCGATGTCGTCGATATGGGCTGCTGAATGGATCGGACGAGGCTCTCTCGGCGATGCGTTTCGGTCACCGACAGAACTCCAGTCCTGTTTCTCGTAATGGATGACGGTGGCCGACTGCAGCCGTCGGACTCCCCCAATGACGCGAACCCGGTCCAGCACTTCGAGCAGCCCTTCATCGTCGGCACATCGAACCTCCACGAGCATGTCGAAGCGACCCGCACCAATCGCGATGAATACCGCTTCGTCGATCTCGGCGATCAGCGCCGCTGTCTTGTCCACTTCCCCATCGACCTCAAGGAACGCGAACGCAAAAACGCCCAGTCCAAAGGTGGCCGGATCGACGCGTCCTGTAACCACCACGATTCGCTCATCGAGTAGTCGCTGGACCCGCGCCCGGGTCGCAGCCTGGGAGAGCCCGACGACCGGGGCAAGTTTCGCGTACGTGGCTCGCCCATCGGCGATCAGTTCTCCAATGAGAACTCGATCGGCACCATCGAGAACGAACCCCTCAGTCACTCTGATTCTCCAAGCATCGAGACTGAGTCGCCTCTGTAACGTTCTTCCTTCCCCATAGCCGTAGCGAGAGGCTGGGGACGCCACTCGAAGTCAGGCGCATGCGGGAACGGATCCTCGTGGCCAATCTGCCAAAGCTCGATGACGTTGCCCCAAGGGTCACGACAGTACGCAGTCCAAGCGTCGTTGCTGTCGCCCTCGACAGTATGGCGAATGGGAGGGTGCGGGAAGAAGAGCTTGTCCTTCAACTCCTCGTAGGTCGACGGCATGTCATCGACCATAAGGCTGATGTGGGCCCAGCCAAGTTCGTTGACCTTGCGATTCTCCTCAGGCATCTCCGCTCGGGGCGAGTCGAACTCCCACATCTCCAGGAGGCCATAGCCGTGCCGGAGAATCCAGCCTCGGGCGCTGACGTTGGGAAGTTCGCAGATGGCATCAGCGATCGGGTCGGGTTCGATGGGGCCATATTGAACCTTCTCGAAGCCGAGCACATCACAGTAGAAGGCAAGCCCTTCGTCGAGGTTTGGCACCGAGATGGCGACATGGTGCATTCCGAGAATTCCCATACCTATGGCTCCTTTGATGGATTGTTCATGACAGAACTCCGCGAGTCACTGGTAGCTCAACTCTCGAAGGGGTTTGTGGTCCAAAGGCCACGGTGACCCTCGGAGCCGCCGCGTGATCAAGCGGCTCGTGACTCCCCAACTCTGCGTTGGTGATCGTGATGCGCAGGCGACTACCCGCCGCGATAATCGTGCCGATCGGTTGGAGATCAAAGGCAAGTGCCATAGGCCCATCGGCTGGGTCCGCGAGGTCACCGTGACCGCTCGGATGCCAGGGCATTTCGAGATAGTTGTAGGTCGGCTCGGCCTCAGCACGGTGCGACGAACGAAGACATCCCTCGCTCAGGTAACGGGAGAAACCTCCCGGGAGCACCTCTTCGAGATGACAGAACACGTCAACCTCAGTCTCAGCTTCGAGCCAAAGATGAACGACAGGGTGGCCGACCAGTTCAACCGGCGCCTCCAACCGTGCGCCCGTGTAGGTCAGACCACGACGATCATTGTCGGCAAGGTCGGGGTACCCCAGGTGTCTGCCATTTTCGATCGGCGTCACTCGACCGCCCCCGCCGTACAAGTTGGCCCACCGGTTGGCGAGTCCTGTGGTGGTGGAGAGGTCGACAACGTGAGTGTCGGCTCCGTCAGGGGGGACACTCGAGAACAGACCGCCATCGTTGCTTGAATCGATTGAATCAGCGGGTCCACTTCCCAAATACAGCGACTGTGATGCCGATTCTGAAACAGGCCACGACGTCGCCGTCCGCCACGGGTCAGCATCATCGGCGCCAAGCATCCAATACGTCACGGGCGGCTCCGCCATGATCCCGTTGTCCACGCCCTTGAGCCAGTAGTCAAACCAGCGCCGCTGCTCGGCCGCCAGGTCGAACTCCGGTGCACAGACCGACTCCGACCCATCGCGATCCTGCGACGGCAAGCAGTACTCGCCGTGAAAGCTGGGGTCGATCAGGAGCTTCTTCGGGTTGGTCAGGTTGGTGAAAGCCAGGCAGGCATCGCGAGTGAAGCCGTCATACCAGCCGACATAGTTATAGATCGCCACGTCGCACGACGCGATCTCGTCACGCAGCATGGAAGGCGAACGGCCAGACCACACCGGTTGCCCATCGGCATCGAGACTGTCTCGGTAAGGGCTGCCGCTCACCAGCGCGTACACATCACGATTGCGATGATGATCCCGACGCGCAGCACGGATCAATGAGCCGTCGGCATCAGCATCGACCGGTGCCGCCGGCCAAGCCACGGCAGGCTCCCCGTATACATCCTCTGACATGAGGGGTAACCCGAGATCAAGCCCGCGGACTCCGGCGCTCCACATGGCGGCGAGATCATCGCGCAGTATCCCGCCGGGATGTAGGACATCGTAGGCATCCCACCAGGCCATCTCCGGAAAGATCGCCTTCAGATGCGGGGGCTGTCGAGAAGCACACAACAATTGTGTGATGCCCAGATATGACCGCCCCCACATGCCGACGTTGCCGTCGCACCACTCCTGAGCGGCAAGCCACTCAGTGATCTCGTAGGCATCATCTGATTCGGTGGTGCTGAACATTCCGTTCGACTGTCCGAACGAGGCCCCACCCCCTCGGATGTCAGCCTGGGCGATGATGTACCCATGAGCAAGGACGGGGAGCATGCGGCCCCAGCCTTCGATCGCCGCCGGCGCGATGACCCCCTCATCTGTGACTACCGACCGCGTGTATGGCGTATGGCTCCACAGAACCGGCAGCGCGTCACCATGGAGGGCCCCGGAGTTTGTCGGACGGACAACGTCGATCGCGATGCGCACCCCATCGCGCATGGCAACATACACAGCGGTTCGCTCGTGACCGTCGAACGAGGCGACGCTGAAACCCTCATAGACCCCCGGTCGAGAAATCTGTGCTTCGGTCATCAGTCGTCGAGGTCCGCAGCGAGGTAACCCATGACCGCCTGGCTGTATCCGACCGAGATTCCGTCGTGAGCGCCGACCAGTGAGCCGGTGAGGGTGACACTGGCACGGCTCGCCAGAAACTGAAAGACGGGCCCCATCTCTTCAGCTCGACGGTGAGCGCCGTTGACCGTCATCCTCCGAATGAGTTCAGTATCGGGGGCGGACTCGGAGTCCATCTCGCTGTCGACAATGCCGGGCAGCACAGCGTTGACTCGGATCTGGCGCGGTCCCAAATCAACCGCCCACGACTTCACGAGCATGTCGAGCGCCGCTTTCGAGGCGGAGTAGGCCGCCATTCCGGGCGCCGCTATCGAACCGGCGGGAGAGCTGGTGACAATCACCGAGCCGCCGTCGGGGACACGCTGGATCCCATGGTGCATTGCCCGCGCCAACCCGGTGGTGTTGATATCGATGACTCGTTCGAACGCGGCGAGATCGTGGTCATCGTCGATGAGACCGGTTTCTGCGTCGATTCCAGCGTTCAGAATCAGGCAGTCAATTCCGTCGATGATTTCGTCGATGGCCGCAAACCCGGATTTGACGCTCTCCCCATCGGCGACATCCATCGCCACAGACGACATGCCCGTCGGTGTTGCGAGAGGTTCGCCACCTCGGCGCCCGGTCACGACAATCGAGGCGCCTGCGGCCACCATATGGTTCGCAACCGCGAGCCCAATACCCGCTGTACCACCGACGATTACGGCACGGCAACCAGCGACCGAGAACGGATTGAAACCCTCAACGTCTGCCACGTTCTGGACGCTAGCAGTTGATTTCTTTGCTGTGAAGGTACATGATCACGAAATCATTGGTGGAACCGATTGTTTGCCAAGATTTCACTGCTCTACTATGAATAGCCATACACAGCTGCCGACGAGGACGACGACATGCACCAGATTCTCGACCCCACAGGCCAGTTGGTGGACGCACTCCCCGACCTGAGCGATGACGACTTCATTGATGTCTACACCAAGCTCCTCACCGCGCGCATTGTCGACGAGAAGCTTCTCAACCTGCAACGCCAGGGCCGCATGCCGGCCTACTACCAGTCGAGCGGGCAAGAGGCAGCGGTAGGCGCAGCGCTTGCTTTGCGCGACACCGACTGGATCTTCACCGCCTACCGGGAACTGCCATTTTGGATCGCCCGGGGCATGCACTTACGCAGTGCGGTTGGTTTCTGGCTCGGGATCCCCGACGACGACGACATCTGGGATGTCCACGGCTATCGAATTACCCGCCTCAATGCCACGATCGGCACCCATCTCCCCCATGCCGTCGGCTTTGGCTACGCCGATCAACTCAAGGGCGACGACACGGTGAGCATGGTGGTATTCGGCGACGGAGCCACCTCGGAATCTGACTTCCATGCCGCCATGAACTTCGCCGGCGTATGGAAGACCCCCACGATTTTCCTCTGCCAAAACAACCAGGTGGCCCAGTCGACCACGCTCGACAAACAAACGGCGGCAGAGACGCTCGCCCATAAAGCCCAGGCCTACGGCTTCCCCGGAGTGCGGGTCGACGGCATGGATCCCCTGGCCATGTACCAGGCGACCAAGGACGCCGTCGCTCGGGCTGCCGCCGGGGACGGCCCGACCTTCATCGAGATGTACACGTATCGGTACTCACCACATTCCACCTACGACGGCACCCCCGTGTACCGCACCGACGAGGAAGAGACGGCCTGGCGAGCCAAGGACCCCATCCTCCGGATGCGAACCTTTCTCGAACACAAAGGCTTGTGGGAGGCATCGCAAGAGGACGAGATCCGCAACTCTCTGTCGGCTGAACTCGAATCGCTCATCGATGAACTCGAGGCGCGACCTGGAGTACGCCGCGACTATTCACCACGTCATCTCTTCAAACGCATGCCCAAACAACTACTCGCCCAGCTTCATCGCGAACAGGACGACATGGGCGA
The DNA here is from genome assembly GCA_009937405.1 of Actinomycetota bacterium. Classification (GTDB taxonomy): domain Bacteria; phylum Actinomycetota; class Acidimicrobiia; order Acidimicrobiales; family Aldehydirespiratoraceae; genus JAACCU01. The sequence goes on from JAACCU010000086.1 coordinate 11,486, forward strand.
GACCCGCACCGAAATCCCTGCTTCGGAGATCTGGGAGATTGGACCCGAGCCTGAGCCGACTGGTGAGACAACACGCGTTGATCTGACCCAGGCGATCAATATGACGCTGCACGACGCCTTCGAGCGTGACCAGACACTGATCGCTCTCGGTGAAGACGTCGGCTTGGAAGGTGGCGTATTTCGCATCACCGAAAACATGTACGAACGGTTCGGCGACAAGCGGATCATCGACACGCCGTTGTGCGAGACCGGCATCGTTGGCACGGCGGTTGGAATGGCGATGAACGGGCTTCGGCCCGTCGCCGAAATGGAGTTCGCTGGTTTCGTCTATCCAGCCTTCGACCAGATCATCGGCCACATGGGACGCGTCCGCTGGCGTTACCGGGGCCATATGACCTCACCCGTGGTGGTGCGGATGCCAGTCGGCACCAATACCGGTGCCTATGAGTTCCACACCGACTCGCCGGAGAGCTACTTCCTCCACACGCCCGGCTTGGTGGTGACCTTCCCATCGACACCGTACGACGCACGAGGGCTCATGGAAACTGCCCTCTCCAGCGACGATCCAGTCATGTTTTTCGAACCGATCGCCCTCTACCGCGGTCTCAAAGAAGACGTTCCCGTTGAGCCATATTCGATCCCGTTTGGCCGCGCTGCGATTCGTCGTAGTGGCACCGACGTCACCGTCGTCTCGTGGGGTTTACCCCAACACGAGGCCCAGAAGGCCGCCGACGCACTCGCCGGTGAAGGAATCTCTGTGGAGGTCATCGACCTTCGAACCATCTACCCGTGGGATATCGAGACGGTCATGGCCAGCGTCGAAAAAACCGGGCGCCTGGTGGTCGCCCATGAGGACCATCTGAGCGGTGGCGTCGGGGCCGAGATTCTCGCCACTGTCACCGAGCAGGGTGCCTACTTCCTTGAGACCCCGCCAGTGCGAGTGGCCCACATGGACGTGTTCTGGGGCCCCACGCAGCTGGAGCCATACTCGGCCATAACCGCCGAGCGCATCTCCGCCGGCATCCGTCGAGCCCTGCGAGGCTGAGATGGCCGACATATTTGCTCTTCCCGCTATCGGCGATGCCATGGTTGAGGGAGAGATCGTCGAATGGTTTGTTGCCGTGGGCGACGTTATTGATCTCGACCAGCGGATCTGCGCGATCGAGACCGACAAGTCAGTCGTTGAATTGACCACCCCCTATCGGGGCACTGTCCTCTCGCTCGGAGGCTTACCGGGGGAGGTACTCCAGGTCGGGGCCCCTCTCCTTGCCGTCGGAGCGTCAGGCGAGATTGCCGCGGCAACTCCACTGGCATCCAGCGGCCCTGCCCCCGCCGAAACGACGCGTACCCCAGAGCCCACCATCGCCTCTCCAGTTCTCTCGCCGGTGCTGCGAAAGCTTGCCCAGGAACTCCACGTCGACCTGTCCGCCGTTGCAGGAACAGGCCACGGTGGCCGAATTACCCGCACCGATGTAGAGATGGCGGCAGGGCCAACCCGCGAAACACCTGCACCTGCGGTGGTTGCCGATGGGCCAACTCGGGCCATGCCGAAGGTTCGCAAGGCCGCCCGTGAAGCATCCATCAGTCTGCACGACCGCCAAGGATCGGGCCCCGATGGAGCCATCACACTGTCCGATCTTGAACCAGGCAAACTTGCCGCTGGTGGCGAGCGCCGAGAGCGGCTCTCGGCCATGCGCCGCTCTATTGCCCGCCACCTGACCGAGTCGGCCCAAACAATCCCACAATTCACCTCGACGATCGACGTCGATGCCACTGCACTCATCGCCACACGAACGGCGATTCGGGAGCGACTCGACGGGCCAGTCCCGATCGACGCCGTCATCATGGCGCTACTGGTCCCGGTGCTTCGCGACCACCCCATCGTCAATGCGCGCCTCGACGACACGACCGACGAGGTCGTCTACTTCGACCGATTCGATCTCGGCATTGCCGTCGACACACCCGACGGGTTGATGGTGCCAGTGGTGACTGACGCCGACCGTCGTGATGTCGCCGGCACCGCAGCAGAGATCGTGCGCCTCGCGGCCGCTGCTCGGGGGCGGACCATCCAACCCCATGAGCTCAGTGGTGCCACATGCACCTTGAACAATGTCGGCGCCGTCGGGATCGAAAGCGGCACGCCCATCCTGCCCCTCGGCACGAGCACCATCATTGCAATCGGGGCGAGCCGGTCATCGGTGCAGCTCCGCGATGGGAATCCTGTGGAGGTGCCGCTCATGACGGTGTGCGCAACCTTCGATCACCGGATCATCGACGGCGGCGATGCCGGGCGTTTCCTCACCCAGTTGAAGCAGCACCTCGAGGTACCTGCCCTCGGCCTGCTCTAGGGCGTAACGCCAGGGATCCAGCCTGTGCCAGCGAGCGGCACCTTAGCCATCGCCGCAGCTTCGACAGTAAGTGCAGCAAGATCTTCAGGTTCAAGGTTATGGACGTGTGATTGGCCGTTGGCCCGAGCCAGCGTCTGCACCTCCAGAGTGAGTACTTGGAGATAGTTGGCAAGGCGGCGCCCGGCGATAACCGGATCAAGCCGACCGGCCAGCGTCGGGTCCTGGGTGGTGATACCCGCCGGGTCGGTGCCGGCCTGATAGTCCTCCCACGCGCCAGCCGAGGTGCCGAGGTTGCGGTACTCGGCCTCGAGCCCTGGGTCTTGATCACCGATCGCGATCAATGCGGCCGTGCCGATCGAAACGGCATCGGCGCCGAGCGCGACGGCTTTGCCCACATCAGCCCCGGACCGGATACCTCCCGCAGCGATCAGCTTCACCTCGCGATGGACGCCGAGCTCCTTGAGTGCTCGGACTGCCTCTGGGATAGCGGCGATCGTCGGAATGCCCACATGCTCGATGAAGACATCTTGCGTGGCGGCCGTGCCACCCTGCATGCCATCGACGACCACAGCATCGGCTCCAGCCTTCACAGCCAGAGCGGTGTCGTAGTAGGGACGAGCAGCACCGACTTTTACATAAACCGGGACCTGCCAGTCGGTGATCTCGCGCAGTTCGATGATCTTGATCTCGAGATCATCGGCGCCGGTCCAATCCGGGTGGCGGCACGCCGAGCGTTGATCAATTCCTTCGGGGAGGGTGCGCATTTCGGCCACCCGTTCGTTGATCTTCTGCCCGAGCAGCATTCCGCCACCGCCAGGTTTTGCTCCCTGCCCCACAACGACCTCTATGGCATCGGCCTTGCGAAGGTCGTCTGGGTTCATGCCGTAGCGAGACGGCAGGTATTGATACACGAGCGTGGACGAGTGCTCTCGTTCCTCCCGTGTCATGCCACCGTCACCTGTGGTCGTTGAGGTGCCCGCGGCGTTGGCGCCGCGGCCAAGGGCTTCTTTGGCCTGGGCCGATAGCGAACCGAAGCTCATCCCAGCGATCGTGATCGGAATCTCGAGGCGCACCGGCCGTTCGGCTCGGCCTTCGCCGATCACAACGTCGGTGCCACACGCCTCGCGATAGCCCTCGAGGGGGTATCGCGACATTGAGGCTCCCAGAAACACAAGGTCGTCGAGAGTCGGAAGCTCACGCTTCGCCCCGACACCACGGATCCGGTAGATGCCGGTATTTGCGGCGCGACGAATTTCGGCAATGACGTTGCGGTCGAACGTGTGCGACTGGCGGAGGTTCCACCCATTATTTATGGGATCAGGAATTGTCGGATCGGGGCTCATCGCGCTGCCACCTCGGCATCAATATCGTCGACATGGAAGTTGTAGAGCTGCCGAGCTGAGCCGAAGCGCCGAAAGTCGGCTGGATCGGCGTCCATTGCCGCAGCGCTCAGCACGTTGGCAAGGGTCGCAATGTGCTCCGGTCGCATCTCTTGTTCGATGCAGTCGGCTCCTAGCGATGCGACATCGCCCCGCACGAAGACATTGGCTTCATAAATCGAGTCGCCAAGGTCAGCGGCGGCATCACCAAGCACCACAAGCGATCCGGCCTGGGCCATGAAGGCGCTCATATGGCCAACGTTGCCGCCGACCACGATGTCAACGCCTTTCATCGAGATGCCGCACCGTGCGCCCGAGTTTCCCTCGATCACGAGGAGTCCTCCGTGGCCCGTGGCTCCGGCGGACATGGTGGCGCTGCCGGTTATGCGGACCTCGCCCGACATGATGTTTTCGGCAAGCCCCGTACTTGCGTTGCCCTGAACCAGCACTCGACCCGCCTGATGCATCCCGGCGCAGTAGTACCCGACGGAACCCTCAATCGTCACCCCTATCGGCGTGCTTATGCCCGCGGCCACGGCGTGGGCGCCTCTAGGGTTGACGACCGAAAAGTCTCCGGAGTCAGCCGCGTGCAGAGCGGCGTTGAGCTCGCGCAGGGTCGAGGTTTCTAAGTCGACAACAGTGCTCATGATGCGAGGCTCCACGTGTAGATCCGAGAGGGCTCCGGCTCGAAGACCTCGGCGTGCTCCACATCGGGGAGCTGAGCTATGGCTCGGTACTCCGACGACATCGCCACCCAGTCATCTGTTTCTGCTACGACGGCCGGCTTGCACGAGATCGGATCACGAAGGATGGCGAAGCCACTCTCGATGCCGATCGCCAGGGTGTAGAAGCCATCAAGATCGACAAGTGCCCGCTGTAGCGCCTGATCGATCGTGTCGCCTTCACGCAACCGCCAGGACACGTACGCCGCTGCCACTTCGGTGTCGTTCTCGGTCTGGAACGACTCGCCGCGCTGCACCAGGCGCTCGCGGAGCTGGTTGTGGTTCGAGAACGAGCCATTGTGCACCAGACAGGTATCGGCACCGGTCACGAACGGATGGGATCCGTTGGTGGTGATCGCAGACTCGGTTGCCATCCGCGTATGAGCAATTGCATGGGTGCCCGTACGGCTGGCCAGGTCGTAGTTGGTGGCGACGAGGTCGGGGTCGCCCACCGACTTGTAGAGCTCGATCTGGTTGCCATAGCTCAGCACGTCGACGTCGGGGCCATGATCGATCAGCCACTGACGGGCGGCACGACCGTCGCCCTCGGTCTCAAAGACGGCGTGATCGCGAATCGAGCGAACCGTGACCGCAGCACCGAGTTGCGCTTCGAGCGACGCAGCAACCTGGCCCCAGTCAGGCGTCGACCGTTCAGCCAACACAGTGACCCGAGTGCGCTCCGGCTGCCCTTGGTCGTAAATCGCGAATCCGGCACTGTCCGGGCCCCGCTCGCGCATCTCGTGCAACATCACTGCAGTGAGCTCACCCAGGCGCGGCCGATAGCGCTCGGTCTTCATGAATAGGCCGACGATTCCACACATACCGGGCACTGTAGCGAGGGTTTTGACATTGGTGAAGTTATTTCACCTAGAGTAAAGGCGCTGGCTATCCAACCGCAGTGATCCGGGGGACACATGGGCGCATACGAAGACATCAAAACACGAGTCGAAAACGACGGCGTCGAATACATCTATGCCATGTTCGTCGAGATGCACGGCCGGGCATGCGCCAAGCTTGTGCCGGTCGAGGCGCTCGAAGGATTGATGGCCAACGGTGCCGGATTCGCCGGTTTCGCCTCCGGGCCAATGGGGCAAGATCCATCGAGCCCCGACATGATCTGCATCCCCGACCCCTCGACCTACACCCAGTTGCCATGGCAGCCCAACGTCGCCGCCATGCAGTGCGATCCCACCGTCGAAGGCGTGCGCTGGCCCTATGCGCCCCGAATCATCCTCCGCAACGCACTCGACAAACTCGCGGAGCGAGATCTGGTAATGAAAACCGGCGTCGAGGCGGAGTACTCGCTCGTGGTGAAGAACAATGACGGCTCGATAGCCGTCGCCGACGAACGCGACGTGGACGTCCTCCCCTGTTACGACGCCAAGGGGCTCACGCGCATGTTGCCGCATCTGACGGACGTGTCCAAGAACCTGAACGCCATGGGTTGGGGTAACTACGCCAACGACCACGAGGACGCCAACGGCCAGTTTGAGCAGAACTGGCAGTACGCCGACGCCATGACCACGGCCGATCGGCTGATCCTTTTCCGACTCATGATCCACACCATGGCCCAACGTGATGGCCGCTACGCCACGTTCATGCCGAAGCCCTTCGCCAACAAGGCCGGCAACGGTCTCCATGCCCACATCAGCTTGTGGAGCACGGCCGACGAGCCGCTCTTCATCGGCGGCGACGAGCCTGACCCCAAAGGCCTCGGTCTCAGCGAGATGGCGTACCACTTCGCCGGCGGCTTGATCGCCCATGCCACCTCGCTGGTCGCCGTCGCCTGCCCAATCGTCAACTCGTACAAGCGCATGGGCGTCGGGGCGCCGACTTCGGGAGCTACCTGGGCACCCGCCTACGCCGCGTTCGGCGGAAACAACCGCACCCAGATGATCCGCGTGCCCGAGCCCGACCGTCTTGAAGTCCGCTTGGGCGACGGCGCGGCAAACCCCTACCTGATGTTCGCAGCGATGCTGGCGTGCGGTATGGACGGCATCGACAATCAAACCGACCCTGGCGAGGTCAATACCGCCAACCTCTTCACTCTGCCGGCCGCTGAGGTAGCGGCTCGCGGCATCGTCACCCTGCCACCGACTCTGATGCATGCCGCCGACAACCTCGTCACCAACGATGTGATTGCCGCCGGCCTCGGCGACACAGCCACTGGTCCCTACAGCCACTACTTCGCTGAAACGAAGCGAGCAGAGTTTCTTGCTCACCACCACGAGGTGACTGCTGGCGAGATCGACCAATACCTCACCTTGTTCTAGACGTGACCCCGTGACCCCCGAGGAGATCACGCGAGTCGTCGGCGAGCGAGTCCGCGAGTTTCGTCAAGACCTCGGTCTCACCATGGAGCAGTTCGCGGAGGAAGCCGGCCTTTCCATTGGGATGCTGTCGAAGGTCGAAAACGGCCAGACGTCACCCAGCTTCAGCACAATGACCAGCCTGGCCAACGCGGCCGGTGTGCCGTTCACCGCATTTTTCCGCGGACTTGATGAAGAGCACGACGCCATCATCGTTCCGGCTGGCGAGGGCCTGGAGATCTCACACGAGGGCGACGGTCCGGGGCGCAGCTACCGGGACCTCGGTTCGCTTCGTGGTGCTCACCGCGAGATCGAGCCGGTGCTGATCACGATCACCGAGCCCGACGAGGTGTTCCCGCTGTTTCAACACAGCGGCGTGGAGTTCCTACACATGCTCGAAGGCGCATTGGAGTACGGCTACGGATCAAAGCGCTACGTGCTGCGGGCCGGCGACACGATGCAGCTTCGAGGCGAGGTAACGCACGGACCGACCGCACTCATCGAGCTTCCAATCAGATTCCTGTCGCTCAAGGTCCACGCAGCAAAGTAACCGCGCCGATTGTCTCATCGCTGAACGCGAGAGCCCAGCACTCAAGGTTGCCGAACTACTCGCGTAACTGTCAGTCGTCGAGGCCGTCGATGTGCACCCGAACGCCTCGACGAGCCCCTGGGTTCACGTGAACGATTTCGACTCGCACCTCAGCGCCGCGGAGCTCTTCAACGATTCGGGCCAGGCTGGCAGCACTGCTGTAGTCGAGTCGACTGACCGCGCCAAGGTCAACCACCACATGGGAAACCTCGGCGTGTTCGGCAAGTTGCTGGCGGATGCGGCGCTCAACTTGGGGCATCGACGCGAACCACAGCACGCCGTGAGGAGTAACGGTGAGAGTGTCGCCCTGACGCTCGCTCTCGACCGAGACGGTCATTTCGCGAAAGAGGTGAGCACCCAGTGCCAGGCCGATGCCCGCGAGCACACCACGTTCAACGCGCGGCGCAGACGCAAGTGTCGCCCCAAGGGTCCCGATACCGACGATGGCTTGCAGGCGCGACTCGTGGAGCAGGCCGTACAGGCCACGCCAATTGATGAGCTTGAGCACCGCCCCCACGACAATGGCCCCGAGGATCGCACGAGGCAGCGTCTCGAGCATGGGGGTAAGCGGAAGGGCCAGGAGAACGAATGCGCCCGAGATCGCTCCCGCCCATGCCGAAGTTGCGCCGGCGAGTCGGTTGAGCGAACTACGCGAGAACGAGCCGCCGACGGGGAATGCGCCGCTCAGCGCAGAAGCCAGGTTGGCGACCCCCTGTGAGATCATTTCCCTATTGGCATTCCACGGCAAGCGTTCCTCGACCGCAAAGGTGCGAGCGATCGAGGACGGCTCGGCAAAGCCGACCAGAGCGATGACGAAGGCCGGCAGCAGGAGGTCACTAATCGAATCGAGGGGGAAGTCGAAGTTGAGCGTTATGAAACCACCATCGAGTTCGCCCAGGATCGCCCCTCCATAGCCTCCTATCTCACTGATAACGACGCCGACGATCACGGCTATGAGCACGCCCGGGAAAAGCCGGTGAACGCGGCGACCACCGAAGATCAAGACGAATGTCATGGCCGAGAACGCCAGCGCCTGCCATTGCCAGTCACCGGGCGACGTGAGCGCCTGCCAGGCATCGGGCAACACCCCGTCACCGGCCGCCGCTACGTCAAACACCTTTGGTAGCTGTGACGAGAGAATCAGGATCGCGGCGCCCGTGGTGAAACCCATCAAAACCGGCTCCGAGAGCAGATAGGCAACACCGCCCATCCGGAGTAACCCGAGAGCAACCCGCAGAAGCCCTACCAGGAGCGCAAGGAGGGCGGCCAGCGAGATGTAGTCGACCGAAAACGGTTCGGCCAGGGCTTCCAGCGCTCCGAACGTCAGTAACGCAGTGAGCGCCACGGGTCCGGTTTGCAGGTACTTCGAGGAGACAAAGATGGCGGCCAGCAACGACGGCAGCGCGGTGGCGTAGAGCCCATACTGGGCGGGAAGCCCAGCCAGCTCGGCATAGGCCAGCGATTGCGGGATCGCTACGAGAGCGACGCTGATCCCGGCGATCACGTCACCTACGCTTGGAGTGGGGATTCCCCTGAGCCGATCCACGGGCCACATTGTAGGACCCACTTCATCGTCAGGCCGCAGTTTTTGCGGCCTCGCACTAGGCGAGGGCCTGGACCCAAGCTCCGTAGCCACCGAGAAGATCAGAGACATCTTCGAAACCATGGCTGCGGAGATAGCTCGCTGCCACCGAGGAGCGATAACCGCCGGCGCAGTACACGACAGTTGACTTGGCCGGATCAATTTCACCGAGACGGCCAGGCATCTGGCCAACCGGCATCGCCGCGGCACCGTCGATGGCGCCAAGAGCGAACTCGCCCGGATTACGGATATCGATCAGCTGCAGATCATCGATGGATTCGAACCGTTCGGCCAGCCCGCCCGCAGTGAGCCGCGATGCCTGCTGAACCTTCTCGGGGTTGTCGATCATGACCTGGTGGGGGGATTCCAGGTAGCCGACAACTCGGTCGAAACCGATGCGAGCGAGACGGTTACGGGCCTCGAGTTCTCGTCCTTCATCGACCAAGAGGACGATGTCGACATCGCCCGGAACGACCGAACCAGCGAACTCTGCATAGCGACCATCGAGGCCGACATTCACCGAACCGGCGAGGTGACCATTGCCGAATTCATCCGGCCCGCGACCGTCTACGAGCATGGCGCCGCCGGCAACGAGTGCTTCGGCCCGAGTGAGGCTCAGCGCATCGATCGATGAATTCTCGTCTAACAGTTCGCGATCCTTACGGTTGAGGATTGCGTCGTAGGCGAAGTACCCGGGCACCGGGGGCTGGCCCTCGGTGACCATGTCGATGAACGTCTGCTTGTCCGGTGCGAGTAGGGCGTAGTTTTCCGCACGCTGCTGGCCCATGGTCGAAGATGTCTCGGTCGACAAGTTCTTGCCACAGGCCGAGCCGGCCCCGTGGGCCGGGTAGACGCGGGTGGCGTCGGGCAGTGGCATCAGCTTGTTGTGCAAGCTGTCGTAGAGCATGTCGGCAAGTTCGTCTCGCTCGTAACCGATCGAAGCCAACAGGTCAGGACGTCCGACGTCTCCGATGAAGAGCGTGTCGCCGGTCAGGACCCCCCACGGCTCCTTGCCTGGCTGCTCTCGGACCACGATGCTGATCGACTCGGGGGTGTGTCCCGGCGTCTGTAGAATTTCTAGCTCGATATCACCGAGAGAGTATTTTTCGCCGTCGGCGAACGGGCGAACATCAAACTCAGGAGAGGCCACGTCGGACAAGCCGATGATCGCGCCAGTCGCATTCGCCAGCTCAAGGTGGCCGGAGAGGAA
>JAACCU010000087.1 GCA_009937405.1 Actinomycetota bacterium
CGCCGGCGAGGCCTCGAACAGCGTCACGAAGCTCCGCGTAGGTGTAGCTCGTGGCTGCCCCGTCAGAAATAGCGAGTCGATCGGGGTTGATGCCGGCATGGCGCAGGATGTAGTCCGAGACGGCGACGTCTCGAATCTCGACGGCGGGCAGCGGACTCTGATGAATGATCGTCACGGTCAAAGCGTAGCCGTGCATCCTTTATCCCTGCCTAAATCTGCCGATATGGAAATAGGAATTGGTGTAAAGAGTGAGGAAGCAATGATCGATACCCACAATGAGAGTGCAATAAGTGGTACTGGCGATAGGGCCGCAACGACCAGAAGCGGTGATCTCGGCCGCCTTCTGCCCCGCCACAGCGCCCCAGCTGCGTTGATGATCGAATGGGATATCCGGACCACTCGTCGCTTGCTCAGCAAGGGTCAAGAAGTGAGCGTTCCCGCCATCGTGCGCGACATTTCTCTTGATGGAGCCCTCATTGAAGTCTCCGACGACATCGATCGCAAGGTCGGCTCCAGGGTACAGATTCGGATACTTGGGATCGATGGAACGGCAACGGTCCGACACCGTCGGCAGTCACCTTCTGGAGACTTCATCCGCTACGGAATCCACTTCCGCGGCGGACCGGCATTCGTGCGGACGATCACCGAGATCGTCGGTGCGTTGCGCAAGAACGACTCCGAGTTACGCAAAAATTGGGAAAGCCAACGCTGACACAGCAGCCTCGCAAGGGGTGCGCCCCGGCGGTCACGCCGATTGTTGGACCCAGGAGCGACGTTCTCAGCTGAGATCCAACTCCAACTTTTCGAGTCCCCGTAGGTTGATCCGCCCGTTCCATTCAGGTTCGCCGACCACTCGAGCGCGAGAGAACCGACGAACGAACGAGCCGATCGCTGCCTCCGCTTCGAGTTTCGCAAGCGACGCGCCAAGGCAGTAATGCACCCCCGAACCGAAGGACACGTGCTGGCTCGCGTTGGCTCGCCCAAGATCAAGCTTCTCGGCGTCGTCCCCCCAGAAATCGGGGTCACGGTTGGCCGAAGCCAACGAGCACAGGACAAACGATCCTTTGGGGATCTGACGGCCCCGGATCTGGAGGTCGCTGGTGGCTATCCGACGCGTGATCTGCACTGGAGAGACATAGCGAAGGAGTTCCTCCACCGCAGTCGGGACCAGTGTTGGGTCGCCGGCCAGACGGGCGAGTTGGTCAGGATGGCGGAGAAGCTCGTAGATGCCAGTGCCGATGAGATTCACTGTGGTCTCGTGACCAGCAATAAAGAGAAGCGCCACCTGATCTCGCAGTTCGCTGGCGCTCATCCGATCACCGTCTTCTTCCGCATCGATCAGGGCAGTCAAGAGATCGTCGGCAGGGTTCGCCCGTTTCCACTCGATGACCTCGGCGATCAGTCGATTCATGCTGCGAGACGCCTCGGCAGCAGCGATCACCTCATCTTCGGTAATCACGGGGTCGATCGTTTTCACGATCGCAGCCGACCAATCACGAATCTGGACTTTGTCGCTCGCGGGCATGCCGAGCATCTCGCTGATGACGTCAAAGGGAAGTGGGAAAGCAAGACCGCTCACGAGATCGGCTTGGCCCGCTGCAGCCATCGCGTCGAGCGCGTCATCGACCAACCGCTGAACCATTGGTCGCAGAGTTTCGATCGTCCGTGGTGTGAACGCCTGGCTGACCAGACGGCGCAGACGAGTGTGGTCAGGCGGATCGATGTTGAGAATTGAGCGATTAGGTTCGAGGTCGCTGGCATGTTCCTCGAACATCGCTGTTTGAGCCATCTCATCGAGATTTGCGTTGGCGTCATCGACACTGAGTGATGGGTCGCGCAGCAGCGTGAAAATATCGTCGTGACGAAAGAGACCCCACTGGCCGGTGAAGAGGTGATGCACAGGGTCCGCTGCTCGCAGTTCGGCCAGATGCGGCCAGGGGTTCTCGATGTACCCCTCTTGAAGAGGGTTGAACATCGCCGGTTCTTGATCAACAGACATGCCGGGACCTTAGGTGATGGAGTTCACGCCACCGCTAGCGTCGTGACCAATGATCGACGACTCGCTCACCGTGGAGACCATTGCACCGTGGGACGGCCGTCGTGTCCCAGTCACGCTGATCGGCGGCTATCTCGGCGCCGGCAAGACCACTGCGATCAACGAATTTTTGCGGAGGACAGACCGTCCGGTGGCCGTCCTCGTCAACGATGTGGGCGACATCAACATTGACTCGGCGCTCATCAAACGCCGCCACGGCGACATCATCGAACTCACCGATGGTTGTGTGTGTTGTTCTCTGGCGGAGGGTCTGGCCAATGCTTTCGATTCGCTTCGGGCCAGAACCGTGCCCCCCGATCATGTCGTCCTTGAACTCAGCGGTGTCGCCGACCCCGCGCGGGTTGCCCCCTGGGCTGACTCGGACGGGTTCCGACTCGACGGCATCATTGTTCTGATCGACACCGAGCAGTTCCTCGATCGACTCGATGATGAGCGGACGGCATCGTTCGTCAGTGCCCAGTTGGGTGCGGCCGACGTCTTTGTCCTCACGAAAACCGACATCGCTGATCCTGCCCAGGTCGCGGCGGTGGAATCCCGACTCGCTCTGATGGAGCCCGAGGTGCCAATTCGTCGCACGCGCACCGCCCACGATGCCGGAGCGCTTCTCGATGTGGGTACCCGTCGACCAGGTGGCGTCGCCGACACTCCCCCGGCCCAATTGTTCGATCCACACACAGTTGAGACGCATACGCTGCCGCAACCACTATCTGAAGAAGAACTTCACGCTCTGCTCGACAAACTTCCGCTCGACACCGTGAGAGCAAAGGGTATAGCCGTCGCTCCCGATGGGACCCGCCTTCTTGTGCAACAGGTGGGTCGCCGCAGAAGGGTGAGCGCGCTCCCCCAGGCCGAGGACCAGGAGGCCACAGATCTGGTAGTCATTCGTCTATGAGTACGACGCGAATGCAAAACGACACGGTGTTTCTGAGGGTCGAGGCCGCGACCGCCACCATCCCCCTTGATCGGCCCGACTCGCTGAACTCGATGTCGATCGGTCTCTGCCACGATCTCATTGAGGCCGTCGAGACCGCCCAGTCGGACCTGACTGTGACCGTCATAATCATTACTGGTGTGGGGCGCGGATTCTGTGCCGGAGCCGACCTTTCCCAACCAGCCTTCGATAGCGGTGCTTCCAATCAGGACCCGGTCGATGTTCCTGCCCTGATGGATCTGCATTTCAATCCAGCCGTGCGAGCTATCGAAGCGTGTTCGGTGCCGACTATCGCCCGAGTCAACGGCGTCGCCGGTGGTGGTGGGTTCGGCCTTGCACTCGCTTGCGACATCGCAATTGCGGCACGCTCCGCCTCGTTCGTGGCCACCTTCGGTCCAAAGCTCGGAATCGTGCCTGACATCGGCACGACCTGGCATCTTTCCCGGCGGGTCGGCCGCGCCCGGGCCCTCGGGATCGCGCTGCTGGGTGAACGCATCAGTGCCGAGCAAGCAGCCGAGTGGGGGCTTATCTACGCCGTTGTCGATGACGATGCCCTCGATCACGAGACGGCTCGCGTTGCCAGAATCTTGAGCGACTCGTCAGCGGAGGCATCAATTCGCATTCGCGATGCCATCGATGTCGCGCCACACCATTCGTTCAGCGAGCACCTTGATGTTGAGCGGGAGCATCAACGGGTGCTTGCCCCCCTCAATCTCGATGAGGGGATCCGCGCCTTCCTGGAGAAACGATCACCTGAGTTTCCCGGCCGCTGATCAGCTCGCAGCAATGAGTCCTACGGCCAGCATGGCAACAACGATTCCCGTGAGCTGAATAGACCGGATGCGTTCCTTCAGCACAAGCCATGCCATCAAGACGGTGATCGCCGGGAACATCGAGGCGATGACGGCCACGGTAGCCAGCGACCCCTCGCGGGTCGCCACCGCATAGGCGCCGTTGGCGGATGAGCTCAATGCGGCCACCAGAACGACTTTTGGGAGAACATTCCGGGGGACTGTGAAAGGCACGTTCTTCAGTCGCAGGGCCACAAGCAAGACCACAAGACCCGACAGTCGAGATGGTGCCACGATCCAGATGCCGCTGCCCTCGCTGCTCTTACTGAAGGCGAGAAGAACTAAGCCGAGGCCTGTGGCTCCAATCAATCCGTAGCCGAGGGCCGTCAGCGCTGAGCCCTGTGTTGCACCATGACTCAAGCTGACGAGGAAAATGGCAAATACCCCTAGACCGACGCCGACCCATGCTTGTGAAGACAGGTGGTCGCCGTCGAGGGCCGCCCAAAGGAGTGGTACAGAGACGGATCCAACCCCGGCGACAGGCGCGACTATGGCAACCGTGCTCTTGGCGTAGCCCGTATAGATGGCGGTCAGCCCGATTGCGCTCCCGATGCCGGCCGCTGTCCCCCACCAGAGATCAGCCGATGTCGGTGACCCTCCGATCACCAGAGCCAGGGCCACGGTGAGAACGAATCCGCACGCGTGCGCAACCACTGACACGGCCACCGCCGTCGTCGATCGCGTACTCAGACCGCCGAGAAAGTCGGATACGCCGGCAAAAAGCGCGACAACGAGCGCAAGTGCAATCGCCATGGGCCCGCCGACTCAGGTCCCGGCCAGCGTGGCGATGATCTCCTTGAATCGTTCCATGCCCTGCCCGCCATC
>JAACCU010000088.1 GCA_009937405.1 Actinomycetota bacterium
ATCGACATCGCTGCCGTTGACCTGGCAAAGGCGTTCGATGAGGAGGCCTCCCGAGGACTCACCGGGTTGGCGCAGGTCGAAGCATTAGTGCGACGCGTATTCCGCCTTGCAGTCGCCCAGCCCGAACTATTGGGACTCATACGCGAGGTCACCCGGCCAGGCTCGTTGTCGGCAGACCATCTGGTGAGCCAGGTCTCACCGGTCTTTGACCGGGCCCGAGCGTTCCTCCAGCGCGAGATGGAGGCCGGGCATCTCCGTCGCTCTGACCCGTCGATGCTCCTATTGTCGATTTATTCGACGGTCGTCGGCGTCGCGACCGAGCTTGAAGTCCAGCGGGCCATGGGCTTGGCTCCGAATCTGCGTGGCACCCTCGCCCGCCGCCAAGAACTCATCCGCTTCCTTCGGGCTGCGTTGGAGCCGGCCAGTTCCCGAACTCGGGCACCCTCGTCTCGACAGAAGCGGCGGGTGCGAACGAGATCAACGAGCTAGTGGTCGGTTCGGGTGTGGCGGCGCTGGCGTTCGTGTCGCGCGATAGCAAGGTCGACGAGACGGTCGATGAGTGATGGATAGTCAACGCCGGTAGCCGCCCACATCTTCGGATACATGGAAATTGGGGTGAAGCCGGGCATGGTGTTGATCTCGTTGATCAGCCAACCGCGGGTGCGTTCGGGGTGGCGGCTGCCATCTTCGTAGAAGAAGTCGACGCGGGACAGACCTTCTATCTTGCAGGCGCGATAGGCACTGATGGCGAGGCGCTGCATCTCCGCGAGCTCAGCCTGGTCGAGCGGTGCTGGGATCATCAGATCTGCGCCATCGTCGTACTTATCTGCGTAGTCGTAGAAGTCGGCACCGGGCACGACCTCGCCGGCCACGCTGGCTTCGGGGTCTTCGTTGCCGAGTACCGCGATCTCGATCTCACGACCGAGCATTTCTTCTTCGAGAATGACCTCGCGGTCGTAGCTCGACGCCAGCTCGATGGCCGCAATGACACCATCTCGATCAGTTGCCCGGGAGACGCCGACCGACGATCCCATGTTGGCGGGCTTGACGAACATCGGGAGTCCGAGTTCGCCGATAGCGGCATCGACTTCGTCGGTGAGCGCAGCCGATGACCCGTTCGGGCGGCGGAGTGTTCCCTCGTCGATTGTGAACCAGCGGTACCGGCACTGTGCGATGCCATGCGCCGCCAGATGGTCTTTGCATGCGACCTTGTCCATGCACAGTGAGGAAGCCAGAACGCCGGCACCGACGTAGGGGACGTTGGCGAGTTCGAGCAGACCCTGAATGGTGCCGTCTTCCCCCATCGGTCCATGAAGGACCGGGAAAACGACGGTGAGGGGCGCATCGTGCCCGCCGGTGCCGGTCAGCGCCGTCATCGGATCCACAGCGGGTCCTGTAGCCGACAGATACTCAGGCATCATGTCGGCACCGTCTTGCAGTGCGAGGCGAGCCCCTTCAGCGAGCACCCACTGGCCCGAGCGGGTGATGCCTACGAGCTCGATGTCATAGCGATCGGGGTCGGCGGCCGTGAGCACGTGGCGGGCAGAGACACAGGAGACGTCGTGCTCGGCGGAACATCCGCCGAAGAGCAGGACCAGGCGGATCTTGGGGTCTGCCATGTTGGCCTCAGGCGAGTCAGTTTCGTCGAGATCGTCCACCCCGTGACCGTACTCGTGTCACACTCCACAGATGCGTTGGACCCGAGACGAGCTTGCTCGCGCCGTGAGCGGCGACGCGCAAGGTCCAGATGTTGCAGTCGAATGGGTCACCCAGGATTCCCGGGAGGTCGCCGACCACGCCGGTTCGCTGTTTGTGCCCGTGCTCGCGGAGCGAGATGGTCACGACTTTATTGATTCGGCGTTTGACGCTGGCGCGGTAGCCACGTTTGCCAGCGCCGATGTTGAGGCCCCTGGTCGGTTGGTGATCCGGGTCGATGACACAGCAGTTGCGCTTGCCGCGTTGGGGCGTGCTGCTCGCCGCCGTCTTGACGGGGCAGACGTCATTGCGATCACCGGGTCGGTGGGCAAGACCACGACAAAGGATTTCCTTGCGGCTGCCTTGGGGACGACTCGCCGGACCCACGCCAGCGAACGTTCGTTCAACAACGAGATTGGGGTGCCGCTGACCCTCGCCCGAGCCCCCGAAGACTCTGAGGTTGTGGTTCTGGAGTTGGGGGCTCGAGGTCTTGGACACATCGCCGACCTGTGTGCGATTGCTCGGCCGACGATGGGGATCGTCACAACGGTTGGCTCTGCTCACACGAGCGAGTTCGGCACTATCGAGGCGGTCGCTGAGGGCAAGGGCGAACTGATTGAGGCTTTGCCAGGCGAAATCGACGGCGGTGTGGCCGTTCTCAATGCCGATGTTGCGCTGGTGGCCGCAATGGCTGATCGCACTGCGGCGAGCATCGTCACGTTTGGCGCCACAGGCGATGTGCGCGCCGAAAACATTGCTCTTGATGACGAGTTGATCCCAAGCTTTCGCGTTGTGTCGCCGTGGGGCAACACCGAACTCCGGCTTGGAGCACGGGGACTGCATTCGGTCGACAACGCGCTCGCTGCGGTTGCGGCTGCGTTGGCGCTGGGTATGGCGATAGACGATGTGGCCGCGGGCTTGGCGGCGCCCGTGCTGTCGTCGATGCGAATGTCGCTCAGTCGGCTCGCGTCAGGCGCTCGAGTTCTGGACGACACCTACAACGCCAATCCCATGTCGGTGGCTGCTGCCCTCCGATCACTCGCCCTGATGTCGGCCGGCCACCGAGTTGCGGTGCTTGGTGTGATGGCAGAATTGGGTGAGGAGTCGACGGCGGAACATCTGAGCATGGCTGCCCTTGCCGCAGAGCTCGGAATCCGAGTGATCGCGTTCGACGCCCCCGGCTATGGCGATGGCATCGAACACGTGGACACCATCGAGCAAGCTGTCGACGCCCTCGGTGATCTCACGAACGATGATGCTGTATTGGTCAAAGGCTCCCGCATCGCCGCACTCGAACGTCTCGTCGCCCTGCTCTAGAGACGCAGCACGCCTCGGAGTGGACGCTGCAATTCAGTTGTCGATGTTGACCGGCAGTTCGTCGGGCGGGAGCGGCACGTTGGAGTCGAGATAGCTGCGGAGCTTGTCGGTGTCGCAATCCGGGCACAACCAA
>JAACCU010000010.1 GCA_009937405.1 Actinomycetota bacterium
CGAAGTTGTAGCCATGGACCGCTTGCGGGTGGCGTCGGTGCGAATCGTGGCCCCTCGGGATTCGACCAAGACAGCGGGCGAGTCGTGACTGCCGGCTTCCTTATCGCCGCAGTCTTCTTACTGATTGCTAACGGGTTCTTTGTGGCTGTCGAGTTTGCACTGCTCGCAAGCCGGGCAGCCCGGCTTGAACCGATGGTCGAGTCTGGTGACGATGAGCGGGCGGCGATCGCCCTCGACGCGGTGCGAGACCTTCAGCCCCAGCTCGCAGGTGCCCAGCTCGGCATCACCATGGCTTCGCTCGGGCTTGGTTATGTCGCTGAGCCCTCTGTAGCTCACCTCATCGAGGGTGGCATCGAACAGTTCTGGCATCTGTCGGCCGGCATGCTCCACGCCATATCGCTCACGGTTGCACTTTCGATCGTGGTCATCCTTCACATGGTGCTGGGCGAAATGGTGCCGAAGAACTTGGCCCTCGCCGCGCCGGAAGCCACGGCACGGCTGCTGGCGCCATTGCACGGGGCCTATGTCACCCTGCTGCGCCCGATCGTGTGGTTTCTGACGTGGGTCAGTAACGGATTCGTGCGAATGTTGGGCTTCGAACCGGTCGACGAACTCAACACGGCGCTCACGGTCAACGAGTTCCACATGCTTCTTGACGGCGCGGTGGAGGGAGGCACCCTTGAAGGCATGGAGCACGATTTACTGTCGGGGGCGCTCGACTTCCGGGCCCGAACTGCCGATTCGATCATGGTGCCTTCCGCACTCATGGTGTCTCGACCTCGGTCGACCTCAGTCGCTGATCTTGAGCAGCTCGTAGCGAAATCAGGCCATTCCCGAATCCCGATCACCGCAGCGGGTCCCGGCGATGTGATCGGATTCGTGCACTCGAAAGACCTCCTGCGCTTCGGAGCCGACGAGCGCACCGGTCAAGTGCCGCTGGAGATGATCCGCCGGATGCTGATTGTCCCGCCCGATCAACCCGTCCGCGACCTCATGCGGGCAATGCGCCGTGAGCGCCGCCACCTTGCGTTGGTCCGCACCGGTGACGGGGTGTTGCTCGGCATGGTCACCCTCGAAGACGTACTCGAGGCGCTCGTCGGCGCTATTACCGACGAAACTGATATCGAACAACCAATCTGACTGCGCCCACCGACGCCTCGACTTGGATCCACCCACCCAAGACGTCGCCGATAGTCGCTGTGGGCGGCTAGGCGCCGATTGCGTGATAGCCACCGTCGACATGAATCATCGAGCCGGTGGTTGCCGGGAACCAATCTGAGAGCAAGGCAACAGTCGAACGAGCAACGGCGGAACTGTCATTGACATCCCAGCCCAGCGGCGCACGTTCTTGCCAACTGTCTTCGAACTGAGCGAAGCCGGGAATCGACTTCGCTGCCATCGTGCGCACCGGCCCAGCGGCGACAAGGTTGCAGCGAATCTGCTGGGGGCCAAGGAAGCGAGCCAGATAGCGATTCGTCGACTCGAGGGCGGCTTTAGCGACACCCATCCAGTTGTAGGCGGGCCAAGCACGCGTGGCGTCGAAGTCGAGACCGACAATCGCGCCACCGTCGGTCATGAGCGGGGACACGACCTCGGCAAGTGTCTTCAGCGAGTACGCCGAGATCTCCATGGCGATCTTCACGTCGTCCCAGGTCGCAGCCATGAAATCTTCGCCCAGGCACACCTCAGGCGCGAACCCGATGGCGTGCAGGGCGCCGTCAACGCGGCCCCATTTTGAGGCGAGTTCATCGTGAAGGGATTGAACGTGGGAGGCATCGGTGACGTCGAACTCATACACGTCGCATTCATTGGGCAGCTTGCGAGCGGTGCGCTGGGTGAGGCGGAGGCCACGGCCCGCACCGGTTAGCACGATCTCGGCACCTTCCTCCTGAGCGAGCTTGGCGATGCCGAATGCCAGCGAGGCATCGGTGAGTACGCCGGTGATCACGATCTTCTTGCCGTCGAGAATGCCCACGATGGTCCTTCCGGTTCCTGGGGAGAGTTGTCGACCGCTGGCCGGTCGGCTCCGTCGAACAGTACGGCGTCGGCGGTACCGTCGGCGACATGATCGGCAGCGAGCATCCAAACATGCAGCTGTATGACACTCGTCGCGGAGCGGTTGTGCCGTTTGCCCCGCTTGAGATTGTGCGCATGTATGTGTGTGGCATCACGCCCTACGACGCAACCCATCTTGGACACGCGGCCACCTACATCACCTACGACATCCTTCAGCGTCGACTCATCGACCGCGGCCACGAGGTTCGATACGTCCGCAACATCACCGACGTTGACGATGACATTCTTCGCGCCGCGGCGAAGCGGGGCGTGCACTATCTCGATCTGGCTTTTGGCGAGACGGCCCGGTTTGATGAGGACATGGCGGCGCTCAACACGCTCGCACCGTGGTCCGAGCCGCGAGCTACAAGCGCGATACCAGATGTCCGCGGCGTGATCAACGCGATCGTGGAGGCCGGAAACGCCTACGAATCCGATGGCAGCGTCTTCTTTGATACTCGATCCGCTGAGGGATTTGGCCGGGTGGCTTCGCTGGGCCGTGACCGGATGCAGGTGTTGGCCCAAGAGTGGGGCGAAAGGCCTGATGACCCCGCCAAACGAGATCCCCTCGACTTCGTTTTGTGGCGGCCATCGGGGACTGGCGAACCGGCGTGGGAGTCGAGATGGGGGAGAGGACGACCGGGCTGGCACATCGAGTGCACGGCGCTCGCCCTGCGCGAGTTGGGCGAGACGATCGACCTTCACGGCGGCGGCGTCGACCTGTTGTATCCCCATCACGAATGCGTCAACGCTCAGTCGGAGGCGGCCACCGGCGAGCCGTTCGTGCGCCATTGGCTGCACCAGTCGATGGTGCATCTTGATGGTCGCAAGATGTCGAAGTCGACTGGCAACCTCGTCTTTGTGCACGAACTACGGGGCCAGGTTCCGGCGATGGCGATTCGTCTTGCGCTCATGATTCATCACTATCGGCGGCCATGGAACTGGACTGATTCGCTGCTTGATGAGGCCATTGTTCGCCTCGATGAGTGGGAAGCGTCGGGGTCGGGGACTGCTGCCGTGGACGACGTACGAGATGCCCTTGATGACGATCTTGACGTGCCGGCAGCCATGGTTGCCATTGACCGTGCGGTCAGCGCAGGTGAGGGCGTGAGCGAGGCGGCCGATCTACTCGGCGTTCGGCTCAGCGGTGGGGCATGAGGTGGCCGAGGAACTCATGAGCGCCGCGAGTTCAGCGCCGGAAAGCGCCCGTCTGCAGCAGGCAGTGCTCTCCGTTGTGGGCCCGGTATTTTCGTTTCTTTGGCGAATCAAGTCTGTCGGCCGTGACCAACTCCCAACCGACGGACCAGCGATCCTGGCGGCCAATCACAATTCGGTCATCGATTCGTTTTTTCTGCCGGTGGCGGCTGGTCGGCCGGTCTCCTTTGTTGGCAAGGCCGAGTACCTCGACGGCTGGAAAACTCGTCGCCTCTTTCCTGCGTTGGGAATGATCCCGATCGACCGTAGTGGCGGCGACGCGTCGGCTCGCGCGCTCGACACCGCGGCCGAGGTTCTCGATGGTGGGAGCCTCTTTGGCATCTATCCCGAAGGCACTCGCTCTCGCACCGGTTTGCTGCACAAGGGGCATACGGGCGCAGCCCGGCTCTCGGTGCGCACCGGCGCGCCGATCATCCCGGTCGGTATCCTCGGTACCCGGGCAATCCAGCCGCCGGACGCATCGATGCCGAAATGTTTCCGTCCTGCGGAAATTCGATTCGGTCGCCCGATCTATCCTGCGGAGTCGACGTCGGTTACCGATGCTCGCTTGCGGTACCGGCAGATGACCGACGAGCTGATGTTTGAGATCCGGGCGCTCACCGGCCAGGACTACGTCAACGAGTACGCCACCAAAGCCAAGCCGGGGGCCACCGAAACTATGCCGGCCGCTGGTACTCCCGAGATGCTCGAGCGGCGGTCATCGGCAGACGTCCTGCGCCCAACTGGACCGTGACCTCTCCCGTCTGGACTGGTCGCCGGAAAGGCTGCGTTCGGGCGTTTTCGCGGCCGATGACAACCCGGTTATCGAACTGACGGTCGGTCGGTTTCCTTCGCAAAAAACGGTGGCCTACGTCGGTGGCGTGAACCCGATCAGCCTCCATCCTGAGGGACTCAAATAGCGAACCCGTTGTCTGCAAGTGGGCTTCATTAGTTCGTCGTAGGCATGCTAGTTTGCTGTTGGCTTGAGAAAGCTGTCAGACCAATAACTGTGGAGTCAGTGAAAGAGGATGGACGGCAGTGCTTAAAGGTGTCATTTTCAATGCTGTTGAAGAAGCATTGATCGGTGTCTATGGGGAAGACACGTGGGACATCATTGTCGAGAACAGTGGCGTGAGCGGTGCCTACACCGCACTCGGAGACTATGAGGAGGCAGATGCCGGAGCGCTGGTTGCTGCTGCAGCGGCTCTGCTTGGTGAGAGCGTTGATGACACCTGGAGGCTCGTTGGCCGACACTTGCTCCCTCAACTCACCAAACGCCTGACCAACATCACCGCTCAATTTTCGAGTGCGGAAGAGCTGCTGCGTGCCGTCAACGACATTATCCATTCGGAGGTCGAATTGCTGTATCCGGATTCGGTTCCCCCCATGTTCGAGTTTTCTGAGACTGACAACGGGCTCCTTGTTCGGTACGTCTCAGCCCGGGGGCTTTCGGCGTTGGTCGAAGGACTCATCATGGGCTGTGGAGACCTTTACAGCGAAGAAATTGAGATGGAGCAGGTGGACGGTTCGTCGCCCACTGACGCCCAATTCATAGTTAAGTTTTTGAGCGTCCCGTCATGAGCGACTCAGATCGTCTTGAAAGGCTGGCGCATCGCGCCAAGCGCGAAAAGGATGCGCGTCTGGAAGCGGAGAAGATCGCAAGCGAAAAGCTGAAGGAGGCGAACAGCGCAAAGGGATTGCTCGAGAAGCAACTTTTTGAACTCAACGACCTCACCGTCAAACTCACAGAGGAACTGGACCTCACCGTCAAACTCACAGAGGAACTGGAGCAGGTTCAAGCCCGAGAGGGGGCATCTAATCACGATGTGCTTTGGCAGATTGGCACTGATCTGAAGGCAGCGAATCTCGACAATGCTGATGAGGCGATCTTTTCTGCAATCGGAGCTCTCGGGTTGGCATGCGATGCGAAAGGGGTCGGGATCTGGGAGGTTCACCGTGACTCATTGGCACCCAATCTTCTGCACAGCTGGAGGCCACTGCTGAGCTCAGCACCACGACTACCTGCTCCGTCTTCGGGTCTGATCCGGTCGGACTACTTGTTGCAGTTCGCGTCTTTAAGCACAGAGGGGGCAGTGATCAAGACCCCCGCACATGAAGTCTTGACTGATGTTGACAGCCTCTTCGGCGACCAACTGAGCGATGATATTTGGGTCCACGCCGGAGCGTTCACCGAAGGGGGTGAGACGTTCAAAATAGCAGCGGTTACTTCCACAGGATCTGGGTACGAGGCGGATCGAAACGTGAATTATCTGCTCCGAGGAGTGATGATTCTGCTCGCTCAGTTTTCACGTCGGGTAGAGGCTGAAGACGAACTCCGAGCTTCAAGCGAACGTCATATACGCGATCACAGCAGCATGATGAGAAGTGCAGCTGCTTTGATGGCCGCCTCCCCCGAAAACTTTGACGACTTGGTTCTGAAGGCGCTGACAGAGACTGCCGAATTGCTTGACGTCCCAGCGATTGTTGATTGGGACATTGACTACCAGAACGAGATGTACACCCGGACCAGGATGTGGATGCATGAATCCGTCAGACATCGAGCGGTCACGGCAAAAGGGGCATTCAGACATCGAGCGGTCCCAGCAAAAGAGGCTTTCGGAACCCACGAACTGCTGGATGCAGCCCGGCTGACAAAAACGTTGACAACGTTGAGGCCTGATCAGCCCTCACTTGAGTTTCCGAATCGGCTCGCCGTGCCTCGAGGGGACCCAGACCACCCCTCTTCGGTCCTTGTAATCGCATCTGTTGAAGATGCCGTTTGGCATGACAGCTACGTCGAGGCTCTCCAGCGGATAAGCGCGACAATATCGTTGGTCGAGAACCGCCTGGTGGTCGAATCTCGCTCTGCAGCTGTTCTTGACTCATCTCCGGTTTCAATCGTGCTTCGAAGCCAGAAAGACCTCCGAGTCCTCGATTGCAACGACGCTTTTGCGAACATGGTGGGAAGGCCATCGGTGGAGTCTTTGCTTGGTACGCGGCCAGACGCGGTCCTCTTCGCCAGCCTTGCCGACGTTGCTCAAGTGTTCCGCACGTCGTCTGCTTGGATGTTCGACGAAGCCACCAAGGTAGCCGTTCGAAGTAACGAGGGTGGTACGTCGCAGGTTCAGGTCTACAGGGGTCCGCAAGGGCGACCGGTCCTCGCTCAGATCCGGTGTGTGGCAGTAGAGCCAGTGAAGGACGAGCCGTTTATTCTCGTGCATGTGATGGATATCACTGAATCTCGCAAGGCGGCACTCAGGCTTGAGTTTCTCGCCGAGCACGATGAACTCACCGGGTTGCTCAACCGCCGCGGATTGCGGCGCAAGTTCGCTGATATGCAGGAAAATTCGGGTTCATCTGCACTGGTCATCATGGACCTCGACAGATTTAAGAACGTCAATGAGTCACTGGGGCACGCGACGGGAGACATCATCCTTCGACGGATCGCCGAGAGATGCAAGACGCATATCCGCCCGGGCGACATAGCGGCCCGGTTCGGGGGCGATGAATTCGCGATTGCTTTTAAAGGACCGCTCAGCGACGCGGAAACCCGACAACTTGTCCGGGAACTCATCGACAACATCGGGTCAGCCATGACGCTTGGCCGGCACCGGCACTACCCGTCTTTGAGCGCGGGAATTGCGTACTCGACGATCGAGAGCGACATCGAAGGCACTTTACTGGACGCGAATGCGGCGATGCATAAGGCGAAGGGAGCGGGCGGACGGAGGCTCGCAGTATTTGACGCGGGCATGAAGAACGAAATTCATTCCCGTATGCGCATGGAGGGCGAACTCAGGCATGCGTTAGCCCGCGGTGAATTCCTTGTGCACTATCAGCCTGAAGTGTCGATGCTGAGCGGGGAGATCGTCGGTGCCGAAGCATTGGTTCGGTGGCGCCACCCCGAACGCGGTCTTCTTGCCGCCGGGCAATTCATTGAAGAAGCCGAAGAGCTAGGGCTGATAACAGAGATCGGTGAACTCGTTCTCGCCGAAGCGTGCGCAGAAGCCGCATCTTGGCCGGGGGGACTCGAAGCTCCCGTTCTCAGAGTCAACATGGCCGCAGAGCAGATCTGCGACGAAGATGAAGCGATACTTGAGCGGGTGGCAGACGTGCTGACCAGCACGGGCCTTCCTGCGTCACGCCTCTGTCTGGAGGTCACTGAGTCGGAGTTGATCAGAGACCTCGATCAGGCTGTGCGTGTATTGAAGCAGTTCAGGCAATCTGGTGTGAGTCTCTCGCTGGACGATTTTGGCACGGGATACAGCTCACTCTCGTACCTCAAACGCCTGGCTGTAGATTCAATCAAGATCGACAAATCGTTCGTGAACGACCTGGCGACTGACGATGACAGCGTGACGTTCATCAACTCGATCTTGTCGCTGGCTGGAGCACTGAATCTGGATGTCGTTGCGGAGGGCGTCGAGAGCCAAGACCAGGCAGAGATTCTCACTGATCTCGGATGCGAACGCGCCCAGGGATATCTCTTCCACAAGCCGATGCCGGCATTTGAGATTCGCTCTCTGCTGGAAAAACAACAGAACGACAACCCGCCGCAGTGACCCACCCCGGGCTGCAGTAACCCACTCCGGGTCGCGGTAACTGGACGGCGGCGGCAGAACTTTGGCGCGGATCTTGCTGCGGGAACGTTGGTAGCGGGTCGGCCGAAGTCAAATAGCGCGTCGAAAAGCCACCGCCGTCTGGAGGTCGCGCCGGTAGTGTCGCTATATATGTCCGATGTGATTACCGTTCAACTCCCCGACGGCTCTGCGCGTGAGATCTTGGCGGGCACGACGGCGGCCGGTCTCGCCGCTTCGATCGGTGCCGGTCTCGCTCGTGCGGCGCTGATAGCTGTCGTCGATGGCGAGGAACTCGACCTCAATCGGCCTCTCCGCGATGGCGCTGTCGTTGAGATCGTCACCGGACCCTCGGGCCGCGGCCTCCATACCATCCGCCACAGCACCGCCCACGTGATGGCGCAGGCGATACTCGACCTTTATCCGGGCACGCAGTTAGCTATTGGTCCACCGATCGAGGACGGCTTCTACTATGACGTCGACCTGCCCGATGGCCAGACTCTCTCCGAGGAGGACCTCGAGAAGATCGAGGCTCGGATGCAGGAGATCATTGCCGCCGACCAGCCTTTCGTTCGTCACGAACTTTCCGCTGAAGAGGCGGCAACCTTCTTCGCTGACGAGTTGTACAAGGCGGAGATCATCGAGCGTGTCACAGGCGGCACCGTGCCGGGCCAGGACACTGGCGAGGTCGGTGGCGATGGCGACACCATCTCGTATTACGCCAACGGCGATGGCTTCCGAGATATGTGTACCGGGCCTCATGTGCCCAGCACCGGCAAACTTGGTCATTTCAAGCTTCAGTCAGTGGCCGGGGCGTACTGGCGCGGCGATGTCAGCCGCCCGATGCTGCAACGCATCTATGGCACTGCCTGGGACTCCAAGAAGGCACTGAAGACACACCTCCAGATGCTCGAAGAGGCCGAGAAGCGTGACCATCGCCGCCTCGCCCAGGAACTCGACCTCGTGAGCTGGCCCGATGAACTCGGCCCCGGCCTTGCCGTTTGGCACCCCAAGGGAGCGCGGATTCGCAAGCTCATGGAGGACTACAGCCGCGATCGTCACGAGAACGGCGGTTACGAGTACGTCTTCTCGCCTCACATCGCCAAATCCGTGCTGTGGGAGACCTCCGGTCATCTCGACTTCTACGCCGACGGCATGTATCCGCCCATGGAGATGGACGGGGCCTCCTACTACCCAAAGCCCATGAACTGTCCGTTCCATGTGATGATTTACCGGTCGAATCAGCGCAGCTATCGCGAGCTGCCGTTGCGGCTCTTCGAGCTCGGCGCCGTGTACCGCTACGAGCTGTCGGGCGCCGTTCATGGTCTCATGCGCAGTCGGGGCTTTACCCAGGACGACAGCCACATCTTCACCACTCGTGAAGACATCCAGACCGAACTGGCTTCGCTCCTCGATTTTGTTCTATCTGTGCTTCGGGCTTTCGGCTTCGAAGACTTCCAGGCCAAGCTCTCAACCCGGCCGCTCGAGAAGGCCGTTGGCGACGACGAACTCTGGGACGAAGCCACCGCAGGTTTGCGGGCCGCCCTTGACTCGCACGGCCTCGACTACATCGTGGAGGAGGGTGGCGGCGCGTTCTACGGACCCAAAATCGATGTCGACGTCAAGGACGCCATCGGTCGGGCATGGCAGTTGTCCACCATCCAACTCGACTTCAACCTGCCCGAACGTTTCGACCTCGAATACATTGCCTCGGACGGCACCCGCAAGCGCCCAGTGATGATCCATCGTGCCTTGATGGGTTCTATCGAACGCTTCTTCGGCGTGCTCATCGAGCACTACGCTGGCGCATTCCCCGCCTGGCTTGCACCCACTCAGGTGCGGGTGCTTCCCGTTGCTGAAGTCCATGACGACTACGCCTACGCCGTGGCCGAGCGCCTTCGGTCTGAGGGTTTCCGCGTTGATGTCGTCAGTGCTGTTGAACCGCTAGGCAAGCGTGTACGAAACGGCAAAGTCGAAAAGCTGCCCTACATTTTGGTGGTGGGCGACGATGATGTCGCCAACGACAGCGTTGGTGTCAACAAGCGCGGTGAAGGCAAGCCCGAGCGTGACGTCACCATCGCCGACTTCAGCGGGCGTCTTCGCTCAGAGGTCGACGAGAAGCGCTGATGCTCGGCCTCGATCATGGTTGAGCACCTGTGGGCCGGCTGGCGGATGGCTTATGTGGCCGCGGGCGTTGAGGAGCGCGAGGGCTCGACACTGTTCGAAGCGATCCTCGATTCCGACCTGCCCGATGAAGAGACATTCATCGTGTGGCGCGGTGACGAGTGCTTCGCCCTGATGAACCTGCATCCGTACACGTCTGGCCATGTGATGGTTCTGCCCAAACGCGGCGTGGCCGAACTCGGCGACCTCTCCGACAGCGAGTCCGCCGAACTGTGGGAAGGCGTGCGGGCAGCGGTTGCCGCGGTCACCGCGGCCTTCGCCCCCCATGGCATCAACGTCGGCGCGAACCTCGGCCGGGGAGCGGGTGCTGGTATTCCCGATCACCTGCACATTCATGTCGTGCCCCGCTGGGACGGCGACACAAACTTCATGACGGCAATCGCCAACACACGCGTTCTGCCCGAAGCCATGATCGACAGTTGGCGTCGAATCGTGGATGCCTGGGCGTAGCCTCAGGGCATGGCCGACGACCGAGAAACTGGTGACGAATCTGCTCCGGCGGGCGACGGCAACATGCGCGATGCACTGCCCGCGGATCTCCAACCGGGCATGGTCGAGGCTCCATACCTCTTCCCCAACAACAGTCGCCGCAAGATTCCCGCCGTGCTTTATGCGCTGATCGGCCTCGGTTGTATCGCTCTCTACGCCACCGCAGGTGATGATCCAGTACTGATCAACAAGGGCACCCTGATTGCTGGCATCGTCTTGATCGTCGTCGCCTTGTACCACTGGCAGGGCGGTTGGGACCTCTCGTTCGACGAGGAACAGGCGCTCGGCGCTGCCACCAAGGAGGTCGGCTTCCCGATCGGTCACGCCTCAGCTCAGCTGGGTTGGCGCGGACTTCGCAGCCGCCCCACTTGGCGGATCCTGCTCTACTCCAACGAGTCGATTCCCGAGAACCGAGGTCTCGTCCTCGTCGATGGTGTCGACGGTGAGATCATAGACCGATTCGTCGAGACCAACCCCGAGGACTGGTCGGCTTACACGTCCTGACGGGTGCTCCTGCTACCCTTAGCGAGTCCCCAATCCCGGGAGTTCTCATGTTCGACGGCAACTTACGTGCCCAAGTCGATCGCGGCCTCACCCCCATCGGCCGCAGCCTCGTCAAGACCGGCATAACACCCGACGTCATCACTGTCATTGGCATCATGATGTCCGGCGTCGCCGCCGTCACCATCGGTGCCGGCTACCTGCGTGTCGGTTTCTTGTTCCTGCTTCTGACCGCCATCCCCGATGCCCTTGACGGCGCGGTGGCGCGAGCCGCAGGCACCGGTTCGGTGCGCGGCGCATTCTTTGACTCGGTCGCCGACCGGCTCACCGATGCCCTGTTGTTCGGTGGCGTTGCCTGGCACCTGGCAAGCACCGAACCCGGCCGCATCATGATGTTGCCGGTGGCGATCATGGCATTGGCCATGTTTGTGTCCTACCAACGCGCCAAGGCCGAGTCGCTGGGCTTTGACGCCAAGGGCGGGCTCATGGAGCGGGCCGAGCGGATCATTGTCCTCGCATTCGCCTTGCTGTTTCCCGAACTCCTCCTGGTCACCTTGTGGGTGATGCTGGTGCTCACTGCGATTACCGCTGGCCAACGCTTCGTAAAGGTGTGGCGCCAAGCATCCGTCGACCGGCCAATGCCTGTTCGTCGGGCTCGTCGCACGCCGCGTCAGCGTCAGAGCGAATCGCTATGGCGCGAGCGCATGCGCGAGCGTCGTGCCCTTCGCGATTCCTAGTCCGTGGCCTCCGCCTCCGTCTACAAGGCGGGGTCGCTCCTTGCCCGATTAGCCCCCGATGCAGTCGGGGCTGGTGCCGCGCGCCTGATCGGGGCGGGAGTCGGACCGTTGTCGGGCCACAAGGGAACGATCATCGCTCGCAATATCGAACGAGCCCTCGGCCGCCCGCTGTCGGCATCCGAACGGCGCCGAAAGATCAGCCAGACGTTCGAGTGGTACGCCCGCTACTACATTGAGAGCTTCAAGCTGCCATCGATCCCTGTCGAACAAATCGACCACGAGTTCAGCTACGAGGGTGTCGACGCCATCCATGCCCACTGTGGCGAAGGCAAGAACGGGGCGATCCTTGCCCTTCCGCACCTTGGGACCTGGGAATGGGCTGCGTTCTGGCTCGCTAGAGTCGCCAACGTCAACGTCACCGCCATCGTCGAACCGCTCGATCCGCCCGAGCTATTCGACTGGTTTGTCGGGCTTCGTGAGTCTCTGGGCATGGAGATTCATCCGCTCGGCCCTGACGCCGGTCGCCAGATCATCTCGGCACTCAAGCGTGGTCACCTCGTTTGCTTGCTGTGTGACCGCGATCTGCAGGGCACCGGGGTTCCCGTCGACTTCTTCGGCGAGCGAACCACGCTGCCCGGTGGTCCCGCCACGATTGCGTTGCGCACGGGGGTGCCTCTCATTCCGGCGGCAGTTTTCTGGCGCGAACAGGCCCGCCATGGTCTGGCTCGTCCGCCGCTCGTCGTTGAGCGCGAGGGCCGGTTGCGCGACGACGTCCAACGAGTCACTCAGATGATCGCCGACGAATTCGAGCAACTGATCCGCATGGCCCCAGAGCAGTGGCACCTGCTTAGCCCCAACTGGCCGAGCGACTACGAGGCACTCGGACTTGATCTGCCAGAGCACCTGCGGGACCTGGGCTGATGCGTATCGGAATCGTGTGCCCATACAGCCTCACCGTTCCTGGTGGTGTGCAGATGCAAGTCCTCGGTCTTGCTCGATCCCTGCGCAAGCAAGGGGAGCGGGTCCGGGTGCTCGCCCCGTGCGATGGTCCGCCTCCGGACGCTGGCGTCACGCCGCTCGGTAGCAGCCTGCCCACTGCGGCCAATGGCTCGGTGGCGCCGGTGGCCCCTGACCCAGCAGCCCAGCTGCGGGTCATTCGAGCGATGCGGGACGAGGCCTTCGATGTTGTGCACCTGCACGAGCCGCTTGCACCAGGTCCGACCACCACGACCCTGCTCACCCGGCCAGCACCGATGATCGGCACGTTCCACGCAGCCGGCAGCTCGCGGGCCTACGAGATGATGCCGAACGTGGTGCGATTCCTTGCCAACCGTCTTGATGATCGCTGCGCCGTGTCCGAGGATGCTCGCAAGATGGCGGTCGCAGGTCTTGGCGGTTCGTACGATCTGACCTTCAACGGAGTTGAGATCGCTCGCTTCGGCAGCGGCGTGCCGCACCCAACGGAGGGGCCCACAATCCTGTTCCTTGGTCGCCATGAGCCTCGCAAGGGACTGGCCGATCTGCTGGCTTCGCTCCAGCAGCTCCCAGTTGACACGCATCTGTGGGTGGCCGGTGAAGGCCCAGAGACCGCTGCGCTCAAGGCCCGCTCCGCGGGAGATGCCCGAGTCGAATGGCTAGGCACAATAGGTGAGACCGAAAAGATTGCTCGCCTGCGAGGAGCAGACGTGTTCTGTGCACCGTCGCTTCACGGTGAGTCCTTCGGGATTGTTATGTTGGAGGCCATGGCTGCTGGAACCCCGGTGGTGGCCTGCGACATCCCTGGTTACGCCAACGTCGCCCGTCACGGTAGCGACGCAGTCTTGGTGCCGCCCGGTGACACCAAACTGCTGGCGGAGGCCATTCGCAAGGTGCTGACCGAGCCCCGTCGTCGAGATGCACTGATCGAGTCTGGCCGCAAGCGCGCAGACCACTTTTCCATGGCTCGGCTCGCCTCGCTCTACCTCGAACGCTACGAGCGGTTGATCGCTCGATCCGCTGTCCGACCCGGGTGACGGTGAGGTGGCCGTAGGGCCGGTACATTGAGAGCTCCGCGGCCTCCGGTGCCGCATGGAAGGTCAACATGATTGTTGCGCTGATAATTCTCGTAGTCATGGTGCTGCTGGTCCTTTACGTGATCAGCCTCTACAACAAGCTCGTCAAGCTTCGGAACCGCATTGAAAATGCGTGGGCCCAGATCGACGTGCAGCTCAAGCGACGCTGGGA
Source organism: Actinomycetota bacterium (assembly GCA_009937405.1). Lineage (GTDB taxonomy): Bacteria > Actinomycetota > Acidimicrobiia > Acidimicrobiales > Aldehydirespiratoraceae > JAACCU01. The sequence continues at coordinate 13,961 of JAACCU010000010.1, forward strand.
TCTCATCCCCAACCTTGTTGAAATAGTCAAGGGTTACGCATCGCATGAGCGCGAGACTCTCGAAGCAGTCATAGCGGCTCGTAATGCTGCCACGACGGCATCCGGACCCGCCGAGCAGGCGGCCAACGAAAACATGCTCACGGGGGCCCTTCGTCAGCTGTTCGCGGTGAGCGAGGCCTACCCGGAGCTGAAAGCCAATCAAAACTTTCTCGAATTGCAAGAAGAGCTGACTGCTACGGAGGGCCGTATCGCATATGCCCGGCAGCACTACAACGATCAGGTCACGAAGTACAACACTGGTATCGAGACGTTCCCCGCCGTGGTCATTGCCGGCATGCTCCGTTTCACCGAGCGCGAGTACTTCGAGGCCGACGACGAGTCACGCGGCAACGTCAGCGTCGAGTTCTGAGCGGCTTCGGAATCCACTGATGCCAACTGTCTCTCACCGCGCGCTTGTCGCCATCCCCGCAGTGATCGCTTTCGTCGTTGTGCTGCTCGCTCTCATCTTCGTCATCTGGCCTCCGATCGCCGCGCTGGTGGCGTTGGCGGTCGCGGTGGGGATCGGGTGGTTCCTCGTGGCCCGTGCCCCAGGCCTTGCCCTGTCCGCTCTCGGTGCTCGGCCGCTGGAGGAAGCGCTTCATCCAAGGGTCGAAAGTCTCGTCGAGAGCATCTGTGCGAGCTTCGGTATCACCGAGCCGCAGCTCTACACCGTTGACACCGACGCCATCGACGCGGCTGTGGTCGGCCGCGCCAACGACACTCGACTTGTGATCACCCGAGGCGCGCTCGAGAAGCTGGATCGTCTTGAGCTTGAGGCTGTCGTTGGTCGTGAGCTGTCGCTCTTTGGCAATGGCGTCCACGCGGCCACTGTGATGGTTTCGGTCAGCAAGGCGGTTGGTCCGTTGGGGTCGATGATCCATGGTCGATTACTCGATGGTCGTCAACTGGCTCGGGCCGATATTGATGGCGTTCAGCTCACCCGCTATCCACCGGCGTTGGCCAAAGCGCTTGAGAAGGCGCGCGCCGGCGCAGCCGTTGACCATGACCCGATGAGTTGTCACCTCTGGATGGTCGGACCCGCTCGGGCCGGCGTTCAGCCTCTCCTCGTCGAACGGATCGATACGCTCCGAGAACTGTGATGAATGTGGGTTGGATCTGGCGCGCGAGCGCTCTGGTAGGGGTCTTGGTAACGCTGGCGGCGTGCGGGGGTGGCAGCGGGAATGGCGCTCTCGCCGATTCCGAAGACAGCGACGACGCTCAGTCGTCGGTCTCGAGTCCGACGACGAGCACTACGACCACGACCCCTGTGGAGATTGAGGCGGGGCTAAAGGCGCCGTTCACGGGCCTTCCCGCTGACGAAGACCTGCTGGCCCTGCCCGCCGTGGTAGTGAAGATTGGCAACAATGACGACCGCAGTCTCGAATCTCTCATCGGAATCGACCACGCCGATCTTGTGGTCGAAGAACGCATCGAGGACCGGGCTACGAGGTTCGCCGCCGTCTTCCACTCAGATATCCCTGAGGTTGCCGGCCCGGTCCGGTCCGGGCGAACGACCGACGTCAACATTCTGGCGAACCTTGGAGCGCCGATTTTTGCGTTCTCTGGTGCCAACATCGGCGTTCTTGGCCAGCTGCGAGAGTCGGCGGGCCGCGGTGACGTTGTGCTCGTGGCCAACGACGACTCAGGGATCTATCAGTTTCGCGATGCCGACTATCGAAATCCCGCTGATCTGTTTGTGTATCCGGATCTGATCCGTGAGGACTTCGCCGCCCAGGCCGGTGCCGCCGTCGGTCCGTTCCAATTCCGGCGCGATGGCTCACCCGACCGTCCCGGGGGCGTAGATGGGGCGGCTGTCACCGTTTTCGGACGCGACACTGTCAGCTTTGTCTTTGATCCGTCCCGGGGCTACGTCCGGGTGCAGGACGGTGCCGTGCATTCCACGCGTGACGGACACGACATCGTCGTGACCAACCTCATCGTGATGGAGACCGAGTATTCCCCGAGCCTGATCGATGCGCAGAGCGTTGATGCCGTGACCCTCGGCGAGGGTGTTGTTCACGTGATGATCGGTGGCCGGCGGGTTGCCGGGGTCTGGCGCCGAGCCACCGCTAGCGACTCTTATACTTTGGTCGGCGATGATGGTTCGGTGATCGAGTTGGAGCCGGGTACGACCTGGCTCATCCTTGCACCAGCGGACAGCTACGAGTTTGCCGCCGACGACGAAACTCAGAGACTGGTACTCGGCAACCTCGGATAAGCTCAGCGTCATGAGTGAGTCGAATGAACGCGCCACCGGCAGCCCGCTCGTCAAGCGTGGCCTTGCCGAAATGTTGAAGGGCGGCGTCATCATGGACGTCGTCAATCCTGAACAAGCGAAGATCGCTGAGGACGCCGGCGCGGTTGCCGTCATGGCGCTTGAGCGTGTGCCTTCCGATATCCGCAGGGACGGCGGCGTTTCGCGCATGTCTGACCCCGAGATGATCATCGGCATCCAGCAGACGGTGTCGATTCCGGTGATGGCAAAAGCTCGCATCGGCCACTTCGCCGAGGCACAAATTCTTCAGGCGCTCGACGTTGACTACATCGATGAGTCCGAGGTTCTCACCCCGGCCGACGAGGCTCACCACATCGACAAGTGGGCCTTCACCGTCCCGTTCGTGTGCGGTGCCACCAACCTTGGTGAAGCACTTCGGCGCATCAGTGAAGGTGCCTGCATGATCCGCTCCAAGGGCGAGGCCGGCACCGGCAATGTGGTTGAAGCCGTGCGGCATCTGCGCTCGATCATGGGCGATATCGGCAAGATCACCAAGGCTGATTCTGCCGAGCTGTTCGACTGGGCCAAGCAGCTTCAGGCTCCACTGTCGCTCGTGCAGGAGATTGCTGAGACCGGGGAGCTTCCCGTCCCGATGTTCTGTGCTGGTGGTCTCTCGACCCCGGCTGATGCGTCCCTGGTGATGCAGCTCGGTGCTCAGGCAGTTTTTGTCGGCTCTGGCATTTTCAAGAGCGACGAGCCCACCAAGATGGCCACGGCCATCGTTGCGGCCGCTACTCACTACCAGGACCCCGACATTCTCGTGAAGGTGTCCACCGGTCTTGGAAGCGCCATGAAAGGCCTCGAGATCGCAACGCTCGAGACGAAGCTGGCCGAACGAGGTTGGTAAGCCCAACCGTTGGAGTGCTCGCGCTCCAGGGCGCGTTTGCGGCCCACGCTTTGATTCTCGAACGGCTTGGCGTCTCCACGAAGGAGATCCGCGCCGATGCTCAGCTCGACGACGTTGACGCGCTCGTCATGCCGGGCGGCGAATCCACGACGATGTCGATGCTGCTCGAACGTTCAAGCATGCTCGAACCGTTGCGCACTCGCATCGCTGGCGGACTGCCGGTCTTTGGCACGTGTGCTGGAATGATTTTGCTCTCGTCGGAAGTGATGGACGGTCGCCCCGATCAACGCGTGCTCGGCTCGATCGACATCAGGACCCGACGCAATGGCTACGGCCGCCAGACCGAATCGTTTGAAAGCGATCTCGAGATTGCAGGCATGGATGAACCGTTTCACGGCATCTTTATCCGGGCGCCGATCGTTGAACGAGTAGGCGAGTCAGTATCAGTACTGGCCTCGGTGGACGGCGACGCCGTACTGTGCCAACAGGCGAACGTTACGGTCGCCTCATTCCATCCGGAGCTGGCTGACGATGACCGGCTCCACAGCATGTGGTTGAAGGAGTTCGTGTGAGTGGCCATTCCAAGTGGGCAACGATCAAGCACAAGAAGGGTGCCGCTGACGCCAAGCGCGGGAAACTCTTCGCCAAGCTGATCAAGCAGGTCGAGGTGGCGGCTCGTACTGGTGGCGGTGACCCCGATTCGAACCCGACGCTGCGATCCATGTTCCAGAAGGCCCGTGACAGCTCCGTGCCGATCGACACGATCGAGCGTGCCGTGTTGCGGGGTACGGGCGAACTCGAAGGTGTCAACTACGAGACAATCACCTATGAGGGCTACGCCCCGGGCGGGGTGGCGTTGTTGATCGAATGTCTCACCGACAACCGCAACCGATCATCGGGTGATGTGCGATCGACACTAGGCAAGCACGGCGGGTCGCTGGCCGAGCCGGGTGCCGTCGCCTGGCAGTTTGAGCGCAAGGGCATCGTTCTTGTGCCGACGACCGTGGATGAGGACGAGTTGATGATGGTTGCCCTTGAGGCGGGTGCTGAAGATATTGTTAACGAAGGCGAGATGTGGCGGGTCACCACCGAGCCGACTGATTTGCCGACGGTTCGTGAGGCGATCGACGAGGGCGGCATTGCCGTCGAATCTGCCGATGTGACGATGCTGCCGACGTCGACGGTCGAAGTCACCGATGCCGGCCAGGTTAGACAGCTCATGAAGCTCATGGACCTGCTCGACGACCTTGACGACGTCCAAGACGTCGACGGCAATATGGACGTACCCGACGAAATCATGGATGCCCTCGCCGCCGAGTAACACACGTCTGGGGATAGACCCCAAACGTTCGTCGATCATGTCGTGGACTTCGCTGATGTAGCCGATGGCGCTGCGGTAGTACCAGAGGCCTGAGTCCAACGCAGAGTTCAGGCCAGTCGCAAGGGTTGAGGTCGAGTAGGTACGGTGCTGGGCTATGAGCTCGTACGCCTTCGACCATGACTTCAACGATGTCCTTGCGATCATTGCAGCCAGCGCTTCAGTTGACTGGTCGGACCCAGAAGCGATCAAAGCGTCCCGGACCGGCGGTCGCCTTTCCGTGTTGTCCGGTGTGCCGAAAGGAGATCCGACCCCGAGTGAGGATCGGATCATTGCCGGACTTGACGGTGATCCCGACGTTGGGGTGCGGATCTATCGGCCGTCGACCCCGATGGTGAGTCCGAGTCCGGGCATCGTCTTCATTCACGGGGGCGGATTCATGACCGGCACCGTCGACCAATCGGCCGCCATGCTTGGAAGCTGGGTCGAGTCGCTGGGCATCGTGATCGCCTCAGTCGACTACCGATTGGCACCCGAAGACCCGTACCCGGCCGGTATTCACGATTGCTATGCCGCACTCGTATGGCTCGCCGCCAACGCCGAGGGACTCGGCATCGACCCAGATCGCATCGCCATTGCGGGGCCATCGGCCGGCGCTGGCCTGGCTGCCGGCACTGCCCTCATGGCTCGTGATCGGGGCGGGCCAGCGTTGTGCTACCAGCTTCTCCAAATCCCCGAGATCGACGACCGCCTCGAGACATGGTCCATGCGCACCTTCACAGATACGCCTATATGGAACCGCCCGAGCGCCGAGTGGAGTTGGAAGCACTATCTCGGTGATCTATACGGTTCCGACGATGTGCCGTATTACGCGGCGCCATCTCGTTGTGAAGATCTTTCGGGATTGCCACCGACATTTGTGGCGACCATGGAATTCGACCCGTTGCGTGATGAAGGGATCGATTACGCCGTCCGACTAATGCAGGCGGGCGTATCCGTCGAGTTGCACTCGTTCCCCGGCACTTTTCATGGATCGGCGATGGTGCCCGGCGCAGGCGTCTCGAATCAGGACGCACGCATCACGCTCAACGCACTCAGGAAAGCATTCGGGCTGAGCTGAGAGCGCCGTCAGACGCCGTCAGCGACGCCAAGCAACCGTTGGCGCCGGATACCGGACATTCCTCGCCACGTCGACACCAGTCCGATGGACCAGGCGATAGCGCCGATGATGATCGTGGTTGTGATGGTGCCGTAGATCGCGCCAGATGCTTGGGCATAACTGACAGCGATCAGGGGGAGGGTGATCAGGCCGGAGTCCTGCTGGGCGGCAGCCGTTGATTTCACTCGACCGGAGAGTCGAAGAACCAGCGACAGCCCGATCAACAAGAAACCGGGTAGAACCCACAGCATCACCAACCACCACTGTTGGGTCGGGAAGAACCATCCGCCGACCTCCGGGCCGACGATCAGATTCACCATCAGGCTATAAAGCGTGAAGCCGACCATTGTCGTGAAGTAGCCGGGCACGAGCGATGCCATGAGCTTGCCGAGATAGATCTCTTTGGTAGCGGCGGGGGAGTGGGCAAGGAACTCACCCGTGCCACGCTCACGCTCGCCGACCAGGGTTGCAGCGCCAACCGCAGTCGAGATGGTCAGCGGCACCACGACCGCCATGGGAGCAAATAAGAACACGGCAAGTGCGTATGAGGTGCGGCCCTGGGGAGTGTCGCCCTTGATCTGGGCCTGGGCCTTGGCGGGTAGGACCTCGAGCGTGTTGGCAATGTTTTGCACGGCATCGACATCACCGAGCGACGTGATCGACAACAAGAGTACGAGAGGCACGATAACGAAAAAGATGCTGCCGAGGATGCTCATCGGCATCCAGAAGTCTTTGGCGAGAACGAGTTGTTTGATGTCGGTTCGAGCGACCGTGAACGTGCGATGCCAGTTCATCGTGCCATCTCCTTAGGCATGGACTCATCGAGGTCTCGGGCGCTGCGGCGCACGGCGAAGTAAAGCTCCTCGAGCGTTGGCTCGTGGGGCACGACTCGGGTAATGCGCGCACCAGCACGCGCGATTGCCGAGACAACGTCGGGAGTAATCGATGGGTCATCGAGGATGACGTGCACGCCTCGGGGCGTTGGTTCTACGCTACGGACACCGGCGATCATGCTGAGGTCCCCGATCGTTGACGGGTCACCGTCGATCGAAATATCGACCGAATCTTCCGGCCAGAAGGTACGGGTGAGTTCATCGGGCTGGCCAGATACAAGGTCGGTGCCGCCGTCGAGCATGATCACATGGTCAGCCAATCCTTCGGCTTCGACGAGATGATGGGTGCACATAACGACCGTGTGGCCATCGGCGGTCATTTCGCGGATGAGTTGGAGCACCGCCTGCGCCGACTCCGGATCGAGGCCCGAGGTCGGCTCGTCAAAGAGCAGGAGCCGAGGCTCGTGGAGAACAGAGCGCGCTAGTGCCAGCCGGGTCTTCATGCCGGTCGAGTAGCCGCCGACCTGAGCGTCGAGTGCGTGTTCGATTCCGAACCGTTCGGCCGATACACGGATGCGATCCTTCAGGATCCGTCGTTCGACGCTGTGGAGCTCCGCGGCGTAGATCAGGTTGTCCCAGCCAGTGAGGCGGTCGTACAGAGCCGGCTTGGCCGACACGACACCGCACTGGCGACGAACTTCTTCGCCATCACGTTCGGGATCGAGGCCGAGGGTGCGGACACTGCCGCTGTCGGCCGACATGGCACCGGTGATGCAGCGGATGGCGGTCGTCTTCCCGGCGCCGTTGGGGCCGAGCAGGACGGTGATCTTCCCGTTGGGAGCGACCACCTCGAGATTGGTCAGCGCTGGAGTGTCATTAAACGACTTGTGGAGTCCACGAAGGGCCACAGCAGGGGTAGGGGCGACAGTGTTCACACCCCATACATCGGCTGGCACCATCCGATCTTGATGTCGGACTAGAGTCGTACATGTGTTCGTCTTAGGTATCGATCCCGGGCTTTCCCGATGCGGCTACGGCTGTGTGGAGCACGGCCGCAAACCACGTGCCATCGCTGCGGGTGTTATCCGGACCGACCCAGGCCTCGATCGGCCGATTCGTCTGGCCGAGCTCCAACGAGAGCTTCGGGACCTGATCGCTGAGCTGAAGCCTGATGTTGTGGCAGTGGAGCGAGTGCTCTTCCAAACCAACGTGTCTACGGCCATGGGCGTTGGTATGGCTAGCGGTCTGGCTATGGCTGAAGCCGCCAGCGTTGGCTGCGACGTTGTCGAATACTCGCCGAACGAAATCAAGCACGCGGTTGCGGGCTGGGGTGGAGCTGGCAAGGACGAGGTTGGTGCCATGGTCCAGACGCTGCTCGGGCTCCCGAAACGCCTGTCGCCGGCGGATGCCGCAGACGCGGTCGCCGTCGCACTGTGCCACCTCGCCCGAATACCATCGCGGCGCACGTCTGCATCTATGAAACGAGTTGGAGGAATGGCCGGATGATCGGATCGCTTCGAGGTCGGCTGCTCGACCGGGGCCACGACGGAGAGCTCCTGATCGAGGTGGACGGTCTCGGCTATCGCGTGGAGGTCACGCCATCCACATCCGTCACCATCGGCGAGATCGATGGTTCGGTCTTCGTTCACACTCATCACGCTGTTCGAGAAGACAGCGAGACGCTTTATGGCTTCGCCACGATCGCTGAACGGCGGGTATTTGAGTCTCTCATCAGCGCTCACGGGGTAGGCCCGGCACTCGGCTTGGCTATCTTGTCGGTGCACGGTCCCGATGCGCTCCGTATCGCAGTCGCCAACGATGATGTTGCTGCGCTCTGTCTTGTTCCCGGAGTCGGCAAAAAGACTGCCGCTCGCCTCGTTATGGAGCTGAAGTCGAAGCTCGATCTTCCTGACTCCGACGTCGTTGTTTTGGCCGACGGGTCGCCCGCAGCTGTAGCCGGTGGCGCACGCGCTGACGTGCGATCGGCCCTAGAGGGCCTTGGCTATGCGGCCGACGAGATTCACGCCGTGCTGGTTGATTTGCCGGCTGACGGTGAGACATCGGGCCTTCTGAAGGACGCTCTGCGTCGTCTGGCATCCGGGCTCTGATGGCACGCGAGGAGCTCCTGTCTCCGGCCGAAGAGCCAGAAGATATCATCGACGAACCAGGTCTACGGCCCCGCACGTTGGCCGAGTTTGTGGGACAGGCCGAGTTGAAAGGCCATCTCGGTGTGATGCTGGGCGCGGCCGCCCGACGCAACGAAGCCTCTGATCACCTCTTGTTCGCTGGTCCTCCTGGTCTGGGCAAGACCACGCTGGCCAACATCATCGCGGCAGAGATGGGTTCGAACCTCACCGTCACCTCGGGCCCAGCCCTTGAGCGGGCCGGCGATCTCGCATCGATTCTGTCGAAGCTCGAAGAGGGTGATGTGCTCTTCATCGACGAGATCCACCGTTTGCCTCGCCCCGTTGAAGAAGTTCTCTACCCCGCCATGGAAGACTTTCGGATTGACATCGTGCTTGGTAAAGGGCCCGCTGCTCGTTCGATCCCGTTGGAACTCGCCCGGTTCACGTTGGTCGGTGCCACCACCCGAACCGGCTTGATCACCGGCCCGCTCCGCGATCGGTTCGGCCTCGTCGCCCGGCTCGACTATTACGAAGTCGATGACCTCTTGTCGATCGCCATGCGAGCAGCACGAATCCTTCACGTCGACATCGATAAGGGTGGCGCCTGGGAGATCGCCCGCCGCTCCCGGGGCACGCCGCGCATCGCCAACCGTTTGCTGCGCCAGGTGCGCGACTACGCCGAGATTGAGCGTGACGGCCACATCGATGCGGAGGTCGCTTCCGATGGCCTGGCGTTCTTCGGTGTCGACGAGCTTGGCCTCGACAAGGCCAGCCGCGCCGTGCTCGACTCTGTCTGTCGTCGCTTCGGAGGTGGACCCGTTGGCCTGTCGACGCTTGCCATCTCGGTGAGTGAGCCGACGGAAACGGTCGAGGATGTCTATGAGCCCTACCTGATCCAGCAGGGCCTGCTTATGCGTACCCCGCGAGGACGAATCGCTACTCCCGCGGCGTATCAGCACCTGGGCATGAGCCCCCCGCCTGCGGTCGACACAACACCCCAGACTGGTCTCTTCGGAAGCTGACGCTCGAGGCGGCCTCGGCCGTTGCGGCGTCTAGCCTCCCCAACGATGGATCGCCCCGAAACCCTCGCCGACATTCGGTACGATCTGCCTTCGGCGGCAATCGCTCAGACCCCTATTGAACCACGCCATTCGGCGCGACTGCTGGTCGATCGCGGCACAAGTGTCGAACACCGGACCGTGGCCGACCTACCCGACCTTTTGGAGCCGGGCGACCTTGTCGTGGTCAACGACACGAGGGTGTTGCCGGCCCGCATTCGGATGCGGCGACCAACGGGTGGCGCCGCGGAGATACTGCTGCTCGAAAACCGTGGTGACGAGGTCTGGGAGGCGCTCGCACGGCCCAGCAAGAAGCTTGCCCCTGGCATCGCGTTGACCACCGGCGACCTGCGCGTCGAGATGGGAGAGGACCTGGGCGATGGACGCCGACTCCATCATCTTGACAGCGGCGAGCGTCCACTCCTCGACGTACTCGACGAGGTTGGCCTCGCACCGCTTCCGCCCTACATCGAGGAACAGATCGACAACCCCGAGCGGTACCAGACCGTCTACGCCGACCGACCACTCTCTGCGGCCGCTCCCACCGCCGGTCTGCACTTCACCGCCGCGGTGTTCACCCAACTTCGCCAGCGGGGCATCGACGTCGCCACGGTCGAGTTGGCTATCGGCCTCGACACGTTCCGTCCTGTGATGGTGGACCGCCTCGACGATCACGTCATGCACACCGAGTGGTATCACGTCCCCGCGGGGACGCAATTGGCGATCGAGAAGGCCGATCGGGTGGTGGCCGTAGGCACGACCGCGGTACGAGCACTCGAGTCGTGGGCGGTGAGCGGCAATTCCGAGGGTCGGAGCAACCTTTTCATCCGTCGCCCCTATGAGTGGAATGTGGTCGACGTTCTGATGACAAACTTCCACCTCCCCGAATCCACACTCCTCTGCCTGGTCGATGCATTCGTTGGTCCCCGCTGGCGAGAGCTCTACGAGATAGCGCTCGGCAACAACTACCGCTTCCTCAGCTTCGGCGACGCCATGTTGTTGAGCACTGACAGACCCAGGTAACGCCACCGGGCGGACGCTGGTAGTCGCAGGACACTCTGTTGGTCGGGTCAGGATTCGCGGCACCGGCTGAGTCGCGTATGTCGGCGTCCGAAGCCAGCCCGTAGCCTGTATGTGATGAAGGCGACGTTTACCGAGACCGGTCGTGATGGAGATGCTCGCTGCGGAGTGGTGACCACGCCGCGCGGTGAGTTCACGACACCCCGGTTCATGCCGGTCGGCACACGTGGAGCCATCCGGCATCTTTCTTCCAAAGATATGGAAGATCTCGGCGCTCAAGTGATCCTCGCCAACACGTACCACCTGATGCTGCGACCGGGCGCTGACGTGATCGAGAAGCTTGGCGACATTCATGGGTTCGCCGACTGGAATGGCCATGTCCTCACCGACAGCGGCGGCTACCAGATCTTCTCGCTCGCTCCTCAGATCACTGACGAGGGCGCCACCTTCAAGTCCACCTATGACGGCAGCACCCACATACTGACGCCTGAGCGGGCGGTTGATGTTCAGGCCCAAATTGGGGCCGACATCCAGATGGTGCTCGATGTGTGTCCGTCGTCAATCGCCGATCGATCGGTGCTGCGCTCCGCCATTGATCGCACCGCGTTGTGGGCCGGTCGGGGGCGTCAGAGGTTTCTCGATCACCCCGATGCCGCTGGCCGCCAGTGCCAGTTTGGCATCGTGCAGGGCGGCACCGATGAAGGGCTGCGGGTCGAGTCGGCCGAACGAACCCTTGAGGTCGGGTTCGACGGCTACGCGATTGGCGGCCTCTCAGTGGGGGAGGACCGTAACGAGATGCTCCACGGCCTCGACGCATGCATGGATCTCCTGCCGCTTGATCAGCCCCGGTACTTCATGGGGCTCGGCGATCCGATCGGCATTGTGGAGAGCGTCGCCCGGGGCGTCGACATGTTTGATTGCGTGTTGCCCACCCGTCTCGCCCGCCACGGCACAATTCTCGCTGATGCCGGCCGCTACAACCTGACTCGTGCCGAGTTCCGGACATCTGATGAACCGCTTGATCCGAATTGGCCGGGATCGCCGGCCGCTCGCTGGTCCAAGGGTTACCTCCGTCACCTTCTCCAGACCAAAGAACCGACCGCGGCTCGCATCATTACGTTGCACAATGTGGCTTGGCTGCTCCGCTTCATGGACCAGATGACCGATGCCATCAGCGAAGGAACTTTCGACTCCTTCCGTGCGGGGGTTCATGAGGTCTGGTCGGGCCGATAGCCTCACCTTCGGTTCAAACCCCACCGCAGAACGGCCGTCCCATGCAGGTTGTAATCCTATTCGTGATGCTCGGAGCGCTCTATGCGTTCATGATCGTTCCTCAACAGCGAAAGATGAAGGCCCATCAGGCGCTGCTGCGTTCCCTCGAAGAAGGCGACGTGGTCGTCACTTCGTCCGGCATTTTTGGTGCCATCGCTGAAGTTGAAGGCGATGTGATCTGGCTCGAAGTCGCCCCTGAGGTCGAACTCAAGATCATGAAGTCCTCGGTCACTGAGAAGGTCCCAGATTCCGACGCCAGCGATGACGATGACGATGACATCGACGCCAGCGATGACGAGAACTACAACGATGAGAATGACGATGAGCTCGTCGAAACTGAAGATGAGTCCTGAGTAGCCGGATGCGTCGCCAAGCCACCTACGTCGTACTGATTGTTTTGCTCTCGGTCGGCGGAATGATTTACACCATTGCTGCTGGCAACGAGCCATTCCTCGGCCTTGACCTGCAGGGCGGCGCAAGTGTCGTTCTCGAACCGGCCGTGCCTGAAGACGGCACCGAGATCAACGATGAAACCCTGGACCAGGCTGTAGAAATCATCCGCAACCGTGTTGATGGTCTCGGCGTTCGCGAGCCGGAGGTCACCCGGCAAGGCGACACGATCCTTGTTCAGATTCCAGGTGTCGAGGACGAGGCCCGCGCTATCGATCTCGTCGGCCAGACCGCCGAACTGCGCTTCCGTCCGGTTCTCGCCGACGGCATTCTCGGGTCGCCCTTCTCAGAGGCATCTCTTGCCTCGTGCTCCAACGCAGGCGAGCTGCTCACCGCCGAGCCGACTCCAGATGCTGCGGCAGACGAGTGCATGATCGGGACCGACAAGCGAAAGGCAGGAATCACCTACCTCCTCGGCCCTGCCCCGGAACTGCTTCAACAAGACGGCGATGGTGTCGCTCGTCTCAACGGCGAGGCGCTTGAAACTGCGTCGGCGCTTTTCCAGGTGCCCGAGTGGATCGTGAGCATCACATTTCGCGCTGGCTCGCCAGGTATCGACGACTTTAACAACCTCGCCGGCATGTGTGCATCCGGTTCTGGGGAATGCCCGCCCACGGGATTTGATCAAAACACTGGCCGAGCCGTCGGCCGCCTCGCGATCGAGATCGATGGCGTTGTCGAGAGTGCGCCCAACGTCGGTACATCGAACTTCAGTCGTGATGCGATCGTTGTGTCTGGCGGCAATATGCAAGAGGACGAGGCCAAAGATCTCGCTCTCGTGCTCCGCTTCGGTGCTCTCCCGCTCGAACTCATCCCGCAGGAGAGCCGCATCGTCTCGTCCACACTCGGTGAGGATGCGCTCGATTCAGGCGTCATCGCCGCCATCATCGGTCTCGCCCTGGTGTCGCTCTACCTGGTCGCCTATTACCGCCTGCTCGGCATCATTGCCATCTTGAGCCTCGCCATCTCCGGCTCGTTGTTGTGGACGATCATTGCCTGGCGAGGGGAGACCCAAGGTCTGGCACTCACCCTGGCCGGGGTGACCGGTTTGATCGTGTCGATTGGCGTTTCAGTCGATTCTAACGTCGTCTACTTCGAACACTTAAAGGAAGACGTCCGCAACGACCGAAGTCTCCGCTCCGCCGTTGAACGGGCCTTTCCGATTGCCTACTCCACGATCGTGAAGGCCAATGTGGCGAGTCTTATCGCCGCCGCTGTTCTCTACTTCCTCACGGTTGGTCAGGTGAAGGGCTTCGCCCTGTTCCTCGGCCTTGCCACCGTGCTTGACCTCGTGGCCACATACTTCTTCATGGGTCCAGCGATCCGCCTTTTGGCAGCGCGGGATGGGGTAGAGGACAAGCCATCGCGTTTCGGAATCCCGAACCCGGCTGAGGTGTCGTCATGAAAACGCTGCGAATGCTTTACCGAGGTGAACACCACTTCGATTTCCCGTTTATGTGGCGCAAGGCTCTTGTCGGATCAGGAGCCCTTGTCCTGCTCAGCGTTGGTGCGTTGCTCTTTGCCGGGCTGAACCTCGGCATCGAGTTCGAAGGCGGAACTTCGTGGGAGGTCAATGCCCCGGGCCAATCGGTCGCTGATGCGCGAGACGCGTTGTCGGGGACAGGCGCCGCGGCAGGCAAGATCCAGACTGTTGGTAATTCATCAATTCGTGTCCGTGCCGACCTCGACGACCCGGCATCCGTGGACGAAGTCACCATGGTGCTCCGCAGCTTCGCCGGGGTCGAAGCGGGTGACGTCAGCGTCACAACCGTTGGCCCCTCATGGGGTGATCAGATCACGGGTAAGGCTCGCAATGCACTGATCTGGTTCTTTATTATTATCGCGTTCTACATAGCCGTCCGTCTCGAATGGAAGATGGCCGTGGGCGCGTTAGTAGCTGTGGCTCATGACATCGTGATCTCGGTTGGCGGCTACGCAATCTTCCAGTTTGAGGTCACGCCGGCCACGGTGATCGCGTTCCTAACGATTATGGGCTACTCGCTGTATGACACGATTGTCGTCTACGACAAGGTCCGTGAGGTGGCTGGACGTCTCGGCGTCACCGGCCGCTACACATACACCGAGATGATGAATCAGTCACTCAACCAGGTGTTGATGCGTTCGGTCAACACGTCGATCACATCGCTTCTGCCGGTGCTGTCGATGCTGGTGATCGGTTCGTTCTTCCTTGGAGCTCTCACCCTTCAAGAGTTCGCCATAGCGTTGCTTATCGGCATTGTTGTCGGCACCTACTCGTCGATCTTCGTGGCATCTGCACTGGTCTCGTATATGAAGGAACGCGAAGTCGAACACACGGCAATCGCCAAGAAAGTCACAACTCGTGCTGGCGGTGACGTCGGCACACGTAAGGTTTCCCAAGAAGACGTCGCTCTCGGCGGTATCACGGCTCGTCCAAAGCGAGCGACCGCTGATCGGCCGACTGCGGCTGGCGTTCCTCCTCGACCGAGGAAGAAAAAGAAGAAGTAACAATACCGATACGGTGTGCGGATGGCAGAGTTCGCCGTTGACACCATCCGCGCTTTGATCCGCGACATCCCCGACTTTCCCGAACCCGGGATCGTGTTCAAGGATATAACACCCCTGCTCGGCGACGCCGAGGGTCTCGTTGCCACTGTCGACGCAATGGCGGCGCCGTGGACCGAGCTGGGTGTGGAAGCCGTCGTGGGCATCGAGGCCCGCGGCTTCATCCTTGGTGCACCCCCTGCCCGAGCACTTGGGGCAGGATTCGTGCCAATGCGTAAGGCTGGCAAACTCCCCGCAGCAACAGCCTCGGCCACCTATGGCTTGGAGTACGGGGTCGACACGATCGAGATGCATCTCGATGCGATACGTCCAGGCGCCCGCACGTTGGTCATCGACGATGTGCTCGCAACGGGGGGTACGGCGGCCGCGGCTGCGGCTCTCGTCAACGACGTGGGTGGTGATCTTCTCGGCTTTGGTTTCCTGATCGAATTGTGCTTTCTTAACGGTCGTCAAAAGATCGACCAGCACCGCATTGAGGCGGTCTTGGCGGTGGAGGGCTGATGGCCACAGTCACCCGTGTCCTTCCTTGGCGTCGAGCAGCGGGTCGTTCGGCGTCCGCGGAGATCGCTCATTTGCTTGAGGTATACACGTCTCATCATCCCAAGGCGTCGACTGACCTCATCGAGCGAGCATTCAATCTCGCCAACACTGCGCACAAGGGGCAGAACCGCAAGTCGGGTGAGCCCTACATTCGTCACCCTGTGGCCGTCGCCACCATCGTGGCCAAGCAAGGGCTCGACGACGTCGCCGTTGCCGCCGCGTTGCTGCATGACGCGGTGGAGGACACCGGTGTCGAGCTAGATCAGCTCGAGCGGGAGTTCGGCGCTGAACTCACCCGCATCGTCGACGGGGTCACCAAGCTCGAGCGAGTCAAGTACGACTCGAAGGAGCAGCAGCAGGCTGCCACCATGCGAAAGATGATCGTGGCGATCGCCCAGGACATCCGAGTCCTGATCATCAAGCTCGCCGACCGTCTCCACAATCTCCGCACCATCGCCGCGATGCCACAACACAAGCAGGAACGGGTGGCACGCGAAACGCTCGACGTTTACGCCCCGCTTGCTCATCGCCTTGGGATGGAGGATCTGAAGGTCCAGCTCGAAGACCTGTCATTCGCCACTCTGCACAGTCGCCGTTACGCCGAGATCGATCAGATGATCCAGCAGCGAGCACCCGAACGAGACCTCTACCTGATGCAGGTGATCGGCGATGTTCAGGCCCGTCTGGCCGAGCTGGGAATAGTCGCTCATGTCGACGGGCGTCCGAAGCACCTGTGGTCGATTTACGAGAAGATGGTGGTGAAGGGCCGGTCCTTCGATGAGATCTTCGACCTCATTGCCATTCGGGTGATCGTCGATTCGGTTCGTGATTGCTACGGGGCCCTCGGCTCGATCCATGCCACGTGGCGGCCGGTACAAGGACGGTTTAAGGACTACATCGCGATGCCCAAATTCAACCTTTACCAGTCGTTGCACACGACGGTGGTTGGGCCCCAGGGCAAGTCGCTTGAAGTGCAGCTGCGCACAAAGGAGATGCACGCCCGCGCTGAGTTCGGCGTTGCCGCCCACTGGGATTACAAGCAAGACGGTGCGAGCGGAGACCTCGCATGGTTGAACCGCATTGTCGAATGGCAGCAGGAGACCTCCGATCCGTCGGAGTTCATGTCCAACCTGAAGTTCGATCTTGACCAGGATGAGGTGTTCGTTTTCACCCCAAAGGGCAGGGTCGTCGAGCTTCCCGTTGGCGCCACGACAATCGACTTCGCTTACACGATCCATACCGATGTCGGCCATGCCTGTATCGGGTCGAAGGTCAACGGTCGTCTCGTGCCGCTCGACACGCGTCTTGAATCCGGCGACATGGTTGAGATCTTCACCTCGAAGGTGGAGGGTGCCGGTCCATCGCGTGACTGGCTGAAGTTTGTTGCCAGCCGCCGAGCAGCCAACAAGATTACGCAGTGGTATACGCGAGAGCGTCGCGAGGACTCCATTGAACACGGGCGAGATGACCTGATCCAGGCGATGCGTCGTGAAGGTCTGCCTGCACGTCGAGTGCTGAAGGAACCGGCGTTCGCCGATGCCATGGAGAAGCTGAACTATGTCGACGAGGACGCATTGTTCGCTGCTATCGGTGAGGGCCATGTAGCCGCGGCATCGGTTGCGGACCGCATTGCCGCCGAACTCAAGGGCGACGATGAGCACCCTGTCGAAGCCGATCGGCTGCCGTCCACGGTCACGCGCCGAACTGGCGCACCTCGCCGTCCGACGCACGGAGCCGGCGTTCATGTCGAAGGCCTCGACGACATTATGGTCCGCCTGTCGCGCTGCTGCTCGCCGGTGCCACCGGACGAGATCATCGGTTTTGTCACCCGTGGACGCGGGGTCTCGGTCCACCGGGCCGACTGTCTCAATGCGAGCGAGTTGTCCGAAGGCCAGCCTGACCGGCTCATTGAGGTGGAGTGGGATTCGGAGCACTCCGGCCGGTTCTCAACCTCGGTCGAGATCAGTGCCCTCGACCGCAAAGGCTTGCTGGTCGACGTCGCCAAGGTCTTCAGCGACCACGGTCTCAGCGTCCACGGCCTCACCAGCCACACCGGCGACAACGCCATCGCCAAGATGCTGTTCGACTTTGAACTCGCTGACGTAAGTCAGCTCGACTCAGTATTGTCATCGGTCCTCAGTGTCGAAGCCGTCTACGACGCCTACCGCGTCCTTCCCGGCGCCGCCCGCGGTAACTAACCCACACGGAGGGCAGTGTCCGGTGTGCTTTATCAAATTCGCCTTCGGGGACGAACGAGAGCGGTAGTCTGAGCAGCTGTGGCTGAGCCGACTTTCAAGGCCCCAAAGGGCACGCGCGACATCTTCCCGCCGGAGTCCGGGCGCCGCCGCGCCCTAATCGACGCGTTTGCGGCTCAGGCCGGACTCGGCGGTTTCGGCGAAGTCATGTCGCCGATCTTTGAAGACATCGGTGTCTTCAAGCGCCTCGGCGAATCCACTGACGTGGTCACCAAGGAAATGTTCGACTTCTTTGACAAGGGTGACCCACCGCAGCATCTGGCCTTGCGGCCCGAACTGACCGCCAGTATTTGCCGCGCGTACGCCGAGCATCGGCCGGTGCCGCCGTGGAAGATCTGGTATGAAGGCCCGCAGTTCCGCTACGAGCAGCCGCAGGCCGGCCGCTATCGGCAGTTCTCTCAGGTTGGAGTCGAGACACTCGGCACTGATGATCCGCAAGCCGACATCGACGTGATCGCGTTGGCCTGGCGGTTCTACGAGAGCCTCGGTCTCCGACAGATCCGTCTACTCATCAACAGTCTTGGCGACCCGTCGTGTCGTCCCGTCTACATGGATGCGTTGCGCAGCTATCTCGAAGCTAGCGCTGCGGACCTGACCGATCAGAGCCGGGTCACGCTCGAGCGAAACCCGCTGCGTGTGCTCGACTCGAAGCGACCAGAGGACCAGGCCG
This sequence comes from Actinomycetota bacterium, assembly GCA_009937405.1. Taxonomy (GTDB): domain Bacteria; phylum Actinomycetota; class Acidimicrobiia; order Acidimicrobiales; family Aldehydirespiratoraceae; genus JAACCU01. Next base: position 32,367 of record JAACCU010000010.1, read on the forward strand.
TCATCGACGCGGCGCCGCTGATGGTCGACTATCTGAGTGACGACACCGCCGACCATTTCGCGGGGGTACGCGCCGGGCTGGATGCACTCGAGATCCCGTACGAGATTTCGCCGCGGCTCGTACGCGGACTCGACTACTACACCCGCACCACCTTCGAGTTCGTGGCCGACGCGTTGGCCACCGCCCAGAACGCTGTCGGCGGGGGCGGCCGATACGACGGACTCGTCGAGAACCTTGGCGGCCCCTCCACCCCCGGTATCGGTTTCGCGCTCGGCGTCGACCGAATCCTGCTGGCCTGCGACGCGGAAGACGTCTTCCCCATTCCCGCTCCGACCGTGAGCGTGTTCGTGGTCGACGTCACCGGTGGAAACCATGCCCTCGGCATCTGCAACGAGTTGCGTGATGCCGGAATCGGCGCCGATCGCAGCTATGGCGGCCGCTCCATGAAAGCCCAGATGAAGGTCGCTGATCGTTCCCGTGCGCCTTTCGCCGCGATCATCGGCGAGGACGAAGTCGCCGCCGGCGAAGTCACGCTTCGGGATTTGCGCGGCGACACCGGCCAGCGCCGCGTTGCGCTCGACACACTCGCATTCGAAGTCAAACAGCTGCTCGCGATGTAGCCGCAACACCTCCCCCAACGAACTCTCCCCAGGAATCAGGAATCACGATGGATCTCACCACCTCCATGCGCACAGACATGTGCGGCCAGCTCACCGCAGCCGACGCCGGGCATACCGTCAGCGTTTGTGGTTGGGTTGCTACCCGCCGCGAACATGGCGAAAACCTTGCCTTCATCGACTTGCGTGATCGCACAGGAATCGTCCAGTGCGTGGTCAACGGCAGCCACGACCTTCGCAGCGAGTACGTGGCCAAGATGACCGGCCAAGTTCGTCTGCGTCCTGATGACACCGCAAACAAGGAACTCCCCACCGGGGAGATCGAGATCGAGATCACCGACATCGAAATTCTGGCTACGGCTGAGCCGCCGCCGTTCCCGCTCGATGAGCGCACCGAGGTCGACGAGACCATTCGTCTCCGGCACCGCTACATCGATCTTCGCAAGAACCGTATGCAGACCAACCTGCGGACGCGCGCTGCGGTCAACGGCGCCATTCGTCGCGGCATGGAAGAACAAGGCTTCGTCGAGATCGAGACGCCCATGCTGATCGCGTCGACGCCTGAGGGTGCCCGCGACTTCGTCGTGCCCTCGCGCAAGGAGCCGGGTGCGTTCTATGCCCTACCTCAGTCGCCGCAGCTCTTCAAGCAGCTGTGCATGGTGGGCGGCATCGACCGCTACTACCAGATCGCTCGTTGTCTCCGAGATGAGGATCTCCGCGCCGACCGCCAGTTCGAATTCATGCAGCTCGATGCCGAGATGAGTTTCGTCGACCAGGAAGACGTGTTTGCCGTAATCTCTCACACGGTCGCCTCCGCAACCGAAGCTGTGACGGGCGAGCGCCCCACCGAGTTCCCCCGTATCACCTGGCTCGAGGCGCAAGAGAGATTCGGTAGCGACAAACCCGACACTCGCTTTGGCATGGAGCTTGTCGAACTGACGCCCATCTTCGAAGACACCGAGGCCCGCGTGTTCAAGGCCCCGTGCGTCAAGGGCATTCGCATGGAAGGCGGCATGGAAGCGCTGTCGCGCAACCAGGTTGATGCCCTCGTCGAGACTTGCCAGCTCTGGGGGGCCAAAGGCCTCGCCTGGATGAAGGTCATCGACGGGGAATCTGGCCCTGTGCTCGATGCTGGCGTCGCCAAGTTCCTCTCGGCCGACGAATCAAGCCAGGTCGTCGCTGCGCTCGAAGCGCAACCCGGGGACATGGTCTTCCTGGTCGCTGACGAACGTCGTCTCGTTCGCCACGTCCTCGGCCTGCTCCGGCTTGAGCTGGGCCGTCCGCCCGTCAACGAGGGTGGCCTCAACTTCCTGTGGGTCGTGGATTTCCCGCTCTTCGAGTCGATAAACGACAACGGCAAGCCGGTGCCGTCCCACCACCCCTTCACCATGCCCCATGAAGACGACTGGGCCCTGCTCGACGAAGAGGGAGAGGCCCTGCTCGATGTGCGCTCCCAGGCCTATGACCTCGTCCTTAATGGCTGGGAACTGGGCTCCGGCTCGATTCGAATTAACCGACCCGACATTCAGAACAGAATTTTTGAGTTACTTGGGATCGGTGAAGAGGAACGCAACGCCAAGTTTGGCTTCTTGCTCGACGCCTTCCGCTTCGGTGCCCCGCCCCACGGTGGCTTCGCGTTCGGCATCGACCGCATCACTGCGCTGCTGGTAGGTGAGACCAACATCCGTGAGGTCATCGCCTTCCCGAAGACGCAGTCTGGAAGCGACCCGCTGACCAACGCGCCGTCGGCAATCGACAGCGCGCATCTTGAGGAGCTTGGCCTCAGGGTTCTTCCTCCTGCGACCTAGCAAAAGCGTTGCCGGTGTAGGCGCGCTTTAGCGAAGGCGAATCTGCACAATGATTGAGGATTCTGGCAGCGTGGCAAGGTTGGCCCCAAGGCGCATTCGCGCCCGCTCGAGATCGCGATGGATCCGAATCTGAAGCTCAGCGTCTTCCTTGACCGCGTGAATCGTCTCGTCATCTTCCGGTTGGACCGAAAACCCGAGTCGCCCGAGTTCGGCGGAAAGGTCGGCCTTGATCGCGGCGGGGTAGTGCCCGGAGGTCGAAAACAATATGTTGCGCAGGTCGGTTTGATCGCTGGTGACAGGCATAAGCCCGTTTGGGAGGGCAATCCCCTTGAGGGCTTCGGCAATCGTCGTCACGCGTGCGCTAAGAGGCTGAGGCTCGAGAGCACCTTGAGCTACGTCGCTCGGGTCTGGTTCCACTGGGGTCACGGTGTGGGGACCGCGCAGCAGCCTGGCTTCGAACGATTCTTCGGCGTCGACCTCGACAGCCCCACGGGGACGAGACCTCAGCGGGCTTTTCGTCACAATCCGCCGTAAGAGAACCACGATCGAAGTTGCGCACCAACACCAAAAGAAAAGGATCACGACATCTCGCACGCTGGTCCTATCGGCAGGGGAAACCCGCAAGCTAAGGGAACAGCGTTAAGGTCCGGGCGTGGCCGACGATTTGTTCACTGCCGCTGCCGAACAACGGCTGCAAACTCGCTCACCGCTGGCAGCCCGGCTACGACCCCGCAATCTGGACGATGTTGTGGGCCAACGCCACCTGCTCGCCCCGGGCCGGCCGTTGCGTTCATTGATCGAATCTGACCGGTTGTCGTCGGTGATCTTTTGGGGTCCACCGGGCACCGGCAAAACCTCCCTGGCCCGGCTTGTCGCCAGCACCACCGAGAAAGTCTTTGAAGAGCTATCGGCGGTGACCGCCTCGGTGAAGGATGTGCGAGAGATCATCGCCAGCTCACGCCAGCGTCTCGGTGAACGCGGGACCGGCACGATCCTGTTCCTCGATGAGGTTCACCGGTTCAACAAGGCCCAGCAGGACACCCTTCTTCCCGCAGTGGAGGAGGGGCTGATCGTGCTGATCGGCGCCACCACAGAAAATCCTCACTTCGAGGTCAACCCACCGCTCATGTCGCGGTCGACTCTCTTTCGACTTCATTCGTTGGACGATGCAGATGTCGCCGAACTCGTTCGGCGGGGACTTGAGATCGAGGGTGCTTCAGCTGACGACGATGCGATCGCCCATCTTGCGGGTCGTGCCGGAGGCGACGGCCGCCACGCGCTGACGAGCACCGAGGTTGCGGTCGCTCTGGCCTCGGATCGTGGTCGCCCAATCCACATCACGCTCGCTGATGCCGAGTCCGCCGTCGATGCCAAAGCCGTTCGCTATGGGCGAGACGGTCACTACGACGTTATTAGCGCCTTCATCAAGAGCATCCGGGGATCGGATGCCAATGCCGGCCTCTACTGGTTGGCCAGGATGCTGGAGGCGGGCGAGGATGCTCGGTTCATCGCCCGTCGCCTCGTGATTCTCGCTTCTGAGGACATCGGCATGGCCGACCCCCAGTCTCTTCTCATCGCCGAAGCAGGGGCACGCGCGGTCGAGTTTGTGGGGCTTCCCGAGGCACAGCTCAATCTCGCTCAGGCCGTCATCCATCTGGCGACCGCCCCCAAATCCAACCGGGTCACCGAAGCGATCTTTGCCGCGAGGGCGGCGGCTCGTGAGGCAGGGGCCGGTGAGGTGCCAGTTCATCTCCGTGATGCTCACTACAAGGGTGCCGCGTCCCTTGGCCATGGTGACGGTTACAGGTACCCCCACGACGACGAACGCGGCTGGGTCGAGCAGGATTATCTCCCAGAAGAGGTCGCCGGTCAGGTCTTCTACGACCCATCCCCGCACGGCTTCGAATCGCGTATCCGCGACCGCTGGCCGTTCCCGTAGACCGAAATTGTGGATGATTATCCACCTCAGTCGTCAGTAATCATCGACAAACTCGGGGCAGTGGCAGCGACGCGTGCTTGACTAGGGCGAGATGTCTGCCGCCGACCTTGCCGCTTTGATCGTGACGATCGTGTGCCTTGTTGTGGTCGCCGTTCTGGTGCTCGCCATCCAGGCTCTCGTTCGCACGCTTCGTGAGTTGCGAATCACGGTTGACGAGTTGAGGTCCAACACGCTGCCGATGGTCGATGACCTTCACACCACGGTCAACAAGGCCAACGAGGAACTTGGTCGGGTCGACGACGTGATCGGGCGAGCGGAACGGATCACCGCCACGGTCGATGTGGCGTCGCGCTTGACCTATAAGGCAATGGCACCGCCGCTGATCAAAACTCTGTCATTTGTGAAAGGCGCGAGCCGGGCCGGGCGAGCATTGCGAACACCGCGTCGCCGCAAGGCCATCGAGGTACGAGGGAGACAGAAATGAATCTCGGGAGAACCCAGTGAGACGTGTCATCTGGATCAGCGTGGGCTACTCGCTGGGCCTTGGCACCTCGTTCTACCTCCAGAAGCAGATGCGACACGCCTTTCAGCGCATTGCCCCTGAGCAAGTACGGGCCGATGTCTCAGCGAAGAGCAAGGCCACAGTTGAGCGCGCCAAAGACACCGCTGACCGAGTTCGTGACATTGTGATCGACCTCCGAGGCGCAGCCCATGACGGCGTGGAGGCGATGCGTCGAGAACGCGATGATCTTCTTGCCGAGTTCAATGCCGATGAGAGCATGCACACCGGCCCGGCTCGCAATCTGCGACCCGATACCGAACAAGGCCGGGGCTTTCGACCCCTGCACTGAGCGAAAACCCACCAGTGAGCGTTCAGCGCGCCGGTAGGCTTAGCCGTTCATGAAGGCCAACGAAGTACGCCGTGCGTTTACCGACTTCTTTGTCGAGCGCGCCCACAACCATCAGCCGTCGTCGAGCCTGATCCCTCACGACCCGACCTTGCTTTTCACCGTGGCCGGCATGGTGCCTTTCAAGACGTATTTCACCGGCGAGGAAGCTGCCCCGTACCTCCGTGCCGTCACGATCCAGAAGTGCGTTCGGGCCGGCGGCAAGCACAACGATCTCGACGAGATCGGTCGTACCCGCCGTCACCTCACGTTCTTCGAGATGATGGGCAATTTCAGCTTTGGCGACTACTTCAAGTCCGAAGCCTGCGCCTGGGCTTGGGAGTTCGTCACCGACGTGCTCGCCCTCGACCCTGAGCGCCTGTGGGTCACGGTTCATCACAGCGATGATGAGGCCGAAGCGATTTGGCGCGATGAAGTTGGCGTGCCTGCTGAACGCATTCAGCGACTGGGCGAAGACAATTACTGGCGTATGGGTGACACCGGTCCGTGCGGACCATGCTCGGAGATCTTCTGGGACAAAGGCCCGGAGTTCGGTGCCGACGGTGGCCCCGAGCACGGCGACGAGGATCGCTTCATCGAGATCTGGAATCTTGTGTTCATGCAGTTCGATCAGGCCGCGGACGGGACACAAACTCCGTTGCCCAAGCCCTCCATCGACACCGGCATGGGCCTTGAGCGCACCGTGTCGGTTCTTCAGGGTGTCGACTCCATTTGGGATACCGATGAGCTGAGCGCTCTCCAGGCTGCCGCCGCGAAGCTGACCGGGGTTGATCCAGCCACCGCGGAGTTCGAGCGTCTCGTATCGCTCCGGATCTTGGCTGACCACGCCCGTTCGACGTCGATGCTTGTGAGCGACGGTGTGTTCCCGTCCAACGAGGCCCGCGGTTATGTGCTGCGCCGCATCCTGCGCCGCGCCGTTCGCCACGCCTACATCCTCGGCGTTGAGACCGTAGTTATGGGCGGAATGGTCGACGCCGTGGTCGAGGTCATGGGCCCCGACTACCCGGATCTGGTCAAGAACCACGAGTTCATTCGTGACGTCATCGATCGCGAAGAAGTGCGCTTCCGCGAGACCCTCCGCACCGGTTCAGCGATTCTCGACGAGAAGCTTGCGTCTCTCGACGAGGGCGCGCCCCTTGATGGCGACACGGCCTTCCTGCTCCATGACACCTACGGCTTCCCGCTCGAGGTCACCCAGGAGATCACCGAAGAGCGCGGCGTCGAGGTCGACGTTGATGCCTTCCGGGCTGCGATGGCCGAGCAACAGCGCCGCGCCAAGGATGCCCGCAAGGTCGCTGGTGGTGGCGAGACCTCGCATCTCTCGGAGATCCTTGAGAAGCACGGGGCAACCGACTTCACCGGTCGCTCCGAAGTGTCCTCGGAGGCGACGGTTCTCTACATCGATGACAACTGTGTTGTGCTCGATCGCACACCGTTCTACGCTGAATCCGGTGGTCAGGTTGGCGACACGGGCGACATTACGACTGCCACTGGCGAGGTCGTGGTCACCGACACACGCTACGGCGTCCCCGGACTCCATGTTCACGACATCGAATTGTGCTCAGGGTCTCTCGAAGCCGGTCAGAGGGTCACGGCGACAATCGACAATGACCGCCGAGCCTCGATTCGTCGCAATCACACGGCCACCCACATCTTGCACTGGGCGCTGCGCCGAGTGCTGGGCGACCACGTCAAGCAGCAGGGGTCCTATGTCGGTCCGGATCGACTTCGTTTCGACTTCAGTCATTACGAAGGACTTACGGTCGAGCAGGCTGCCGAGATCGAAGATCTGGTTAATGGCGAGGTGCTCGAAAACATGAGTTGCCGTCATTTTGAGTCCGCGATGGATCACGCCGAGCAGCTCGGGGCCATCGCGTTTTTCGGTGACAAGTATGGCGATACGGTTCGTGTGCTCGAGGCTGGCCTCAACTCGGTCGAGCTCTGCGGCGGAACCCACGTGAAAGCGTTGGGCGATATTGGACTCTTCCGCATTGTGTCGGAAGGGTCGATCGGCTCCAATATCCGCCGCGTCGAGGCGCTGACCGGTATGGCCACGGTCGAGTTGCTACGCGACACTGTAGCTACCGCCAATGCTGCAGCAGGTGAGCTCAACGTTCCCACCGACGAGCTGCTCCACGGCGTGCAGCGGCTCCAGACTGAGCAGAAAGAGCTGCGCTCCGAGCTGGCTCGTCTCAAGCAGCAGCTGGCGGTCGGCCAGGCGCCAACCTTGGCTGGCCTAGCAATCGATGGTGTTGTTGTCGCGCGTGTGGAGGGCGTGGAACGTGACGGTCTGCGTGACCTCGCGGTATCCGTTCGCGATCAGCCCGATGTCCACGCTGTGGTCCTAGGTGCCGGTTTCGACGCTGGCGGCGTTGGCCTTGTTGCCGCCGTCACGCCTGAGAGTGCACTCAACGCTGGCGCCCTCATCGAAGACGCAAAGCAGACGGTCGGTGGCGGTGGCAAGCCGAGCGCCGACCTCGCGGTCGCAGGAGGCAAACACCTCGAGAAGCTTGATGATGCTCTCGACCAAGCCCGAGTGGCAGCCGGGCTGGAGTGAGTACTTCGCGCCTGCCTCGTGCCCTTGGCCTTGATCTTGGTGCCAAACGCATCGGAATCGCGGTGAGTGCCGCAACGGTGGCGACACCGGTCGACACGGTTTATCGCTCCGGTGATCGCTCCCGCGAGCACCGCGAAATTGCCGGTCTGGTCGACGAGTGGGAGGCCGAGATCGTGGTTGTCGGCCTGCCCTACAACATGGACGGATCCGTTGGCCCAATGGCCAAGAAGTGCCAGGCCGAAGCAAAGGCACTGGGTGACACCCTCGACGTGCCTGTCGTTCTCTACGATGAGCGGCTGACGACAGTGAGCGCGGAGCGGAGTCTGATGGAGCAGAACATGAATGCCGAGGCTCGCCGCAAGGTCGTCGACCAACTCGCCGCAGCAGTGATGCTGCAGGCCTGGCTCGATTCCGAACAGGCGGCACTGGAGCGCAGCGATGGCTGACACACCGCGCCGCCGAACTGGCTGGGCTGCGTTTCTCGCCGGCGCCGCCGACGAGGGGCCTCCGCCCCAGCCGCCCCAGCCGCCGTCGAGCGCGAGTGACGTGCCGCGGTTTCCTGAGGCGGGCACCCGCCGTGCAGTAACGCGCGTCGCCCGTCCGGTGAGCTCAGCGCCACCTCAGGCACCCGATCAGCCGGTGATGGTGCAATCGGACGGCACCCCGAGTCTCCCCACGGCGTTGCCCGATCACATGGCGCCCCCTGGTGCGGTGATCGTGGCCGGAGTTGATGCCGACGGCATTGAATACATCCTTGAAGACGACCCTGAGGCTCAGCCTCTCGTTGACCCTCGATACGACTACGAGGACAAGAACTGAGTCCGCTATCGCACGAGCTGGGGTGGGTTCCTTCGCATCATCGGACTTGTGATTCTGGTGTTCATCCTGGTCACCAGCGTCCGCGGCCGGATCTACTCATGGGTCGACAACCAGATTGACCCGGGCGGCCAACTAGGCGACGCCATCAGCCTGACGATCCCCGGCGGCGCCTCAACCAACAATGTGGCCACCCAACTCGCCAACGACGGCATCATCAGTAACGCCACCGTGTTCCGTTATTGGCTGCGGTGCGAGGGCGAACTCTCGATCACCGGATTCATGGGGTGCGACACCGAAAAGACTTTCCAGGCGGGCGAGTACGAGCTCCGCGAAAACATGGCGTTCGAGGAAGCAGTCGCGGTCCTGGATGATGGTCCCATCCCCGAAGTGTTCTTCACAGTCACCATCCCCGAGGGTCTCCGTCTCAATGAGATCGTCCAGCGATTGCTCGTCGTCAATAATCGCTTCGACGAGCAGCAGATCCGCGATGCGCTCGAAAACCCCAGTCTCGTGTCGCGATACATTGATGCTGATGCGCCCCCGGGCTCTCGGCTCGAAGGCACATTGTTCCCGGCCACCTACGACATCAACGAAGATGATCTCGCCGACGAGGCCCGCTTCCTGCGTCGGATGGCGGACGAGTTCGACATCCGCTACGGATCCCTTTTTGACGAGGTCGGCTATGACCCGGCAGCTGTGGAACTTGGTCTGGATGACTGGGACATAATTGTGATCGCCTCCCTTATCGAAGAGGAGGCACGTGTCGACGTCGACCGGCCATTGATGGCCCGTGCCATCTACAACCGATTGTTGGCCGGTATGCCGCTCCAGATCGATGCCACGGTCTACTACGCGGTGAATAAGGCATTTACCGACACGTTGTTCCAGTCCGACCTCGACTTCGAGTCCCCGTGGAACACCTATGTCTCGCTCGGCATCCCCCCGGCACCGATCGCCGCTCCCGGCGAGGCTGCACTGCGCGCCGCGCTCGACCCGAGCGAGGGTGACTACATCTTCTGGGCCCGCACCGACGCCGACGGGGTTTTGGGCGCCCACACGTTCTCGGCAACTCTCGACGAGCACAACTCTGCCGTCGCGGTCTGCCGCGAGCTCGGATACTGCGGATGAGTTTGAGGGCGGCGCCCGACGGTTTCACCGGTGTCGCAGGCGTCATCGGCGACCCAGTCGCTCACTCATTGTCTCCATCACTGCACAACGCGGCCTACGAAGCGGCCGGCATCAACTGGACATACGTCGCCTTTCATGTGCGGCGTGGCCAGGCGGCGCAAGCAGTCGATGCCATGCGCAACCTTGGGATTCGAGGCCTTTCGGTCACGATGCCGCACAAGGAAGCAGTGGTGGACGCGGCCGACATCGTGACACCGGCAGTACGAGCACTGGGTGCCGCGAACTGTCTCGAGCTGGACTCTGATGGTCGGGTCGTTGCCCACAACACCGACGGTGACGGCTTTGTTAACAGCTATGAGCGGCACGGCGACTCGATTGCGGGGAAGTCGGTGGCCGTCATTGGAGCCGGTGGTGCGGCGCGTTCGGTCATCGAGGCCTGCGGGCGCGCCGGCGCCGCGTCGGTCATGGTGATCAATCGGAGTCGGGATCGCGCCGATAGTGCTGCGGCTCTCGCAGGTGACGCCGGCTGCGTTGTCGAGCCGGCTGGCGCAGGCAAGGCCGACATTATCGTGAACGCCACGCCTGTTGGGATGGCGGAATCGCCGGGAATGCCCCTTGATCCGGAGCTGCTATCGAGCACTCAGACTGCGATCGATCTGATCTACTACCCGCTCGAAACGCCCTGGCTGAATGCGTGCGCGCGTCGAGGTCTCAACACGGAAAGCGGCCTGATGATGCTGCTTCACCAGGCGGCGATCCAGTTCACGCTGTGGACCGGAGCTGAGGCCCCGATCGAAGCAATGTTGGCGGCCTACGCGGAAAAGGCGGAGTAGTGCTCACTTCCCAGCTGTTAGCTGCCGATGGTCAGGTGTTCTTCGACGAAGGAGGTCCCCACCATGGCGCTCTCAGGAACACTTGACACCTTTGCACTCCCTGATGTTCTTCGACTCCTCGCGTCCACTGCGAAGAGCGGGCGTCTACGTATCACCGGCGACCGGGGCTCAGGAAGTGTCTGGATAGAAGACGGCGACGTGGTCGCCACCGAACTGATCGCGGCCAATAGTTTTTCGCCGACATCAGTCGAGGTGATCTTTGGCCTGCTTCGCTTTGATACCGGCTCGTTTACATTTGAGTTAGGGGTACGGGCCGCTCAGGCCGACCATCCGAGCTCCATGGAACCGATCCTCACCCAGGCAGAAAACATGTTGGTTGAGTGGCGTTCGATCGAAGAGGTCGTCCCGTCGCTTGATGTCTGGGTTGGCCTCGTCGCAAAACTCAAAGGCCCCGACGTCATGATCGATGCCAACCGTTGGTGTGGCATCGCTGCTGTCGGAGGTGGCGCCCAGGTTGGCGTAGTTGCCGAGACGCTCGAGCTAAACGAAATCGACGCCTGCCGCACCGTGAAAGAACTCATCGAACTTGGTCTTGTCGAGGTCCTCGACGAACCAGTCGTTCTTCCCGCCGCTACTGCACCTCTCGTTGTTGAGCCGTTTCCGGTCACCACCGAGGCGACCATGGTTGACGAGATGCTCGCCGGAGCGTTCGACGATCAGCCGGCCAGTGGAGCCGGGACGCCTTCATTCAGTATGTCCGCTGAGGTAGCGGCACCAGCCGCTCCTGAACCATCTGGTGAGTATGTTTTCGCAGAGTTGCAGGACCCGATTGACCTGTCGGCAACGACGGATGACATCTTCGCTCGCGTGGAACACGATCCCAACACCGTTCCGAGCATTGCGTCGCTTGAGCCATCTGAGGGTTCAATTGACTCGTGGCCCCCAACCGACGACCGTCTCGAATCCGTCAGCCCTTTCGTCGATGACGAGACCGCTGACGAATCTGCGATTGGTGATCTCAACCCGGCCGAGATGGCCCGCCAGCTCGCCAACCTGAGCCCGAAGGCCGCCAAGGCCGTAGCAGACGCGGCGAGGGCCTCGACCGATGTCGAGCGAGAAGCCGCTCTCGCGGCCGTTGAAGCTGAGGACGACACGTTAAACCGTGGTCAGCTGTTGAAGTTCCTCGGCTCGGTCGACTCCTGAACCATCCGCCTTCAGTGATAGAAATGTCTACGTGGATTCGGTGAACTTGGTCCTTGTCGGGCTAGTCGGTCTCGTAGCCGGTGGTTTCGCCACGATGCTGATCGACCGGATTCCCGACAAGACCCCGCTGTCGCTGCGGTCTCGCTGCCCGCATTGTGAGCATCAACTTGCCGTTGCCGATGTGGTCCCGGTCTTGTCCTGGCTGCGCCGTCGTAGCTGTCATCACTGCAACGCGTCGGTCACAGTCGCCTATCCGTTGGTGGAGTTGGCGACGGCGGGCCTGTTCGTCGCCGCCGCAGCCCGATATGGCTGGGAGTGGGAGCTGCTACCGCCGTTGGTGCTCATCGTCGCCCTTGTCTCACTGTCGATGATTGACATGTACCAGTACCGGCTCCCAGATCGGCTCGTCTTTCCCAGTCTGGGACTTTCGGGCTTGGTCATCGTCGTTGCCGCATTCGGTATTGATCGGCCGGGCGCTATCGGGCGTGCTGGTGCAGGCATGGCGATCTACTTCCTGATGCTCTTTGTTGCCCATCTGATTTCGCCACGAGGCATGGGCTTCGGCGATGTGAAGCTGGCGTTGTTGCTGGGACTTCATCTGGGATGGGCGGCTGGATCTCGCTACGTAGGTTGGTCATCGGTCTTCCGACTCGTGGTGTGGGGCCTGCTGGCAGGTTGCCTCCTCGGTGTCGTTGGCGGTATCAGCGTGGCCTTGTGTCGCAGGGCCGGAAGGAACGTGGTCGTAGATCCCGAGGCCAGAGATGGGCAACCGACTCGCCTGCTCGGTCACAGTTTCCCGTTCGGTCCGGGGCTGGCTGCTGGCACGATTGTGGTGGTGTTCTTCAGTGACACGGTGATCGGCGTCTAAATCCGCCCAGCGGCCCACGTTGGCGGAGGTAGCCTGCGTGCGTGCATCAGGTGGTGAATGTCGAACTGGCCGACCGGAGCTATCCGGTCCTCGTAGGCCCTGGCGTGAGATCGGAATTGGCCGCTGTGCTGCCCGACGATGTGCGTCGCGTCGCGATCATCACCCAGGCCAGCATTCCTTGGGATGCTGACCCGGGCCGGGATCAGATCCGGATTGAGATCCCCGATGGTGAAGCTGCCAAGTCGCTGTCGGTCGTCGAGGATGTCTGTCGTCGTATGGCGGCCGCAGGGATCACCCGCTCCGACGCCGTGGTGGCGATTGGCGGAGGGGTCGTCACCGATGTCGCCGGGTTTGTCGCTGCGATATATCACCGCGGGGTTCGATTCGTAAGCGTGTCGACCACCTTGCTTGGCCAGGTCGACGCATCGGTTGGGGGCAAGACCGGTGTCAACCTCCCCGAGGGAAAGAACCTCGTTGGCGCCTTCTGGCAACCGACAGCGGTTCTGTGCGACACGGAGACACTTTCGACCTTGCCCCATCGCGAGATGCAATGTGGTCTGGGCGAGGTGGCCAAATACCACTTCCTCGGCGGCGACGGCCTTGACACACTGACACTTGATGAACGTGTGGCAGCCTGCGTCCAAATTAAGGCTGATGTCGTTGCCGCTGACGAGCGCGAAGGCGGACGTCGAGCGATCCTGAATTACGGCCACACGCTGGCCCATGCGATCGAAACGGCAGGCGGCTACGACCTGCGCCACGGCGAGGCAGTTGCGGTTGGCATCGCGTACGCCGCAGCCGTTGCCCACAACCTTGGCCGCATCGACGACGCTCGTGTCGCTGAACACCATCGAGTTCTTGCGGCCTACGACCTTCCCAGCACCCTTCCCGAAGGGCTTTCTAACGACGCACTCCTTGCCCTTTTTTCCCGAGATAAGAAGGCAATCGACGGGGTCACCTTTGTCCTCGATGGCGATCGCGGAATTGAGACGGTGGTTGGAGTGGACCCTGACATCTTGCAGGCCTCTTTCTCCGCGGTTCGCTGAATCATGAACCTGGATCTCCCCCCGCTTGAAGTTGCCGGTCGGCTGGACCGGTTGCGCGCAGTCGTAGCTGATCATGCCGACGCGATCGTGATCTCTGATCTGACGTCCATCCGCTGGTGCACCGGATTCACTGGATCCAACGCACTGTTGGTCGTCACCAATGACGACTCCACGCTGATTACCGATGGCCGCTATCGCGTGCAGGCCCCTGAGGAGTTGGCCGCCGCACTGTCCAACACCATCGTCGCTATCGCAGTTCAGCCGATCGACGCGGCAATCGTGGCGCTCGGTTCGGTCAAGATGGTCGCTCTTGAAGCGGATGTCTTGACCTGGGCTGAGCAACAGTTGTGGGAGAACACGGCCCAAATCGAGCTGGTGCCCACGCAAGACCTGATACGTGAGCTCCGAGCCATCAAAGACGGGGCCGAGCTGGCGCGAATCGAACGAGCAGCAGCCATCGTCGATGCCTCTCTCGCCGAACTGGAGAGCCTCCTCATCCCCGGCACGACCGAGCGGGAGATGGCCCACGCCCTGGAGCGCTCGATGCGAACGGGTGGCGCCACCGGCCCTGCCTACGAGACGATCGTGGCCAGTGGCCCGAACGGCGCTCTGCCCCATGCCCGTCCAACTGACCGTCCCTTCGCGGACGGTGACCTCGTCGTGATCGATGCCGGGTCCGTGGTCGACGGTTACCGAAGCGACATGACCCGCACGTTCGCGATCGGTACGCCAGGGAAAGACGTTTGCCGAATTCGTGACATCGTCATGGAGGCCCAGGCGGCCGGCGTTGCTGCCGTTCGACCCGGCATCGAAGCCAAGGAGATCGACCACGTGTGCCGGTCGATCATCGCTGATGCCGGCTATGGGGATGCCTTCAGCCACGGCACTGGTCATGGCGTTGGCCTAGACATCCATGAGCTCCCAGCCGTGCACGCACGAAGTACCGCTATCCTCCAGCCCGGTCACGTCATCACAGTCGAGCCTGGCATCTACGTTCCCGCCCTCGGCGGCTGCCGGGTGGAAGACTCGGTCGTGGTTACCGAGACGGGCTGTCGCCCGCTGACCAATTCCCCGAAGCCCACGTGTGGACCGGAGTCCCATGTCCACCATCACTACCAACGATCTCAAGAACGGGATGACCCTCGATCTCGACGATGGGTTGTTCCAAGTTGTCGACTTCCAGCACGTGAAGCCGGGCAAGGGTCACGCCTTCGTTCGCACCAGTCTTCGCAACGTCCGCGCTGGCGGCACCGTCGAGCGCACCTTCCGTTCGGGTGAAAAAGTTGAGCGAGCAACGATCGACAAGCGGGAGATGAACTTCCTCTATCGCGACGGCGACGACTACGTCTTCATGGACAATGAGACCTTTGATCAGATCAACGTGACACCCACGACGCTGGGCGACGCCGGCTTCTACATCGTGGATGGCTCCGCAGTCATCCTCGAGATGTACGGCACCGAGATCGTTGGCACTGATCTTCCCGCATCGGTCGAGCTAAACATCGCTGAGACCGACCCGGGGCTCCAGGGTGATCGTTCATCGGGAGGCACCAAGCCGGCCACCCTCGAAACTGGCCTGGTCATCCATGTCCCGCTATTCATCAGCCCCGGCGAGCGTGTCAAGGTCGACACCCGGTCCGGCGATTACCTCAGCCGCGCGTGAGCGAATCCATCCCCGGCCTTGGCAGTCGGCGCGAGGCCCGCGAAGAAGCACTGGCGCTGCTGTACGAAGCCGAACAAACTGGTGATCGGATCGCTGACTCGCTTGCCCGTCGGCCGATTCTGCCCGCCGACTACGCAATCGAGCTCGCCTCTGGTGTGGAAACATCGGTGACCGAACTTGATTCGCTAATTAGCGCGAACCTCACCGGGTGGACTATCTCGCGAATGCCTGTGGTGGACCGGGTCATCGCCCGTATTGGCGCCTGGGAGCTTTCACAGCGACCGGAGATCCCGACCGGCGTCGTGCTCAGCGAAGCGGTCGAGATCGCAACCCAATACTGCGCCGAGCACTCGCCTCGCTTTCTCAACGGCGTGCTGCGCAGCATTGCTGACGAGGTCCGAGACAGCGAGTGAGCCAGCTCGAGCTTCGTTTGACCCTGCCTGTCATCGAGCTCGAGCACGTCCGTCTGCGCCCCTGGCGCGTGACTGATACTGCCGCGTTAGCTACTGCATGGATGGATCCGGAGATCGTTGCCCGCTCATCGGTTCCCGTGGATTCGTCCCCAGCTGCTGCGGAGCGTTGGATTGACGGCGCCGAGCAGAGGTGCCAACGCGGTCTTTCGGTCGATTTGGCTATCGTCGGTTCTGCTGACGATGAAGTGATCGGTGAAGTGGGATTGTCGTCCATCGATCAGCGTCGCCGCGCCGCGCTGATTGGCTGGTGGGTGGCGGCCGCAGAGCGAGGCCGCGGAGCAGCGAGCGCAGCGGTAGCCGGGTTCACAGGGTGGGCATTGACCGATGCCGGTTTCGCGGCGATCGTGGCCGAGATCACCGACGATAACGGCGCCTCCCTTCAAGTCGCCAAGAACTGCGCCTTCATCCCTCTCGGCCCGGGGTCCTGGGTCCGCACTGCGTAGTGCCGTAGGCAGACCCCAGAGCGATTTCTTGGATTTCCACAGTGAGCGCGCGCCGCGCGGGGGCGCGCGTCTGGTACCTTCCAATCTCGACCGTGAAGTGAGTTCAGTGAGGCTCATACGGACGAGAGAAGGACAACGTGGCAGAGCGAGAACGTGGCTTGGCTGCGCCGCAAAGCGGCCAGTTTCACGCCCGCACCCGGGTTATGTCGGCTGACGACGTTTCTCGTGCGATTCGTCGTATGGCCCATGAGATCCTCGAGCGCAACCATGGCGCCGACGATGTCGTGATCATCGGTATGCAGACCGGCGGGGTCGATCTCGCCCATCGGTTGGCCGCCGACATCAGCACGATCGAGGAGACCGAGACCGGTGTAGTTCCGGTCGGCACTCTCGACGCCACGATGCATCGTGATGACTTTGGGCTCCGGCCGGTGATGCCTGAAGCCCCAACGAAAATGCCGACCGACCCATCGGGCAAGGTGATTGTTTTGGTCGATGACGTGCTCTACACCGGGCGCACCGTGCGAGCGGCTCTCGACGCGATCCACAGCTATGGCCGACCTCGTGCGATTCAACTTGCCGTGATGGTCGACCGCGGGCATCGGGAGCTGCCAATCCGTCCCGACTATGTGGGCAAGAATCTGCCGACTCGGAAAGACGAAATTGTCGACGTCAACGACGACGGTGTGGATCTCGGAGATATCACATGATTGGTGGCGAGCGGCACCTGCTCTCGATGGCCGACCTCGACCGGGACGACATCGAACAACTCATGGCGCTCACCGACAGCTTTGTCGAAGTGGGGGAGCGGTCAATTCCGAAAGTTCCGGCGCTACGCGGCAAGACGATCGCCTGGCTGTTCTACGAAGACTCGACTCGCACTCGTCTGTCGTTCGAGACAGCCGCTAAGCGGCTCTCGGCGGACACTATGAATTTCAGCGTCAGCTCGTCGTCTGTCAACAAGGGGGAGTCGCTGCGCGACACGGTCGAGACGATCGCCGCCATGGGTGTCGACGGCATCGTCGTGCGCCACAGCGCCGCTGGAGCCCCGCACCGCGTTGCCGAGTGGGTGGACGCCTCAGTGATCAACGCTGGCGATGGCTGGCATCAACACCCCACGCAGTCTCTGCTTGACCTCTACACGGCTCGCCAGCACTTTGGGGACCTTGACGGCAAGCACGTCGCCATCGTGGGCGACATCAAACACAGTCGGGTTGCTCGCTCCAACGCGTTGGCGTTTGCCACAATGGGTGCCGAGGTCACGCTGGTAGCACCCAAGACGCTGCTGCCCGCCCATCTCGAGGGCTGGCCTGTCAAGGTCACGCACGATCTCGACGAGGTCATCGACGACCTCGACATTTGCTACCTGCTGCGCATGCAGGTGGAACGGCAAACGGACGCTGTAGTCCCGTCGTTGCGGGAGTTCCACACCGAATTTGGTCTCGACGTGCGCCGTGCCGATCGCCTCGGCGGTGCCCTGATCATGCATCCCGGCCCAATGAACAGGGGCGTGGAAATCGCAGGCGAGGTCGCCGATCGGCCAAATGCCGTGATCACCGAGCAGGTCGCCAACGGCGTGTCGGTGCGAATGGCGGTGCTCTTCTTGCTACTTGGCAGCGGACTCGACATCGTTGACGGAAAGCGGGTGGCGGCATGACCCAGTCCATCGCCATCATCGGCGCCCAGCTTGTCGACGAAACCGGTGTTCGAGAAGCCGACGTCCTGATTGCCGACGGCCGAATCGCCAAGGTCGGCTCCGATCTCACCGGCGACATCACCCTTGTCGCCGATGGCTGCGTTGTAGCACCCGGCTTCGTTGATCTCCACGCTCACCTTCGTGAGCCTGGCCATGAGGAAGCCGAAACAATCGAGACCGGCGCCCGCGGCGCAGCCCTTGGCGGCTACACGGCAGTCATCGCGATGCCGAACACCTCGCCAACGATCGACTCGGCAGCCGTTGTGCGCCAAGTCCTCGAACTTGCTGCTTTGGCCAACTTGTGCGACGTGTACCCATCTGCGGCTATAACCGTCGGCCGGGCGGGCCAACAACTCGCTCCTATGGCTGAGCTTGTGCGGCTCGGCGTCCGGATCTTCACCGATGATGGCGCCGGCGTGCAGGACGAGCGAATTATGCGCTCGGCTCTCGAATACGCCGGCGGCCTAACCCATCTCGCCAACGGTTTCCCGATCGTTCTCGCCCAGCACTGCGAGATCGAATCCTTGAGTCGGGGCGCGCTGATGCACGAGGGTGATTGGTCGAGCCGCCTTGGCATTCCCGGTCAGCCGGCTGAGGCCGAAGAGCTGATGATCATGCGTGACATAGCGCTAGCTCGGCTCACCGGTAGCCGCGTGCACTTCCAGCACGTCTCCACCGCCGGCGGCGTCGCCATGGTGCGAGCGGCAAAGGAGGCCGGCCTTGCGGTCACCGCAGAAGCCACGACTCACCACTTCACGCTCGATCACAGCGCGTGCGCGGGCTTTGATCCCGTGTTCAAGGTGCACCCGCCCCTGCGCACGGCGGCCGACGTCAGGGCGATCAAGGACGGCTTGGCCGACGGCACCATCGATGTCATCGCCACTGACCATGCGCCGCACGCCTCTCACGCCAAGGACGACACGTTCGCCGATGCTCCTCCAGGGATGCTCGGCCTCGAGACAGCCTTTGCTCTGGCCAACACCGAGCTCGATCTTCCCATCGAGGAAATTGTTGCGCTCATGTCTTGGCGGCCCGCCCGCATCGCCGGAATTGGTGACCGTCATGGCCGTCCGATTGTTGCCGGAGAGATCGCCAACCTTGTCGTCGTTGACCCGGATGGCATCTGGACCGTGAGTGGTTCGGCTATGGCCAGCCGCAGGACCAATACTCCGTACGAAGGTCGCGAGCTACGCGGCATTGTGCGTCACACGATCTACAACGGCGATCTCGTCGTGCAGGAAGGAAGCGCTACACGATGAGCGACATTCGCGAGTACCAGCTCGTGCTGGCCGACGGCGAAGTCTTCGAAGGGGAGGGGATCGGCGCCGATCCCACCGGCGGAGTGGCCACTGGTGAAGTGGTGTTCAACACTGTTCTGTCCGGCTACCAGGAGGTCATCACCGATCCGTCCTACGCCGGTCAGATCATCACCTTCACATACCCCCACATCGGGAACTATGGCGTAAACGCCACCGACGACGAAGCCGCCCGCCCATTCTGTCGGGGCGTGATCATCCGTGACCTTGCTCGCCGCCACAGCAACTGGCGCAGCGAAGAACACCTTGATGCGTTCCTGTGGCGCCACCACCTCGCTGGCATCGCCGGAATCGACACTCGCCGCCTCACCCGCCACATCCGCGACTCGGGAGCGATGCCCGGTGCGTTTGGCCCCGTCGATGAAGCAGTTTTGCTTGCTGCTGCCAAGGCCGAGCCCGGCACCGACGGTGTCGATCTCGTCAGCCTCGTCAGCACCAAGGAGCCCTATGTTGTCGGCAACGGCCCCCGCAAGGTGGTTGCCTACGACTTCGGTGTGAAGGCCACCATGCTCCGTCACCTGGGCGAGCTCGCCACGGTCACCGTCGTACCCGCCGACACTCTCGCCGCAGAGGTGATGGCCATGGAGCCTGACGGCGTTTTCCTGTCCAACGGCCCGGGTGATCCTGCGGTGGCGGGTCCGATCAACGATGAGCTCCCCAAGCTCATCGGCGAGGTGCCGATCTTTGGGATCTGCCTCGGCCATCAGCTCTTGTCGCTCGCTCTTGGCGGGCGCACGTTCAAGATGAAATTCGGCCACCACGGAGGCAATGTGCCGGTGCAGGATGTCCGCACCGGGAAGGTCGAAATTACCGCCCAAAACCACAACTTCGCCGTGGAGGTCGGCTCAGTTCCCAACGTCTCCGAAACTCACTTCTGTCTCAACGATGGCACTCTGGAAGGCCTGGTGCACAAGGAGCATCGCGCGTTCAGCGTGCAGTATCACCCCGAAGCCGGTCCAGGCCCGCACGACAGTCGCTACCTCTTCGACGAGTTTGCGCAACTGATGGATGAAAACGGTTCGCCGCGGATAACGCCCGCCGCTGCGAGCAACAGCAAGGGAGCGATGTAATGCCAAAGCGCACTGACCTCCACTCCATCCTGATCATCGGCTCCGGTCCAATCGTGATCGGTCAGGCCTGCGAGTTTGATTACTCCGGTACTCAGGCCTGTCGTGTCCTCAAGGAAGAGGGCTACCGGGTCATCCTCGCTAATTCGAACCCGGCAACGATCATGACCGACCCGGATTTTGCTGACGCAACCTATGTCGAACCGCTCGATGTTCGTGTTCTCGAGAAGATCATCGAAAAGGAGAAGCCCGACGCGGTGCTTCCGACGCTTGGGGGCCAGACGGGTCTGAACCTGGCGATGGAACTCGAACAAGCGGGCATTCTCGAAGCCCACGGTGTTGAACTCATCGGTGCTGATGCCGAGGCCATTGAAACGGCTGAAAACCGCGAAAAGTTTAAGGTGGCCATGATGGAGATCGGGCTAGAAGTCGCCCGCTCCGGAACGGCGAACACCATGGAGAAGGCGCGCAAGGTTGTCGAAGAGGTCGGTCTCCCGATCATCATCCGGCCGGCCTACATTCTCGGCGGTCGCGGGACTGGTATAGCCGAAACGATGGAGGAGTTCGAAAAGGTCGCTGCCTTCGGTATTGACTGCAGCCCGATCAATGAGATCCTCATCGAAGAATCGATCAAGGGGTGGAAGGAATTCGAGCTGGAGGTGATGCGCGACAAGAACGACAACTGCGTGATCATCTGCTCGATCGAAAACCTCGACCCGATGGGTGTCCACACCGGCGACTCGATCACTGTCGCTCCGGCCCAGACTCTCACCGACGTTGAATACCAGCAGATGCGCGACGGTTCATTTGCGTGCATCCGCCGAGTTGGGGTCGAGACTGGTGGCTCGAACGTCCAGTGGGCCGTCCATCCCGAGAACGGCCGCCAGGTCATCATCGAGATGAACCCGCGTGTGTCTCGTTCGTCCGCTCTTGCATCGAAGGCGACCGGTTTCCCGATCGCTAAGATCGCGGCGAAGCTGGCGATCGGGTACACGCTCGATGAGATTCCCAACGACATCACCGAGAAGACGCCGGCCAGCTTCGAGCCCTCGATTGACTATGTCGTCACGAAGATTCCTCGCTGGGCCTTCGAGAAGTTCCCCGGCACCTCTGGCGTGCTCGGTACGTCGATGCAGTCGGTGGGCGAGGTCATGGCCATCGGCCGCACCTTCCCCGAGTCACTACAAAAGGCGCTGCGCTCTCTCGAACAGGGTCGTCATGGTCTCAATGCCGACCCGGCAGAAGTCCAACTCGATGGTCTGTCGACCGAGGATCTCCTCGCGGCTGCGGCCATTGGCACTCCGGACCGTCCGTTCCAGCTAGAGGCGCTACTGCGTCGCGGCGTTTCAGTCGATGAGGTCTTCGCGGCGACAGCAGTCGATCCGTGGTTCCTGGACCAGATGCTGATCATCACCGAGGAACGTGCCCACCTCGAGTCTCGGTCGATGAGCGACATGACCCGCAGGGGTTGGAAGCGGGCCAAGCAGCTCGGCTTTTCGGATGCTCAGCTCGGTTACCTGTGGGATACGAGTGAAAAGTCTGTTCGCTCCGCCCGTCTCGCTGTTGGTGGGCGCACGACCTTCAAGACCGTCGACACCTGCGCCGCCGAGTTCGAAGCTTCCACGCCTTACCACTATTCGACTTATGAGGACACCGACGAGGTCCGCCCCGGCGACCGCGAGAAAGTCATCATCCTCGGGTCCGGGCCCAATCGCATCGGGCAGGGCATCGAGTTCGACTATTGCTGCGTCCACGCCAGCTTCGCCTTGCGCGACGCCGGCTACGAGACGATCATGGTCAACTGCAACCCGGAGACTGTGTCAACTGACTACGACACCTCAGATCGGCTCTACTTCGAGCCGCTGACATTTGAAGACGTGACCGACATCATCGAGGTGGAGCGACCACTCGGCGTGATTGTGTCGCTCGGCGGCCAAACCCCGCTGAAGCTGGCCGATCGTCTCCCACCAGAACTCGTGCTCGGCACATCGGCAGCGTCGATTGACCTGGCCGAGGATCGGGAACAATGGAGCGCCCTCTGCGCCCGATTGGAGATTCCTCAGCCTGCGGGCGGCACGGCGGTCGACCTCGACCAGGCCCTCGCGATTACCGAACGTATTGGCTACCCGGCGCTCGTCCGGCCGTCCTACGTGCTGGGCGGCCGCGCAATGCAGATCGTCTATGACGACGATCATCTCCGCCGGGCAATGGCTGAATTGGCCGGTTTCGGTTCACTCGGTAAAGAGGGTGGCCTCTCCGCGGAACGCCCAGTCCTCGTTGACCGCTTTCTTGAGGATGCCACCGAAGTCGACGTCGATGCCATCCGCGACCACACCGGTGACGATGTCATCGGCGCGGTCATGGAACACGTTGAGGAAGCCGGTGTGCACTCGGGTGATTCTGCATGTTCCATTCCACCGACCAGCTTGTCGGACGAGACCATCGGCGTGATCGAGGACTACACCCGTCGGATCGCTAAGGAACTGGACGTCCGCGGCCTTATCAACGTGCAATTCGCGGTGAAGTCGGGCCAGGTGTTCGTGATCGAAGCGAACCCCCGTGCCTCGCGGACGGTTCCGTTTGTCGCCAAGGCCACCGGGGTACCGCTCGCCAAAGTCGCAAGTCGGGTCATGGTCGGAGCCACGCTGGTCGAGCTGCGTGAAGAGGGCTTGCTGACAGAGCCGGTTATCTCCGATCATGTGGCGATCAAGGAAGCCGTGCTCCCGTTCAACCGGTTCCCTGAGGCTGACGCGATTCTTGGGCCGGAAATGCGGTCGACGGGCGAGGTTATGGGTATCGATCTCACGCCCGGACTGGCCTTCGTGAAAGCTCAGCTGGCGGCGGGCACTCGCTTACCAGATGAGGGCATGGTGTTCATGTCGCTCGCCGATCGTGACAAGCAGGTTGGCATTGTTGCAGCCGAGAAGCTGGTTGAACTCGGCTTCACGATCGCCGCCACGTCGGGCACGGCCGCTGCGCTGCAAGCTGCGGGCATCGCCGTTGCGCATGTGGTGGCAAAGCTCGATGATGCCGACGGCGTGCACGCCGTCGATCTGATCGAGCGCGGCGATGTGCATCTGGTGGTCAACTCGCCTCGGGGTCGTGGACCGCGTGCCGATGGCGAACACATCCGCAAGGCAGCTGGGTTGGCTTCGGTTCCCTTGCTCACGACCGGTGCAGCAGCGTTGGCAGCTGCCAACGGCATGGCCGACTGGAAGGCTCATCCGTTGGCCGTTCGCAGCTTGCAGGAGTATCACGCCGGTGCGTGGGTCAAGGATCTCGAGAAGAACGGAGTTGGCTGATCGATACCATCACCCAGATCGGCTCCGTCGGTCTCAGCGCCCCTGTCCTTACCGCGTCCGGCACAGCTGGCCATGGGGCGGAGTTGGCCCGGTATGTGAAACTAGATGAGCTGGGAGCGGTCGTGGTGAAATCGATGCGCGCCCAACCATGGGCTGGTAATCCATCACCGCGCGTGCATCCCACAGCCGCAGGGATGATCAATAGCGTTGGGTTGCAAGGGGAGGGGATTTCCCACTGGATTGAGCACGATCTACCGCCGCTGTTGAAGACAGGGGCCACGGTGGTGGCCAGTATCTGGGGCGGATCGATCGCCGACTATGAGGCCGCGGCCATAGCCCTCGCCGACGCGCCCCACGGCGTTGTCGCGGTGGAGGTCAACGTTTCGTGCCCCAACCTTGAAGACCGTCGCCGAATGTTTGCTCACTCAGCAACCGCAACCGCAGAGGCAGTTGAGGCGGCTGCGGCATGTGGCCGCCCCCGTTGGGCCAAACTCAGCCCGAACGCCGCCGATCTGCCCGAGATCGCCGATGCCGCACACAAGGCCGGAGCGGAGGCCGTGGTCCTGACCAACACCCTTCTCGGCATGGCGATCGACGTCAATACGCGCCAACCCGTGTTGGGTGCAGGTCGGGGTGGATTGTCGGGAGCAGCCATGCACCCCGTCGCTGTTCGCGCCGTCTATGACGTCCACGAAGCCCTTCCGCATGTGCCCATCGTTGGGGTGGGTGGCACGACGAGCGGCGCCGATGTCGTAGAGTTTCTGCTTGCTGGCGCC
>JAACCU010000089.1 GCA_009937405.1 Actinomycetota bacterium
CGGGTGGTGATGGATCCGGCCGAGGGCGCGCTGCTCGAGCCGGGCGAAGTTCTCGTCGCTCCGCTGACCGATCCGTCGTGGACCCCACTGTTCCTTCCCGCCGCCGCCGTTGTCGTGAACGTGGGTGCGCTTATGAGTCACGCCGTGATCGTCGCTCGCGAGCTGGCGATCCCGTGTGTGGTGTCTGTGGAGAACGCGACACAGCGAATCCAGACCGGCATGCTTGTCAAGGTTGACGGCTCGACTGGGACCGTCACTGTTTTGGAGGGCTGAACGATGGATCTCAACGGCAAGAACGTGGTTATCACGGGTGGGTCGATGGGAATTGGCGAATGTTTTGCCGATGAATTCGCCAGCCAAGGGGCGAACGTCCTGGTTGTTGCCCGGAGCGAAGACAAGCTCGCCAAGGTCGCTGAGCGCGTTGGTGGGCGGTATCTCGTCGCCGACCTCGGTGCCGCCGACGGTGTCGACGGACTTGTGGACGCCTGCATCGACAAGTTGGGACACATCGATGTGTGGGTGAACAATGCAGGGATCGAGACATCGGCGGGTTTCGCTGATATCGATCGCCACATCATTCGGGCGGTGGCACGCTTGAACTTCGAAGCACCGATGATGTTGACCCGGGACTTGCTTGACCACATGCTGCCCAGAGGCGAGGGTCATATCGTCCAGATCAGCTCGATGGCGGGAACGGTGCAGTTTCCTGGGTTCACGGCGTACTGCGGCTCAAAGGCGGGCCTCACCAACTTCACCGAGTCACTTCGGTATGAACTGAAGGGCACGGGTATTGGTCTCACCGTCGTCGCCCCTGGCCCGGTGGCTGGCGAGATGTGGGACCGTGCTGACTATGAGGGTTCTTACCTGGAACCGGCGCTCAAGCGGTTCAAGCTTTTGCAGCAACTGCCCCAGATCAAGCCCACGAAGATTGCCGCTCAAACGGTGGCGGCGGTGGCAGAAAACAAGCGCTACGTGAGGCTCCCGAAGCGCAGCTTCTACTACCACTGGCTCAACAACGCCCCCCGTCGTATCGCGGATATCGGACTGACAGGCGTGAAGATGTCACGGCCCTCAAAAGCAAAGTAACGGTGGGGGCAGATCCCAGCATTACTTAGTCCGGGATACCGCCGAGTTCGGCGACGAGGGCGTCGATGCGGTCGTTGATCACGGCTCGCTGATCGTTGTCGAGTTTGAGAACCTCACAGATGTGATTGGCGAAGACCGGCCAGCCGAGGGCGAGTGCTGATGCAGTGGCGACCATGGTCATGGCCTCCAACTCGTCTACGTCATCATGGTTTGCCTGGATCGCGGCGACCCACCGGTCGCTAACTGGGTGTGACGTGAACAGATCGCGGTTTCCATCGAGTCGCATGCGGGCGATGATCTTTGCGAGTTCCCCGGCGCGCTGACGGGCAAGATCGGGTCGAGGGAAGCCGGTCTCGTCGATGCCGGAACTGGCGCGCTGGCTCACCGCATCGACGGCGGCGACGATCAGTGCGTCCTTGCTGCCGAAATATGTGTGGACCAGGCCATGGTTGACGTCGGCGCGAGTGGCGATCTCGCGCACGGATACGGCGGTGCCCTGTTCGATGATCAGCTCGATCGTGGCGTTGATCAAGGCGTGCTTGACCGACTCGCGGCCCGCTGGTTTCGCAGGAACGTCGTCGGGGTCGTTGGTCATCTGAACATGATGACGGATCGTGCTGCGATTCCCATCTTCACCGGTTGAGCAGAAGGGGGATGTTGCGAGGGCCGCGGACTTGGCCATTGGCCCATCCGGTTTCGCGCTTGGGATCGAGTGAGTAGTTCGGGAAGGCGCGTAGCCATTCTTGAAGCGCCACGAGCACGTCGAGACGAGCAAGGTTCGAACCGACGCATCGATGCACGCCCAGGCCGAAAGCGACGTGACGGTTTCGGGCTCGGTCGATCTGGAACTCTTCGGGGTTTTCGAATGCGGCGGGGTCGTGGTTGGCCGCCGGAAAGGTCACCAGCGTTTGTTCGCCGGCCCGGACCGGACAACCTGAAATCTCGGTGTCCTTGATTACTTTGCGGCCCATGGTGACAGGGGCGTAGTAGCGCAGGA
>JAACCU010000090.1 GCA_009937405.1 Actinomycetota bacterium
CCAGAGCTGAACCGATGCTGGTGACGTGACCGGTCAACGACACCCTGCGTTGAGCAATGACATCATCGCCTCTCGGGCGACTTCGTCATCGGGGAAGGGCAGACCTAGACGCTGAGGAGGTCGCGGGCGCCGGTGTCGCTGCTGGGGTGACGCAGCTTCGACATGGCGCGAGCCTCAATCTGGCGGATGCGTTCGCGAGTGAGGTTGAAGTGCTCGCCGACCTCTTCGAGGGTGCGGGGCTCACCACGGTCGAGACCAAAGCGAAGCTTCAGGATCTCGCGCTCACGCTCATCGAGTGGGCCCAACAGTCGAGCAATCTCTTTGGGCAGCAGCGACGTGGCGGCCACCTCGAACGGTGAATCAGCCGAGCGATCCTCTACAACGTCGCCGAGTTCGGCGTCGCCATCTTCACGCAGCGGTTCCGAAAGCGAGAGCGGCTCGGCGGCGAAGCGAAGGGCCTCGGTCACCTTGTCTTCTGGCATCTCTACTTCGATCGCCAACTCTGAGAGCGTGGCGGCGCGGCCGTACTTCAGCTCGAGGCGAGCGCGGGCCTTTTGGAGACGAGCGAGCGTGTCGCCAGCATGCACTGGGAGACGGATCGTGCGGCCGGTGTTGGCAATGCCACGGGTGATCGCCTGACGAATCCACCAGGTGGCGTACGTCGAGAACTTGAAGCCCTTGCGCCAATCGAACTTCTCGACGGCGTGCATCAAACCAAGGTTGCCTTCCTGGATCAGGTCGAGCAGAGGCAAACCTGAGGCTTGGTACTTCTTGGCGATCGAAACAACTAGACGGAGATTCGACTGCACGAAGGTTCGCTCAGCGCTCTCGCCCTTTTGCAGGGTGCGACGCAGCTCACGCTTACGAGCCGGGGTCAACACAACATCGACCTTCTCGAACTCTTCGCGAGCTTCCGCTCCAGCTTCAATGGCCTTGGCGAGGCGCACCTCGTCGTCTTTGGTGAGCAGCGGGTACTGGCCGATATCGGTCAGATACAGGCGTACGAGATCTTCTTCGTCCCGTTCGACTCGCTCCTTTGCCACGGAAGTCCCTCTCGTAGATGGCCTCTGCTCGGCACGATAGCGAGTGTTGACCGTCACACCACCGGTGCGACCATCGGGAATATTTCGTCAACTTTCGCAACGGACTTGAACTCTTTTGTGTCGGCCGATGCAAGGTCGATCATGAGGAACTCGACGGCTCTCTGCAAGGACCCATCTGCGTGAGGGACACATTCGTTCAGGACAGCGCCGCATTCCCTGGTCAAGCGACCAGTCAATGCTGCGGCAACGCCAACTGGATCTGAGGTATCGGCGAGTTCACCGAAGGCCTCAACCAGGGCGGGACTGGCAGGAACAACGGCGCACTCGTTGGTGAGAAGAACCGCGTCAGGCATGATTTCCGCGAATGCCGCAACGTGGGATCCGAGACGACGGCTCAGCGCGGCCAGCCATATTGCATCAGCCGGTTCATCGACGCGCTCGACCCATCCGCCCAGGAGTTCGAACAGCCGGCCGGTCACCCACTGCAGCGAACCACATACACGGGCATTGTCGGCCGCGTTCATCCCCGGTACCGGTTGACGATCGGCATCCGCCGGTCACGACCGAAGGCTTTCTTGGTAATACGCGTGCCGACCGGAGTCTGGCGACGCTTGTACTCGGCAATGTCAACAAGGCGACAAACCCGTCGGATCATTTCCGGATCAGAACCCTCAATGCCGAGGTGGACGATTTCCGAAGCAGTGCGATCGTCCTCGACATAGGCCCGCAGGATCGGATCGAGCACCTCATAGGGAGGTAGCGATTGATCGTCGCGCTGCCCAGGCTTGAGCTCGGCAGACGGCGCCTTGGTGAGAGACCCCTCCGGGATCCATGGTTTGGCGGCCTGAGCGTTGCGCCAATGGCCGAGCTCGTAGACCCGCAGCTTCCAGACATCCTTGATTGCCGAGAATGCCCCGGCTGTGTCCCCATAGAGCGTCGAATAGCCGACGGCAGACTCGCTCTTGTTGCCCGGGGTCAACACGAGCCACCCGTGCTCGTTGGCAAGGGCCATCAAGATGACGCCGCGTAACCGGCTCTGAAGGTTCTGATCAGTGAGATCACCAACTTCAATCTTGCCGTCGGCCACATGCGGCACGAGCATCTCAGCGAACGCTACGTGGGCAGGCTCGATCGGAACGATGCGAGTGTCGATTCCCATGTTGGTGCCGAGTTCCTCAGCATCACTGATCGAGTGGTCGCTCGAGTAGCGGGACGGCATGAGAATACCGTGCACGTTTTCGGCGCCGAGGGCGTCGACCGCGATGGCGGTGACCAGCGAGGAATCAACACCGCCTGAGACACCAAGGCAGACCTGAGAGAACCCGCTCTTGCGGACATAATCGCGCACCCCGAGCACAAGGGTCTCCCATTCCTCGGCGAGCGGTCCGAGAGGCTCGACCAACGGCCCCGGCACAAAGGTGCGGGGCACGGCGTGAGCTGGGGTGACGAATGTGACCGGATAGCGATCAAGCGTGTCCGGGGCTGCGGGAAGCTCGACGTCAAAGACATCGAGCGACTCAACGAACGACTCGCACCGAGCGGTGACCGTCGGGCCATCTGCGCTCGGGCTCACGACAAAGGACCCGCCGTCGGAGACGAGCTCATCTTGGCCGCCGACGAGGTTGGCGTAGACGACGGGGACCGATGACTCCTTGACCCGTTCCTTGATCACATCTTCACGAACCTGCTGCTTGCCGCCCCGGAAGGGGGAGCCGTTGATGTTGATGACGACTCGAGCACCACCGCGCGCCAGCTGAGTAACGGGACCGTCGGGGATCCATGAGTCTTCGCACAGCGTCACGCCAATAGAGACACCACCGACCTCGTAGAGGGCCAACGACTGATCACCGGGACGGAAATGACGCAGCTCGTCGAAGACGTCGTAATTCGGCAGATGGCGCTTGTGATACGTCCCAAAAATCTTGCCTTCAGCACAAACCGCCACCGCGTTCCACACACCGTTGAAGTAGTCGATGCCACCGACGTCCTGCACGACGCGATCAGCCGCGCCACCGAAATCATCGCCGTCGGCAAAGCCAACGATCGCAACCGTGCGACCCGTGCCGGCGGCAAACTTCTCGAGCGCAACGCGGTTGTCCGCAATGAACCCGGGCTTGAGAACAAGATCTTCCGGCGGGTAGCCCGTGAGCGTCATCTCGGGGAGAATCACCACATCAGCACCAAGCCCGGAGGCTTCGTCCACAACGGCAGAGGCTCGAGCAAGATTGCCGTCGAGATCGCCCACCACGGCATTGAACTGCGAGATAGCAATTCGCAGGGTCTCGGCAGTTTCAGTCACAAGACCATCGTACGCGTCAGGAGCCGCACCCGACTGAGAGCACCTCCCAGGGGCCCAGGTCATCATTGATGTAGTCGTAAATCGTGGTCCACGAACCTTCGTAGTACCTACCGTTGACCGCGATCTCCATGCGGCCATCCCCATTGAGGTCGGCAACGGCCGCGATGCGATAGGTGTCGAGTGCAACAATCCACGACTCATCGGCTGGTTCCTCCACGACATAGGAACCAAGGATCGCCGACTGCACTTCTCCCTCGACCAGTTTGCGCATGAAAGCGATCGAGTAATCGCCGGGGTTGGCCGGATTGAGTGACCCGCTGGTATTGCGCTCCGCGACCACGATGATCTCATCCACACCGTCACCTTCGAGATCGGCGCGGATCACCTGCACCAATGGAGGATCGGGGTCGATCACCCCACGAAAACCCAGCAATTCCGATGCCGCAGCCTTGTAGGTGGCGCTGTCGTTGGGCAGAACCTCGACCGTGTGCGGGATCAGGTCCCAGTCCGCCGACACAGCAATCGGGAAGTCGTCGGGCCACTCGACGCCGAAATCCAGATCGATGCCGTTGTTGCCAGCGCCTGGGCCAGCACACCAGACACCAACTTCACCGCCGACGACCTGTGTCAACGGCTCACCGACATGGACCAGCGTGAACACGTCACCCTCGGACAAAGGCACGGGCCCATCATCGGTCGTCATCCATTCCCCCGCCGAAGACCAGCCCGCCACACCATTGATGGTAGTGATTACCCCAGTTGCGGGTGGAGGGGGCACCGTGGTGGTCGTCGTTGTCTCAACCACGGTCGTCGTTGTCTCAACCACGGTCGTCGTTGTCTCAGCCACGGTCGTGGACGTCTCCGCCACGGTCGTCGATGTCTCCACGGCGGCATCTGCCGTCGCGTCCCCCTGATCCTGGGTCGAATTAACATCCTCTGACCCGGAATCGCCGCTGCACTGGACCAGCAAAACCGCACTCAACAGGGCAATCAAAATGGCAACGAGCCCCACCAACGCGATCTCGAGGTTGGATCTTCCCGGTGGGTTCGATTCCCTGGGTTCGTTCTCTGCCATGGTTCTGCCAATCCCTCAGTAAATCTGCCCTATGCCATTCTGCTCAAAGGCACGCAGACAAGACCGTCGCACACAACCTAGACCATGCGAGGGAACTCGTCTGCAGACCACGCTGCCTCGGGAACAGCAGCGGCCTGCAGACGAGGCGGCCACCAGCGTTAGCCGAGAGCGCTGCAGATGGTGTTGGTCAGCAGTGCGGAGAGCACGTAGGGGTCGGCGTTCGCGTTCGGCCGCCGATCCTCGATGTAGCCCTTGCCATCCTTGGCGACCTGCCACGGAATGCGAATCGATGCGCCGCGGTCAGAGACGCCATAGCTGAACTGATCGAAACGCTGTGTTTCGTGGGCGCCGGTGAGGCGGTCCTCGATACCAACGCCGTACCCCTCGAGGTGGCGCTCCGGCACACCCAAAGCACCCATGGCCTCACAGGCCGCGATGATCGGGTCGTAGCTCTCGCGCATGGCCTTGGTCGAGAAGTTCGTGTGCATGCCCGCGCCGTTCCAGTCACCCTTCATCGGCTTGGCTTCGATACTCACCTCGACCTCGTGGTCCTCGGCGAGACGGAAAAGCAAGTAGCGGGCAACCCACAGGTGGTCGCCAACAGTGACAGTGTCCACCGGACCGATCTGGAATTCCCATTGACCGGGCATGACCTCGGCGTTGGTGCCAGAAATCGCAAGACCGGCATCCATACACGCCTTGGTGTGTTCCTCGATGAGATCACGGCCGTGAATCTTGAGCGCTCCAACACCGCAGTAGTACGGCCCCTGGGGGGCCGGGAAGCCGTTGTTGGGGAAGCCGGCTGGCCAACCAGTGGCTGGGTTAATCAGGGTGTAC
>JAACCU010000091.1 GCA_009937405.1 Actinomycetota bacterium
GCCACTGGGCGTCGGCTTGAAGGGGCGGGAGCGTCCGCAACATGACTGCCACCGTCGATCGGGCGCGTCGCATGGTGGTTATCGAGCAGGCTGCGATACTCGCCCGCCGGTCGGTGGTGAACACATGGCGCCAGCCGGCTGCGTGGACACCGAGCATCATTTTTCCGCTCATGATGGCGGCCATCTACTCGGCCCAGTTTGAGCGGGTAACCGAGTTGCCACAGTTCCCCGAGGTTGACTCGTTCCTGCAGTTCATCCTTCCTGCGACCATCCTTCAGGGCATCTCCTTCAACGCTGGCGAAGCCGGGAGTGCTCTCGCCACCGATATTGAGACCGGCTTCTTCGATCGTCTGATGGCATCACCCGTTGGGCGACAGTCAGTGCTTATCGGGCGACTGGCCGGTGCCGCGGCGTTCAGTGCGCTTCTGGCCGCCGTCCTGATGGTGATCTTCGTGGTGTTTGGTGCAGCCCCCGAAGGTGGCCTCGCGTCTGCGTTGGCGATCGTGGTCATCGCTGCCGCCTTGTCACTGTCCATAGGTGGCATCAGTGTGGCGGTGGCCCTTTGGACCGGCTCTCCAGAAGCAACGCAAGCAGTCTTTCCGTTGACGTTTATTGCCATATTTGTCTCGTCGGCATTCTTCCCGACAGAGCTGATGAGCGGCTGGTACAAGACCGCAGCGGAGGCGAACCCGTTCACCTTCATCATCGACCCGACTCGTCGGCTTGCCATCGATGGATTCTCCTTTGCTGATCTTGGTCAGGCACTCTTTTGGATCGCAGTTGTGGGGGTTTTCACGCTGGGGCTCTCGTATCGGGCGTACCTCGCAAGGCTTCGCCGATCATGACATCAACACATGTGTCAGAGAGGGAGTTTTCGCCGTACTGGTCAACGGTCGAGATTCTGACGCGCCGTGCCCTTGTGCGTTTGGTTCGGATGCCTTCGCTGCTGATCCCGATGCTCGTCATGCCCGCATCCTTTGCCGTGTCGTTTACGGGAACGTTTGAAGGGGTGACGCGGGTCGAGGCGTTTCCCACCGACGAGTTCATAAATTGGGTTGCGGCGTTTGCAATGGTGCAGGGTTCGATATTCGCCGGGATCGGTGCAGCCGGGGCCATGGCCCAGGACCTCGACAACGGGTTTATAGATCGCTTGCTCGTGAGCCCCATTCGGCGGAGCGCGATCATTGTGGGCCCGTTGGTGCACACCGCGACACGTGCACTTGTCCCAGTCACCGTCGTGCTCATGATCGGGACCGCCAGCGGCCTAGATTTTCCTGGAGGTGTCGCTGCGGTGTTGATTGCCTATGGGGCGGGAATTGGAGCGTCGCTTGTGCTCGGCGCCCTTGGGCTCGCCGTGGTGCTCCATATCGGCAACATTCGAGCAATGGCGATTGTGCAGGTCCTGGCCTTTGGGCTGATGTTCCCGTCGATCGGACAGGTCCCGTTGTCGCTGATGACCGGCTGGTTGTATGACGTGGCGCGAGTGAACCCGGCGACCAATGTCATCCGCATGGCCCGGCAGGGCTTTATCGGTGACGTGAGCTGGGCAGACACGTGGCCCGGATTGCTGGTGATAGCGATCGGGATTTTCTGGTTCGGTGGCTGGGCGCGCTGGGAGTTGGAGCAGCGGGCGCCCTGAACCGGGCTACTCAAGCCTGATATGACGCCGGGACACTGGTGTGGATGTCACCACGTTTGATGTCGTGTCGCCGTATTGCCAGAGCCGTTCGCCGAGATGACCGATGTGCTGGACGTCTCGGAACCAGGCTCGGATGACATGGCTTTCGCTACCTGTCACTCGATTGCACTCGACGACTTCGGGGGCATCGTTGGCGAGTTGGTCGATCGCGCTGGCATTCGTTCCCGACGACATGACCCGGATGATTGCCTGGATGGGATAGCCCAGGGCAGCCTGATCTGTCACGATCGTGTAGCCGGTGATGACCCCATCGCGCTCGAGTCGCTTGACCCGGTCAGCCACGGCGGGCGCTGAAAGACCGACCATCTCACCCAATACCCGGTACGAGATCCGAGCGTTTGCCTTGAGCTCGGTGAGGATCTGAAGCGCGATATCGTCGAACATATGGAAAATGTTAGCTTGATTCAAAGGTAAAAATAGATTCTGGGTTTGTAAACAGTTGCCTTCATTCAATAACAAGCCGAAAATCAATGGGAACGAAGGTCGCATTTTTCGTACACTCATCACATGACCGCATCCCGTATCTTCCCCGATTTCAACCGCTTGCTCGACGCATGGAACGCCCATCACGACCTCAAGCGCACCGGCGCCAGCTTCTCCGAACTCGCTGCTTCGCGTCGCCGGCTCGACCTCATCCGACTGGGAATCGGCTGACTACAGGTCCCAGGGATACCCTGGGACCTGTGAAAGAACTCTTCGATGACTTCAATCGCTGGAACGCATCTGGTCAACGGTTCGCAATTGCCCGCGTCGTCGATCTTGAGGGTTCCGGCCCCCGGCTGCCAGGCGCGGCGATGGCTGTCACTGAATCGAGTGACGTTGTCGGCTCTGTCTCCGGCGGTTGTGTCGAAGGCGCCGTGGTCCTTGAATCGCTCGATGTGCTCGAGTCTGATACCCACCGGATCGTCACGTTCGGCTTCAGTGATGACGAAGCCTTCGCCGTCGGTCTGACCTGCGGCGGCACCCTCCACCTCTTCCTCGAAGCGTTCGAGGGTGGAGAGTGGTTCACCCAACTGCAAAGCGATATCAGCGCCGAGGCACCTGTCGCCCTTGCCACGGTGATTGAGGGTCCAGGCGCCGGCAACAAGCTCCTGGTGCGCGCTGGCACTGATGGTCCGACGACAGTAGGCAGCCTTGGCAACGCCGACCTCGATCGGGTGATTGACCGTGATGCGCGTGGCGAACTTGCAGCCGGTCGCACCGGAATCCGGCACTATGGCGAACACGGAGAAGCCCGCGAGGGTGTTGTCTCCGTCTTCATCGAGAGTTTTGCGCCGCCGCCCAAGATGCTGATCTTCGGTGCAGTCGACTTCACCGCCGCGCTTGGTCGCGTCGCCAAGGTTCTGGGCTACCGGGTCACCGTGTGCGATGCCCGCGAAGTGTTCGCCACCCGGGCACGATTCCCGATGGCCGACGACCTCGAAGTCGACTGGCCCGATCGTCTACTCGACCGGGTCGGCTCTGATCTCGGCCCGCGTGATGCGATTTGTATTCTCACCCACGACGCCAAGTTTGATGTTCCCGCTGTCGTCGGCGCACTGGCTACCAGTGTCGGCTACATCGGTGTCATGGGGAGCCGTCGCACCCACGATGATCGCACCGCTCGTCTAGTCGATGCCGGGGTTGACCAGAATGGCCTGGATCGCCTTCACTCGCCGATCGGTCTCGATATCGGCGCCCGTACGCCAGAGGAGACAGCAATCTCGATCACCGCGGAGATCATCTCTCGCGGTACTGGCCGCGAGGCAAGGGCTCTCAAGATTACCGAGGGCCCGATCCACGACTGAGGGCCGCTAGCTCGGGGGCAGTGCTCCTGGAGCGGGTGGCGGCAATGGTGGCTGACCTGGCGCCGCGGCACGAACGTGGAAGCTCTGTCGCCAGTCGACGTGGGTTGCGCCGTCGATGGCAAGTTGCCATGTGTAGCTCTTGCCGGGCTGGACTGGCAGCGTGGGGAATGTGATAGCCAACGGCACCGAAAGGGGGGTGCCCGGCTTGAGGCCCGCAGGTCGTCCTGCTTCGAAGCGGCCGTGGACAACCAACGGCTGTTCACGCACCGAAACAGGGTGCCCGTCCTCGTCGAGGAGGTCGAGTCGCCACAGGTGAGCAACATTGGCGCGGTCCCAGGGAACCTCGATCCGGATTGCTACACCAAGCGGCTGAGGGCGTGGCCCGATGACGGTCAGTCCGCCGCCCAGGATGTAAAGCTTGCGGTCGGCGACCTGTGCTGAGTCGGCCAGCAGCATCGTGACCCGCAAACTAGGAGGGGCCAAGGGCGTTGCGCCCGCCGATCCAAGCGATTCCGGTTCCATGGATCGCACCCTAGGCGCATCGATGACGCTTCGGCGGGCCAGACTGGGCGGATGCACCCTCAGCCCCACCAGCCCCGATCAACCGTTGCCGCCGTGATCCTTGCGGCTGGGGCGGGGACCCGGTTCGCCGGCGATGATCACAAGCTTTTGACCGTGGTGAATGGCAAGACCATTTTGCGGCACTCGATTGACGCAGCTGTGGCCGCAGAACTCGACGAGGTAGTTGTTGTGAGCGGGGCGATCGATCTCGCCAATGAAGTGCCAGATACTGTCACGCTGATCCATAACGAAAAGTGGGAAGACGGCCAGGCCACCTCCCTGCAGACCGCTGTCGCCTACGCCGATTCACGCGGTCACGCTGCGGTGGTCGTTGGGCTTGGCGATTCGCCTGGCATTTCACCGGAGACCTGGCGCAAGGTAGCCGAGGTGCCGAACGATCTCGCCATGGCCCGATTCGACGGCGAGCTTCGCCCCCCTACCCGTTTGAGCGCGGCCATGTGGGCGAGCCTGCCTGTCACCGGCGACGAGGGCGCTCGGGCGTTGGTGCGTCACCGTCCCGATCAGGTTCGCCCGGTCCCGATCGACAAGGAATTCGGTGACAATCCAACCGACATCGACACCCTCGAGGACCTTCGTCGATGGAGCTGACCGACAGCTTCGGCGTTGCCCTCCCCATGGATGAGGCGTGGGAGCTGTTGAACAACGTCGAACGCATTGCTCCGTGTGTTCCGGGTGCCTTTCTCCAAGAGAAGGTGGACGAGGAATATTGTGGCGCGGTGAAAGTTCGGTTTGGCGCGCTGTCCGCTGAGTATGTGGGCACGGCGACATTTACCCCCGACGAAGAACGTCGACGCATTGTGATCCATGCCAAGGGCAATGGAACACAGGGTGCCGCGGAGGCCAGAATCACGGCAACGCTTGAGGAGGTATCGGCGACGACCACGCAGGTGAATGTCGATGCCACGATCGAAGTTGGAGGACGGGTCGCCCAAATTGGCCAGCGCATGCTGCCTGATTTGAGCCAGGTGCTCACAGCCCGGTTTGCCGAGAACCTCACTGCAGTGATCGTTGGGGTGGAGCCCGATCCGTTCCATCAGCCTTCCGACATCGATATGCCAGAGCCATGGGCGCTCGATCTCCTCGATGCAGCACGACCGTCCTTGCTTCGGCGGCTTGGCCTTGTGGGTGCTGCAGTCGTACTTGTGGCAGTTAAGCGTTTTCTGCGGAGGTCGCGATGACCAAATCCGTGAATGAGGCCGACCGGGCGCGGGTGGAGGAGTTACTCGGCCGTCCGCCAGGTGGAGCCTTCGAGATTGTGGTGCGTAGCGAAGCCGGCGACCCAGTGGTGCTGCGCAACGCTCCGATTCTTAGGTCGGGCCGGCCGATGCCCACCTTGTACTGGCTGTGTGGCGACAAGGAGCGCAAAGAGGTCGGGCGGCTGGAGTCTGAAGGCGGAGTGCGAAATGCCGAGGCGGCCATTGAACCTGATGAGATTGCTGATGCCCACCGCCGTTACGCCACCGAACGAGACGCAGAGATCCCTGCTGGTCACGTCGGACCCCGTCCTTCGAACGGAGTTGGAGGCACTCGACGAGGCGTGAAATGCCTCCACGCCCACTACGGCTGGTACCTGGCCGGGGGCGACGACCCGGTCGGCCGTTGGGTTGCCGAGCAACTTGAAGCCAAGGCCAATGCCGCAGCGCACGAGGAGGCCGCCGAATGAGTGGACCAGTCGCCGCCATCGATCTCGGCACCAACTCCACGCGGCTGCTAGTCCACGATGGTGTGCAGACTGTCGAGCGCCTGATGACGATTACGCGGCTGGGCCAAGACGTCGACGCGGGTGGGCGGTTGATCGACGAGGCCATCGATCGAGTCATCACGTGCCTTGGCGAGTATCGCGAGGTCATGGATCGCCACGGCGTTGAAACTGGCCGCATCCGGGCGGCGGCCACGTCGGCATGTCGAGATGCATCGAATCGAGAAGACTTCTTCGATCAGGTCGAGGCGGTGCTCGGCGCTCGGCCCGAACTGCTTTCTGGCCTCGAAGAGGGCCAGCTATCGTTCCAGGGCGCCACCGCGGAGCTGAACCCGAACGATGGTCCGTTCCTCATCGCCGACATCGGCGGCGGTTCAACTGAATTTGCCTACGGCACCACAGAGGCCGAGGCGGCGTTGTCGCTCGATATCGGTTGCGTACGACTCACCGAGAAGTACATCGAGCACGACCCTCCCCGCCCCGAGGAACTCGTGGCGTGCCTGTCGATCACTGAGGCTTATCTCGATGATGTGGCTCGCGAGATCCCCCAGTCATTCCATGCCAAGACGTTTGTCGGCTTGGCCGGCACGGTTTCGGCGGCCGCCGCCGTAGAGATCGGGCTGGCCGAGTACGACCGCGATCAGATCCATCACTTCCGCCTCTCGAAGGCGGCAATCGAGGACGTCTACCGCACGCTCGTTATGGAGCCGCGCCGTGACCGAATCCACAATCCGGGCCTCGAGGAAGCGCGAGCCGATGTGATCGTCGGCGGCATGTGCATCCTGGTTCGCATCATGCGCTACTTCGGTTTCGAAGAATGCCTGGTGAGTGAGTCCGACATTCTCGACGGTCTCGCCCACAGCCTGCTGGATCCCTAAATTCGGCTATCGGGATCAGGCCCTTCCCTGAACTGCGGCTAGTCCGTCTACAGCCGTGGCCGAACAGCAGATGCTCTTCAGAGTCCGGGGTTCGTCGTAGGGCCATGGCCGTCCCCGGTGCAGGACCGCTCGTTCGTCCCAGATGAGGACGTCGCCAACCGTCCACTCATGGGTGTAGCGGTATTGCGGTTTGGTGCAGTGGGCGAGGAGATCTGTAACGAACGCAGCGCCTTCATCGGCTGACATGCCGTCCACTGCGTATGCGTGCGACGCGGTGTAGATGGCTTCGCGACCATTGATGGGATTGGGCCATACAAAGCGCCAGGGGCGGTCGGGCCAGCGCGATACATGGGGGAGATCGATCAGCCGGGCATCGACCTGGTTTCGCGAGTGGGTGAGTTGGTGGACGCCAAACGAGCAGCGCAGCAGTGCCTGCAACTCGGCAGGGGCATCGTCGAACGCGGCGCGAGTCGTGGTGAACTCGGTCTGACCACCGGTCGACGGGGTGACCGTGGCCATCAAGAGATTGACGAGCGCCGGCGTCGAGAGAAATGTTGAGTCGGTGTGCCACAACATGTTGGCCTGTTGGTCGAGGTGCCGCAGTGCTTCTTTGGGTGTGAGCGAGCCGTCGCTCTCAACATTGCTGACCGCAGACACTTTGAACGGTTCGTCGTGGCCGGCCAACTGTTCCCGGTTTTCGAGTGGGCCGAACAGCTTGGCCAGTTGCGTGTGGCTCTCATCATCGAGTTGCTGGCCGCGAAACAGAAGAAGTGAGTGTTCCTCGAACGCGTTTCGAATCTCCGGATAGAGGTAGTCGGCTCGAACATCGCGAAGATCGAGGTCGTTGATTGCGACAGCGAACCGGCCGTGTAGAGGTTTGACAGCCAGGTCAGCCATGCCCCGTTCCTAGTCCGAGCGGGGGTCTGGGGGATTGCTGGGGGGTCCGGCGAAGAGTTGGGCTTTGTCGAGCCAGTCTTGGGCGGCTGCGCCATTGATCTCTAAGGCGGTATCGGCGACGTTTCGGCGTTGTGTTGTGACGAGGCAGAAGTCGACTGCGGTACCGCGGACCATTGCCTCAGCGTCATCAGGGCCGAACGTCCAGATTTCGCCTCCTGGGCTCGACAACTCGACTCGAACCTCGCCGGCCGGAATCTCTAGCTTTCGGTTTATGTAGGTCCATCCTCGGGTGATAAAACCGAGCTGAGCGATATGGCGAAGACGATCAGTCGGTTCGCGCTCGCTACCCACGGTGTCGCAGATGTCTTGACCATGGGCCCAAGCCTCCATCAAGCGTGCGGTCAGGAAGGACTTGGCTCCCATCGACGGGCCGTACCACTCGACACGATCTTTCTCGCCACAGGATGCGGCTGCAGCGGCGAGTTGGGTGCGCCAATGCCGCCAATGCGTCAGAAGTTCGTCGGCAGTCATCGCCCGAAAGGCGCCGAGCGTCAGTTCATCATCAGCAGAGGGGCGCTCGATGGCTGCTTTGCCAAACTCGGATCGGTGGTTGATGAATTCCTCCGGATTGGTAATCGCAAGCGCAGCAGTCTCGTCGAAGAAAGCGAGGTGCCCAATTTGATCGCGAATCGCCCAGCGGGGCGATGGAGTGGCGAGTTCCCAGTCGAGGGCAGTGAGTGGGGCGACGATGGCATCCAACGCGTCCTGTTCGGCGACCAAGTCGGAGATCACGGTGGCGAGGGTGACGGTACTCATGGTTGACAGTGTGGCATCTCAAACTCGGCTAGGCGGAACCTCAAACCTTAAACGGTGCCCTCTTTTGGAAGAGATGGGTTTTTCCACCAGCCGTTTGGCCGATATCATGCGGTCGCCCTACCAACCGAAAGGTGCCACGTGGCCGAGCAGCTAGTTCTCGGCGAGTCTGCGGTGCAAGAGCACTTCTTCGAGCAAGGCTGGACTGACGGACTGCCGATTGTGCCGCCAACACCCGACCGAGTGGCGGCCATGCTCGCGGCTGGGTGGGTCGAAGCCGATGAACTGCTCGGTACTGTCCCCCAGCGCAATCTTTCAATTTCGGCAGAGAAGTTGGCGATCAACGCGGTAATGGCGGGATGCGCTCCGGAGTACTTCCCAGTGGTAATCGCTGCCATGCAGGCGGCCCTCGACCCGGGATTCAACATCAATGCCGCCATAACGTCGACGGGCGGTGCTGCTCTCTGCCTCGTTGTGTCGGGTCCGATTGCTCAAGAGATCGGAATGGCTTCGAAACATAATGCGCTGGGCTCGGGCAACCGGGCCAACGCCACAATCGGCCGGTCGATTCGTCTGACGGTGACAAATGTTCTCGGCGCCAAGACCGGTGGCATGGACGGCTCATCTCTTGGCCATCCGGGCAAGTACACGATGTGCTTTGCCGAAGACACTCCGCCGTCGCTATGGCCAACTCTTCGTGAGGAACTCGGCTATCCCGTCGGGGACACGACAGTCACGGTGCTGGCCGCAGAGGGACCCCGCCAGGTCGCCAACGCACAAAATCCAGACGGGACCGGAGTACTGCGCACCCTTGTGGCCGCCATGCGGGCCCCCTCGACATATTCCGTCGGCAAGGGTCACCAAGCGCTGATTGTTTTGGGCCCTGAGCATCGCCAGGCGATCGTTGACGCCGGGTACTCGAAAGCCGCTGCCAAAGAATTTCTCGTCCAGGAGAGCCGGGTGACGCCCGAGTGGCTCACCAACGCCGGAGTCATCATCGAAGAGGGCTACCAGCACAACATGTCGGTAGACGATGACGGCAAACTGCCGGTGATTCCCGCGGTGGACGACCTGTTCGTCGTGACGGCCGGTGGCGCAGGGGCAGGTTGGTCAGCGTACATCCCGGCTTGGGCACCGATTCAACACAGCAGATCAGCCACTCGGCGGGTGCGCCTCGAAGGCGACACACTTCCACAATGTGGGCCGGCTGGCTGCGAAATCGATTGGGGATAGACAATGGCTGAAATCACCGTCCTGAAACCAAATGAAGACCCGCCAGCGGCGGCATCGATTGCCTACGCGATGCGAGGGGCGATACCAGAGAACGCCCATATGGTCCTCATCGATAACGGCAAGCCGCATGCCCGTGATCTGATGCAGTTTGTGGCCGAGGAACTCCAGGAGCGCTACCCGATCGCCACCGTCGAGGTCTTCTCAAAGCCTTCTGCCGGTAAACCGATCGAGGCAGACGAAGCCAAAAAAATGGCCGCTCGCGCCTATCTGGTGATAAGCGGAGTTGGTGATTGAGCGGCGTGTACTGCGTGTAGTTTGCACGACGCCGTCCAGATCGAAGAGCTTGGCACCCCCGCCACAGTGATGATCACTGAACCCTTTCAGGGATTAGCGGCATCTTTTGCCGCGGTCCTGGGTATGCCGGGGTATCACAACCTGCAGGTTCCGCATCCGATCGCGTCGAAGGACCTAGACGTGTTGCGCACCATGGCCAAGAGCGTCGTTGATGCCGCTGCAGCTCAGCTTGTCGGAAAGACAGCCAACGTGCGTTGTTGAAAGATTGCGATTGGTCTCGAGGGAGAGGACGCGGAGAAACCTTGGGCGTTCAGCGGGCGTTGACTTTGGGTAGTTAACCGCATGAAATCTCAACTCTGGTCGAGGCCAAGAAGTTTCACGCGCGAGCAGCAGCGACCTGGGCGTCCATCGTGGCCAAGGTTGACCCCCGGAAGCGCTCAATGGTGCCGGCATAGGCGGCAGGATCCAGTGTTTCCGCCAAGTTAGCGGCAATGTCGATGGCGCGATCGAGCACGTCGCTGTCGGGGACGACCTCGTCGAGGAAGCCGACATCAACTGCCTCGGCGGGAGTCGTGATGCGGGCGTTGACGATTGAGCGTTGTATGTGTCGTTTGCTCAGTCGGGCTTCGGCGATAGTCATGGCCCAGTCGGGGAGCACCATCTTGATGGCGACCTCGTTGAGACCAATTTTTGCTGGGATGTCTGCGCCGACCCTCACGTCGCAGCCCAGGAGCATGAGGGCGCCAGCGGCGAGAGCATGGCCGGTGCAGGCGGCAACCACCGGAACGGATGAGCCGTAGAGTCTGCGTACGAGACCGCCACCATCGGCCACGAGGTTGAGGATCGCGTTGAAGTCGTCGGCGAACATGACGCCGAGGTCGAAACCACCGGAGAACCGCCCGGGGCGACCATGGAGAATGACGGAACCGATTTCGTCATCATTTTCGGCCTGGGCGATTGCGTGATGGATTGCCTCGATGAGAGGGCACGACAAAGCATTTGCCTTGCCGTCATCGAGATGGATGACCATGACATGGTCGCGGCGTTCGATCGTTAGTCCGGCTGATTCAGTCATGGGCACGACGGTAGTTGAGGTCTCAGGGCCTCGCGAGCCATGATGCTGTGGGGAAAGGCGTACCCGTGGACCGTGAGTATGGGCGGGAGACTTTGGTCGGCGATAGAGCCGTCCACGAGGTTCGGAATCTGATTGCTGACTTGCACGTTCTTGGCGTGACGCCAGAACTGCACCCCGTCGGTGTCTCGTCAAAGGATCATCTTTAGGATAATTTGGTTGCCTCTTTATTACCACGCTACTCTCGCCCCATATGAACCGGTCCTTGCTGGCACCACCATTGCCGTCGTCGCTCGACACGCACTCTGAACAGTTCGCGCAGAACTGTGCAGACATGCTCGAGCAGCTTCACGTCCACGACGAACTCCTCGACAAAGCGGCGGAAGGCGGTGGTGAGAGGCCGATGGCCCGCCATCGCAGCCGCGGCAAACTGCCGATCCGCGAGCGCATCGCGAGCGTGATCGACCCCGACACGCCGTTCCTCGAGATCACACCACTGGCTGGCTTCGGATCGCAGTACGCCCTCGGGGGCGGCATGGTGGCCGGAATCGGCATCATCGCCGGCACCGAATGCGTGATCATGGGCAACGATCCGACTGTGGCGGCGGGGGCACTCACCCCTTACGCGTCGAAGAAATGGATGCGAGCGCTCGAGATCGCCCGCGACAACCGGATGCCCTACGTCAGCTTCGTCGAATCGGCCGGTGGTGACCTTCGGCCCGGTAGCGGCGCGAAGAAGAGCGGTGGCGAAGACGATGATCATGGCGCAGTTGGCAGCGCTGTCGTACCCGCCCACTTTGCGGAAACGGGCCGGTTCTTTTACGAGATGACCGAGTTGGCGAAGCTGCGGATCCCCCCGGTATGCGTGGTGTTCGGGTCCTCAACGGCCGGTGGCGCATACCAGCCGGGCATGAGTGACTACCACATCTTTATCAAAGAGCAGTCGTTCGCCTTCCTGGCCGGCCCGCCGCTCGTAAAGATGGCGACCGGTGAGATTGCCGACTCCGAGACGATCGGTGGAGCGCAAAAGCATGCCGAGGTTACTGGCTTGGCCGAGTACCTGGCTGAGGATGAGATGGATGCGCTGCGACTGTGTCGCGAGGTTGTGTCTCATCTGAACTGGCGTAGACCCGACCCTGCTCCAACGCTGCAATCTGACGAACCGATCGAGGATCCCGAGGAGTTACTCGGTCTCGTGAGCAGAGACCTACGCCAGCCGGTCGACGTCCGAGACGTCATCTCTCGTGTGGTAGATGGATCTCGCTTCGAAGAATTCAAGCCGCGTTACGGGACCACGATGGTCTGTGGATGGGGCTCTATTCACGGCTACCCGGTTGGGGTGCTCGGCAACAATGGCGTGATCTATCCGGACTCTGCGCAAAAGGCCGCCCATTTCATCCAACTGTGCAACAAGCTCGATATCCCTCTTGTGTTCTTCCAAAACATCACGGGCTTCATGGTCGGCACCGATTTCGAATCTGACGGCATCATCAAGAAGGGATCGCAGATGATCAATGCGGTCACCAACTCCCTGGTGCCTCATCTCACGGTCATCATCGGGTCGTCCTACGGCGCCGGAACCTACGGCATGTCCGGCCGGGCGTTTGGTAACCGGTTCACGTTCACATGGCCGACCGCAAAAATCGCGGTGATGGGGCCGAAGCAGATTGCCGGCGTGATGTCGGAGGTCCGGCGCGGTCAAG
Source organism: Actinomycetota bacterium (assembly GCA_009937405.1). Classification (GTDB taxonomy): domain Bacteria; phylum Actinomycetota; class Acidimicrobiia; order Acidimicrobiales; family Aldehydirespiratoraceae; genus JAACCU01. Next base: position 12,658 of record JAACCU010000091.1, read on the forward strand.
CCGCCCGCAAGGGTGAAGAGTTCGACGAGGTCGCCGACGCGGCGATCGTCGCGGCGCAGGAAGTGGCCCATGACAAGGGTTCCCTGGCGCTTCGAGCGACCGGTGCCATTTCCGATGACGGCATCATCGACCCCCGAGACACTCGAACGGTCCTCGGCCTGTGCCTCAGCGTGGTGCGAAACCGGCCCATTGAAGGGGCCCACGAGTACGGGGTGTTCCGACTGTGAACACCGCCACCACGCCCATCACCTCCGTCCTTGTCGCCAACCGCGGCGAAATTGCCCGACGAGTCTTTCGCACCGCCCGAGCCATGGGCATGCGCACCGTGGCGGTGTTCGTCGCCGTCGACGCCGATGCGCCGTTCGTGCATGAGGCAGACGCCGCTGTTCGTCTACCCGACTCGTACATGAATGGTGACGCAGTCATCGCCGCAGCCAAACTTGCGGGCGCTGATGCAATCCATCCTGGCTATGGCTTCCTGTCGGAGAACGCAGGCTTCGCCCGAGCGGTCACCGCCTCGGGACTGACCTGGATTGGCCCGTCGCCCGAGGTCATCGAGTCGATGGGCGACAAGATTGCTGCCAAGCGAATGGCGGTTGATGCCGGTGTGGCAACGTTGCCATCGTCTGAGGACCCATCGGCCGCCAACGAGATCGGCTACCCACTGCTCGTCAAGGCATCTGCGGGTGGCGGCGGCAAAGGCATGCGGATCGTTCAGTCCGCCGACGATCTCGCCGAGTCAATGGCTGCCGCCCAACGCGAGGCCCTGAGCGGGTTCGGCGACGATCGTGTATTTCTGGAGCGCTATGTCGCTCGGTCCCGCCATGTCGAGATCCAAATCCTTGGCGACGGGCACGGCAACATTGTCCATCTGGGCGAGCGTGAATGCTCGATCCAGCGTCGCCATCAGAAGATCATCGAGGAGTCGCCGTCTCCCATTGTCGACCCCGCGATGCGCGCCGCCATGGGCGATGCCGCCCTCGCCCTCGCACAGGCGATGAGATATCAGTCGGCGGGAACCGTCGAGTTCCTGGTTGACGACGACACCAGGGAGTTCTTCTTCCTCGAAGTCAACACCCGAGTACAAGTTGAGCACCCGGTGACAGAAGAAGTCACCGGGGTCGATCTGGTTCGTGAACAGCTTCGAGTTGCCGCGGGCGAACCGCTCGGCTACGAGCAGTCAGCCATCGACTGGACTGGCCACGCCATCGAGGCTCGTCTCTACGCCGAGGACCCGGCCAACGACTTCCATCCAGCCACCGGCACGTTGGTGGCCTATGCGCCGGCCGCAGACCCGGAGGTTCGCTGGGACTCCGGCGTCGTCGCGGGTTCGGTGATCGGTGTCGATTTCGACCCGATGATCGCCAAGGTCGTAGCCCATGGACCAACCCGTGCCGATGCGGCCGGTCGACTGGCCTTGGCATTGGAGCGTTTGCATCTCGGCGGCGTGACAACCAACCGTGACTTCCTCGCCGCCACGCTCCGCACTCCGGAGTTCCTGGCTGGGGATACGACCACCGACTTCATCGAGCGGGTGAAACCCGGGGGCGATGCGGGTGCTCCCGACGACATGCCACGCGCCGCGGTGATCGCTGCCATGTGGATCCAGGGTGCGAACCGTGCATCAGATGATGTCTGGGGCTTCATGCCCACGAACTGGCGCAACGGCAGGCTCCCGTTCGAACGTATTTCGCTGGGCTACCCCGGCATCGACGAGCCGATCACGGTGGCCTATCGGTGCGAGCGCGATGGCAGTTTCATACTCAACACTGGCGAGTCGGTCACACTCCATCGCTGGTCGGAGAGCGACATCGACATTGAGATCGACCACTGCCGTGGCA
>JAACCU010000092.1 GCA_009937405.1 Actinomycetota bacterium
GGCGGTGGCGATTCCGGGGCAGAGATAATTGATTCAACGCTGTTGGTGTGGGCGGGGTCTGAGTCGGATCTTGTGATCACCGGGTCCCCTGGGTCGACTGGTGGGCGGTTGATTCTGTGCAGTTGGCACGACATCGGGCATGCGGTGGACACCCCGGCCCTCGGCGGGGTCGAAAACCTGGTGGAAGGGCGCTACTACTACATCCAGTGTCACTTCTCTGATGATCAGACGATTGTGGCCGGCTATCCGATCACGGCCAGCTACGTCGTGGGCGACATGCCGGGGATCGCGGCCGATACCGCCGAGGTCGCCCGGTTTGCCGTCAACCACCTCAATTTCGAGTCGCCCCTTCCTCTTCTCAGCCCGGCCGGCGACCAGATCGTGGGCGTCGAGACTTGGCTGGCGGTGACGAGCCAACTCGACTATCCGTCGATCTCTGCCGACGCGGGCCCGGTGTGGGCGACTGTTCGTCCGGTGTTTCGGTCGGTCACCTGGGACATGGGCAACGGCGACCGGGTCACGTGCACTCGTGAGGGCGGCGCCACCACCGTTTGGAACCGTAACGGCAGCGCTAACCAACGCAGCGGTTGCACCTATGTCTATGGCGCGAACGGTGACGGCGAATTCGCGGTGAACGCCACCGTCACGTGGGACATCCTTCAGCGCAACGATCAGAACCCGGCGGAGCATCCGTGGGGGTCTCTGACTCTTGCCACCACGCTGACGGTGCCAGTTCGAGAGTTGCAGGCCGTCATCGACTGAGCGCTGATCCGGTCAGTGGCGGTCTTCGCGGCGGCCATCGGCGTGGATGGCAAACCGGCCGGCGTCGCGACCATGGTCGGGGGGCGGTGTCGGCCATGGCCAGCCACCGAACTGGGTGCGCTGATAGTCGGCCATCGTCTGTTGGATCTCGTCGTCGGTATTCATGACGAACGGTCCGTACTTGGCGACGGGTTCGCCGATGGGGCGGCCTTGCAGCACCATCAACTCAACCCCGTCCGGGCCGGCGGTCAACGACACGTTGACTGATGCGTCGGTCAACGCCCCGGTGCCAGCGGCGATCGTCTGATCGCCGATTTCGACCGATGACCCGTCGAAGGCGTAGATGACGCGCTGGGTGCCGTCACCGCGGGCGGCGGGCATTGTCCATTCGGCGCCGGCGTCCATTCGGATGTGCCATACGGCCACGTCGGCCTCGGCGCGCGCAGCCCACGTGTTCGGCGGGGGTGTGGGTGCCTCATGGCCTTCGAGTGGCGCGGCGAGGATGGTGATTTCTGTGAGGCGGCCGTCGTCGTCTTTGGCGATGTGTCGCGGGGTGATGTCGCTCCACAGCATCGTGAAATACGGGTCGACCATTTTGTCGACGGCGGGAAGGTTGAGCCAAACCTGGAAGAGTTCGAGCGGGTTGCCGCTGTCACGGTTCACCAGGGGAAACATTTCGGCATGCTGAACGCCGGCGCCTGACGTCATCCACTGGGTGTCACCGTGGCCGAACCGTGCGGTGGCGCCCAACGAATCGGCGTGATCGCAAAGCCCACGCCGAAGGTGGGTGATCGTCTCGAACCCTCGATGTGGGTGCTGGGGGAAACCGGGCACCTTCGACCCGTGATACATGCTCCATCCATCTTTGGCAGAGAAGTCTTGCCCGATGGTGCGCCCGGCCAGGGACGCTGCCGGCGCGAGGTCTTCACGCCCCTCGGGGTAGTCGTCGTTGTGGTGAGCGACGAACAAGAACGGGTCGATGGTCGGCCATTGGGCGCCAAGGGGAAAGGTTTGTTTCACGGGGCTGGTCATAGCGTGCCCGGTTCAACTCCATCGGCAGTAGCGGTATTCCCCGACGCGGCGATTGTGCGCACAAACCAGCCTTCGCGCTGGTCGGCGGGATCTGCGCCGGCGAACTGGTAGAGGCGGCCTTGTGCATCGAGGTTGTGCCACTCACCGGTGCGGGCGTGCTGATGCAGGTGGATCTGGTGGCCGTCTCTGCGTTCGGCGGTGCCGACGTATTTGAACTCGCCGGGCTCAGCGAACGGGACGGGTCGGTCGGTCTCAGGGCCGCGAAAAGTGTAGGTGTCACGCATGAAGGAACCGTCAGCATCCCAGTGGGGTGTGACAGTCCCGGCGGGGTGTTGCCGGCGTCTTGGGCGGTGCTTAGCCGACCGGTTCGAGCAGCACGACAGGGATCTCGCGGTCGGTCTTGCGTTGATAACCGGCGTAGCCTTTGTAGACGGCAGTGATTTTGGGCCACAGTTCGGCGCGTTCGGCTTCGTCGGCGATGCGGGCCGTCATCTGTTTGGTGTCGTTTTTGGTACCAACGGTGACCGACGCGTTGTCACGCAGGTTGAGGAGCCATGCGGGGTGCTGGTCGTCGCCGCCTCGAGATGCGACAAGCACGATGGTGTCGCCGTTTTGATGCGGCGATGTGAGCATGACCGACCGTGGCAGGCCGCTTTTGCGGCCGGTGGTGGTGAGTTCGACGACCAGCATTTTGGCGAGCGACCATCCGAGCCGACCGCCGCTCACCGACTGGACGGTGCGGTGAATGGTGTTCATGGTTTTGAGTGCAAAGTCGGAAGGCATGTAGCAGACCGTATCCCGGCCCGGCCAGCTCCGTTAGCCCGACTTTCCGGCGTAGCCGAGGGCGACCGGGGTCACCGGCCCGGCGCCTGCTTGAGCAAGCAATGCGACGACCACGGTCATCGTCCATTTCGAATCGATGATGTCGTCGAGGAGAAGGCAACGGCCTGCCGGCGGTTCGTCGCGGAGCTCGAACGCGCCCCAAATGTTGCTGACCTGTGTGGTCGAATTGTTCATCGTCGACTGTGGCTCGGTGGTGCGGGTTTTGCCGATGATGTCGTGGACCGGGATCTGGAGCCGGTCGGCTAGGCGAGCGCCGTAGTCGGGCACCAGGGTGGTTTGGCGTTCCGACGGCACGAACGTGAGCCAGCTGTGGGGGTCGCCGACAAGGCGTTCCGTCAGCATCTCGGCCATGGCGTCGACCAGTTCGTCGGCGAACCTGCCGCTCTGTCGGCCTTGCCGCACCAACGGGGCCCAGCCCGGGCCGTCGATACGTGTGAGGCACCAGCCGGGTTCGGCTCGTTGATCGACCGCGATCCGGCCTTTGGGTTGGCTGAGCCCGGACGGCCACTGCTTGCGGGCGCTGATTTCGATGTGTTCGTGGCGGAGCCGATTGTCGGCTTCGGCGATCACCGCGCCTTCGGGCTCGGTGCCGAACCGTTCGCCGCGGCAGTTGTCGCAAATACCGCACGGTTCGGTGGATGGGTCGTCGAGAAGGGACCGGATGAACGCCATCCGGCAGCCGTCGTATTCGAGATAGTCCTCCATGGCCCGCTGTTCTTCGCGCCGCCAGTCGTTGACCCCGCCGGTTCGTTCGACGGGGTAGGTCCACGGCGAACTCGTGCGGCCCCAGCCGCCGTCGCTTTTCGCAACGGCGCCTTCCACTTCGAGTTGTACGAGCAGATTGTCGAGCCGGGAGGTGCCAATGTTGACTCGTGCCGCGAGCTGCCCGACCCGCAACGGCCCGTCGGCTGCTTCTATCTCGCTGAACACGGCGGCCACTTCTTCTTCCGACGGGAAAGCTTGGGTGATGAACCAGTCTTGGATGTCACGGTCCTCGGAGCCCGAAAAAAGGATGCCGTAGGATTCGTCGAGGTCACGGCCGGCACGCCCGACCTGCTGGTAGTAGGCGATGGGGCTCTGCGGGGTTTGGTAGTGGACGACAAACCCAACGTCGGGTTTGTCGTATCCCATGCCGAGCGCCGAGGTCGCAACCAGGCATTTGACGTCGTTGGCTAGGAACCGCCGGAGGGTCTCCGATTTGTCTTCGGCCCCGCCACCGTCGCCACCCATGTAGGTGGCGGCTTCGATCCCGTGTTCTCGCAGAAATTCGGCGACGACGACCACATCGCGTCGGGTCAAGCAGTAGACGATGCCGCTGCCGGGCAGGTCGGGGATGTTGCGCACCAGCCAGGCGAGCCGGGCGTCGTGGCCTCGTTTGTCGGTGTGGACCTCGAGCCGCAGGCCTTCACGGCCGAGCGGACCTCTCACGGTGAGCAGCCCGTCACCGAGCTGCGATTCCACATCTTCGATCACGCGGTCGTTGGCGGTAGCCGTGCAGCCGATCACGGGAACCGACGGTGGCAGACTCTGCAGAAACCGACCGATGCGACGGTAATGGGGACGGAAATCGTGGCCCCAGTCGCTGATGCAATGAACCTCGTCGACAACAAGCAGGCCGACCCGGCTGCCGAGCTGTGGCAGCCATTCCCGACGGAACGCCGCGTTGGCGAGGCGCATCTCAGAGATGAGCAGCAGATCAATTTCGCCGAGCATGAGACGTTCGTGGATGTCGTCCCAGTCGTCGCGGTTGGCCGAGTTGACCACCGCGGCACGCAAACCCATCCGGCCGGCGGCTTCCATCTGGTTGTCCATCAACGCAATCAGCGGCGACACGAGCAGGGTGGCGCCGAGGCCACGGTCACGCAGCATGCGGGTGGCGATGAAGTAGACGGCCGACTTGCCCCAGCCGGTGCGCTCAACCACCAGCACCCGGCGCCGCTCCTCCACCAGAGCACGAATCGCCTCAAACTGGCCCGACCGAAAGACCGCGTCGGGTCGCCCGGTCAACGCTTGGAGATGAGCTTGCGCCTCAGCTGCGAGATCGGTCACACAGCAAGGTCTAGCGGAAGACGAACAGCCAGAGCGGGCGCTACGGCACTGCTCCCCAGGGTGGGGGCTGGTTTCGCCATGTCTGTTCGAGGTCGACGAACGCGAGGATGTCGGCTCCGGCAGGGTCGCCCTACATGGTTCGGCTCGAGTTGCTCTTCCGGGTGCGGCTGAAAGACGAATTCGCCCGATATGGCGTGCCCGCTTTCCGCTCGTTTGTCGGCGTGTTGGAGGTTTTGGGCGGCCTCGCGGTGTTGCTTGGCCTTGCTTTCCCCCCTTGGGGCGCATTCGGAGCCGCCGGCTTAGCGCTTCTCATGATCCTCGGACTCACTGTTCGCATACGGATTCACGACGCACCACGACTCATGCTCCCTGCTGCAACATTTGCAGCAATGAACATGGCATTGGTCATCCTCTTCCTCAGGGCGTAGCAGTCGCGGACTTTTGCCCCTTGCCGTGCAGGATTGCAGACGTCGTCGCGAGACTGAATACCGACAGGGCGGGAATGTAGCGCTTCACCGGGTCGCCCACTCGAATGTGCATTCCCACTGCGCCCAGCATGAATGATGCCAGTCCAAGTGATGCGGGACGCACGAGTTGCGGTTTCGCGTGGCCGGCCAGCATTGCACTGGCGAGGCTCACTTTTATTGCACCAATCACGTACATGGTGTTCTCCGACAGTCCGTATTCGCGGAACTCTTCTTTCATGTTTGTGGCGTCACCACCCCGGTAGCCGGTGTCCTTGTTGAACCGGTTGAACCAGACGTTCAGAATCCAGAGCGCCGCTGAGGTTTGAGCCAACTTGCCGATCGTGTTCATGGTTGTGTGTCCTTTTTGTCTGAGGTTTTGGAGGCGTTGAGAGGGTGCGTTTGTCGCTGAAAGTAGAAGACACGTCTTCTCTGTGGGGAACATTGATCACATGCGCTCGCAGTGAGCCCAGGTCTTCCTGCCACCACAACCCAGGTCCATCGTTGCGCCAGAGACATCACAAAGGCGCTCACCGATGGCCGCGACGGGCAGCACCCGGTCAGTGGCCAGGTTTCGAAGGTCGAGAAGTTGGTCGACCATCATCGTCTTTGGCACGACCAAATTGAGGTCCTCCGTGGATATGTCAATCACATCCTTTCGTTCGGACCGCGCGGTCGCTCCGGATGCGAAGGAACTCAAAACAGCGCCCTCGAGGCGTTTGAGACGACGTATTTGCGCCACCCGTTCGATGGCTTACGTTGCGCCAAGCACTCCCCCATTGGGTCCCCGCTGAACGTCAGTCCCTGAGGTCGTGGATCGCTGTAAGCGAATGCGTTCAGGCTTTTCGAGGACCGTGGGGCAGGAGTTCGCCCACGGTCGAGTGCTCGATCACACCGTCGGTTGTGGCTGCAACCACGACGATTTCTGGACCCCCAAGTTCGAGTGCCACTTGCAGACATGCTCCACAGGGGTAGGTCACGGTGCCATCGGTTCGCGGCGAGACGACTGCCAGCGCCACCGGTTGGGACCCGGCATCGACGGTAGCGAAGAGAGCAACGCGTTCTGCACACATTGCGAGGCCCAACGAGACGTTCTCGACGAGCGTTCCCGTGACAACGTTGTCGTTGCTCATGAGCACTGCAGCGCCCATGCGAAAACGAGAGTAGGGGGCGTAAGCCCGGGTGCGAGCCTCGGTGGCGGCGACGACGAGTTGGTCAAGATCCATACTCCACTGTGCCAGAAGTGCGATTGTTTTCGTGGTCGTTGAGGTATCGGCCCGAGCCGGGATGGCGACCTCACCGATGAGACTCGAAAGAATCGCCGAGCGGTTACTCGCCTAGCGTGACACCGTGGCTCAATGTGGGCGGCCAACTGAAGCTCACCGGGTAATGCGCAGGCTCGATCCCTTGAGCGGATGGAGTCGTGACAGACCAGAAGAGGACGGGTCGTCACACCGAGCGGTTCGCCGCGAACGGCGTCACGAACTCGGCCGTATCCCGCCAGCAGAATTCGAAGACCAGCACTACCGTCACAACAACACAGACCGACAGGTCGAAGCTCAAACCAACAGGCCTGCGTAGAACCCGGTTATCTACAGAAGCTACGCTTCAGGTCATGAACACAGCGTTGCGTTTCGTCCATGTGGTGCTGGTCGCCTCCGCCGCTTTTGCTGCTGGATGCAGTGGAGGGTCCGACTCGGCGGTTATCGACCGGAGCCTGATCGAGGCCGATATCTACGAGTTCTGGACTGAGGCAAGCGCACCCACCGCCGAGGGTTTGGACCTTCAGATCGAGGATGTGGTCGATCGAGCATGCATCAACGCCGCGGTGCAGGAGCTCTCAGATGCCGATGCCGAGAAGCTCGCCGCGCAAGCGCAAGGCGACATCACCGATGACATCTCCGATGCGGGCTTGGATATCTTTGATGCCGTTCGTGAGGACTGCATCGACTTCACAGGCGGCTGAACTCGAAGCGACACCCTCAACCGGACCGAGGAATATGATGGTTCCTGGTTAGAGAACCACGGCTCTCGGGTTGCTTTCGAGCTGGAAAAAGCATCCTGTTAGGCGGCTTTTTAGCGCGCTCGTTCTGTGCGCCACATTCGCCTCTGGGCTCGCTACAGGCCAACCAGCTCAGGTGAAAACTCCGTGACCACCATCGATGTGTGGGGCTGACACTCGTGGCAAGCATTGGGATCAGGGGTAGCTCTGGACACTGTGCTCTGGGCATAGGGGCGGTGCGGGACAGGGTCAAACCTGTCGCCAGTGCCAATCTGCGATACCTCAGCACCTGGCATAAGGGGCGTCATGACACCCTTCATAAAACCCTCATGCCGCCCGCCGTGTCACCCTTCCGTACACACTTGCCTGCCGGAAGTACGACCCGCCAACGTCGAACGAGGAGCGACAGACGGTCAGAGCGGGCGCTCCGGCACTGCCACAAAGGGTGGGGACTGGTTTCGCCATGTCTGTTCGAGGTCGGCCAGCGCGAGGATGTCGGCGCCGGTGGCGGCGACACCGGAGCCGATACGTCTCGGGAGTTCTCCAAAGGGAGTGTCGCCGCGTTCGGCGCGTTCTACGACCGAGACGGGCAACCCTGCCTGCTCGGCGAACTCGTCTTGCCCCATGCGGGCATGGCCCCGGGCGGCCACCGCCACCGCTCCGGAGACGGGATGTGGTGCACCCGTTGCTCTAAGCCGCCCGGCCATTCGTTCGATCACGACGGTCGGGTCGATGGGGGTCATGCGGCAAACCATCCGTGGTCTCGAAGCTCGGCAAACGCCGGATCGGCCGTGATCACCGACCACACCCGCTTACCGTGGCGCCGACATAGCTGGCGCACGTTGTCGGGGTTCAACCCAAACCGGGCGCCGACGGTGTGCGCCGGTGACGGATCACCCATGCCTTGTTGGATGCGATATTCCCAGTAGACGAGCTGGTCTCGTTCGGACCCGACCGAGCGGATGGCCCGATCGAGAACGCCGACACGGGGATGGCGGGTGATCAGCACGGCAAGATCATCGGCGGCCAGGTCGGAGACCACACCGCCGTAGTGCCCCACCTCGCTGTCGCGATCATCGTCGGTGTTGAGCTCGACCACGCGATGGCCGATCACGCGGGCCACTTCGGCACGGATCGCCTTGTGGGCCCAATTCCAGGGGGCGGCACCATCAGGCTTCCAACCTCGGGCCCGTCGAAAGACCACATCACAGGCGTCGAGCATCAAGCCGTCGAGTTCGTCGGCATTGCGCACGATGTCGAACCGGCCCATCCCTTCGAGGATCGACCGCACCACCCAGCGCACCTTCGGCCCGTAGGCCTCGATGAATGCGAACAAGAACGCGGCGTCACCCGCAGCCATGCCCGCCATGATTTCGTTGAGGGGGTCGTCAGATTCAGTCATTGCGTCTCCATTTCCTTTGTCGGGGAAGTCCGTGACATCCGCCGATGTCAACAGCACCCATTATGCAGAGGGGGTGTGACAGTGACCGGAGCGACTCTCGCTCAGTAGCTCAACGTCGTATGGAAGTTGCCGGCGGGATCGAGCAGAAAGGCGGTGTCGCCGTTGTTGTTCCAGACCGCCGAGCCGTTCACACACCAATAAAGGTCCGAGGCGGACGCCGTACCGCATCCGCTGTGAATGGTGACGGGCTGGTTCGGCTCGATAACAAAGCCGTCCGGGAACGCGAAACGCTTCGAAGCGGATTCGTCACGAAGAACCCAACCCGTCATGTCGACTGCCTCGCCGCCCACGGATGCCAACTTCACCCATTCCTGGTTGAGCACCTCGGTGTCATTGCCGGGAGGGTCATGCTGTATCTCCACGATCACGATCGACACATCTGGAGGCTCACCACAGGCCGCGGAATCCCACAGCCCCACGTTGCGGGCTTGGGCGGCCACCTGGGCTTCGGCAAGCTCATCGTCCCAAAGCGTGTCGGGTGGGTATGAGCGAGCGATGGCGAGTCCGTCATCGACCAGCCTGGCGTTGATCAAGCCTTCCGGGGTCTGCACCATTCGCAATAGCCGCCCGTACTGATCTCGATCAGATACATCTGACAACAAGGCGATCTCATCGACGTCGAGGTAGCGCTCAAGGGCCAGCCGCGCCTCATCCGCCATGCATTCACCAGCCTCAGGGGTGTCGATGCCGACCAGCCGAACCCGCTCCTCCACACCATCGATCACAACACGAAACGTGTCGCCATCAGTCACCGACACCACGCTCAGCCCATCGCCCGGTTCGGGAGCAACAGTGTCATCAGGCGGAGCCTCCGCAACAGAGTCTGGAGTCACGGCCGTCGTCGAAGGCGGCACCGACGACACCGCAATCGTCGCGGCAGGGATCTCCGGGTCTACTGCCGTCGAACACCCAGAGGCGGCCAACGCAACGATGCCAGCCAGCATCGCTTGTTGCATCCGCGAGAGACCCCGCACAGGGACGGCCCGCTAGCCGGGTTTCTGGCCGACGCAGTGCCAGTTGAGGCTGAGGAGTTCGGCTTCCTCGGCGGCGATGTAGGAGGCGTTGTTCTGGTTGAGCCGCTGCAGTAGTGCGTCGGTCTTCTTCGGTATCACCCGAACTTTGGCCAGCGCCTTGAAGATCTTTTCGTACCGGTTGAAGCGGGCGACCTCTTTCTTGATCATCCCCACTGCGCTTCGCCCGACCGACGACACCAGTTCGAACCCGGCGTTGCGGTAGGCGTCCTCCCAGTATTGGTAGTACCAGAACCCGCCGAACACGGTGAGTTCACGGGTTTGCTGGATGAGGGTGCGGTGGTGTTCGTTGTCACGGTCGTAGGCGTCGAGGGCGGCGACATCGTTGATGACGAACCTTCCCCCTGGCTTCAGCACTCGCATGACCTCGGAGAACGTGAAGGCGTGATCGCTGATGTACGTCATTGGTTGAACCGCGAACACGGCATCGAAGGTGGCGTCGCCGAACTGGAACGGCTTGTTGAAGTCGCCGACGGTGAAGTTGGCGGCGGGAAGGTTCGGGTTTTTGTGGGCTTTGTCGATCTGTGATTTGTCGAGGTTGATGCCGTAGGGGATGGCCCCGGTGACGTCGGCGACGTGTTCGGCGATGGCGCCGCATCCACATCCCAGATCCAGCACCCGTTGGCCCGGCTCGAGTTGGAGGTCATCGGCCATGATCCGTTCGAACAGGATCTGGTTTTGCAGCACCGACTTATCGGGGTCGATCTCGGGCGGCATGTACATCTTTTCGACCGAGCCGAGGGTGCACATCAGATGGATGACCTTGTAGAGGGCTTGGAGCTCATCGCTGCTTCCCTGCACGTATCCGGTCGGGGGCACGCCGGCCTCGTAGTCGGATTTGGGGTTTTCCGGTGAGCCGACGAACAGTTCGCCATAGCTCCCCATGTACGCGTGATAGTCCTCGTCGCTGATTGTCAGCAGCCCGCGCAGGGCCCCGAAACGGTCGAGAAGAGTCGTCGGCTTGTGTCCCACGTGTGCTGCCCCCTGGCGACGCGTTGCGTTGATCGCAACGGCGTCCCTACATCGGAGCGCAACGTTAGCTGTGGCACGCCATACAGCCCAGTCCCGACCCAGTAATGTCGGACCAAACGCCCTCAACTCGCGCGGAAAGGTGGGGTCATGGAACCGACGGATCAACCTGGTCCAGCCGACCAACCGGCCAACAGGCCAACCAGCCAACCGGCCCACCAGCGTCTGAAACTTCTGGTCATGGTCGGGTTCGTGATCGCGGTCGTGTTGTTGGTGCGATGGGGAGACGACTCCGAGAGCACCGACACCGACGACCAGCAAGCCCTACCCGAACAAGACGACACCGAACCACCCACCACAACAGCAACCACAACGACAACGACAACGACAAC
>JAACCU010000093.1 GCA_009937405.1 Actinomycetota bacterium
TACTTCTGGGCAAGGATGTTTGTGGCATTGACCGACCAGGACGCCGGTACCTCAACGCCGAGTTGTTCGAACGCAACCGAGCCATCGAGATGGTTGATCAGACGAGCGTCGCGCCGTTCCCATTCGATGTCGTCATAGGGATGACGACCTTCAACAGTGAACTGTCGGCCGATGCCGAGGCCGGCTTGCTGCGGGGCGATAGCCATGTTTGGTGGCCTTTCAGGCAGGATTCGAAAGCAAATCTGACACAGAAATCACCCGAAAGTGACTTCTGGTATGTCATGCAGAGATTGGTTACTCAGCCACTCTGGGTAAGAAATGACTGAGTTTGTCGGACGATGTTGCACTACTGATCGATGCGGTTGTAGAGGACGGATCTCCTGGGTCAGAGGGCAGCACTTCGTGCAACTTCCCCGCACCTCCCGGTGCAGGGCCCCCAAGGGACTGATTCGACTCGCTGACCGAGACGCTTCGCCACCACCATCCTGAAAACCCGTCCTCCACAACACCTTTGACACTAGACACCCAGGGTGTGGATCGAAAGGGGAATGGATGTGGATTGTTGGTGGATTTCGTCGTGTCTATCCACAGTCTTTCCCCACCCAGAGAGCGAGGGCCGGTAGCGTTGCCTCTGTGCGCCAGCTTTTGCCGACCCCGCTTGTGGATGTCGACCCACTGCGCGCATACCCTCACGATGCGCGGCCGCCGCCCTCGGACCGACCCTGGGTGATGCTCAACATGGTGACGAGTGTTGACGGCGGCATCGCCGTCAACGGGCGCAGCGGTGGTCTCGGTGGAGTCGGCGATGCGAAGACATTCCGCGCTATCCGAGCGAGCTGCGATTGGATTCTGGTGGCCGCAGGGACAGCGCGAGCGGAACGCTACCGAGTACCGCGGCCCGCCCCCGACGTCGTCGAGGTACGCCTTGCCACCGGCCGAGCCCGAGCAGCGCGCCTGGCTGTGGTGACTGCCTCGGTCGACTTGGATCCGAGCCTGCCGATGTTCGCCGATCAGCGGCCCGGCGATGAGCCACCGCTGATCATCACCGGTGCTACGCCTCCGGCTGATCGAGTGGCGGCACTTGCTGATGTGGCGGAGTTTGTCCATCTTGCAGCCGAACGCCCGTCGCCACGGTTGGTGGTCGATGAACTCCACCGTCGCGGCGCCACCGTCGTACTGGCCGAGGGCGGTCCGACATGGAATGGGCAGCTCGCTCAGGCCGGCTTGATCGATGAGTTGTGTCTGACGATCTCGCCGCATCTGGTGGGTGGCGCCTCGCTCGGCATTCTTGGAAACACGCCAGTTTCCGCGGTAGGCGAGCTCGTACTCGACCGTCTTCTCGAACACGACGGCGCCCTGTTCGCTCGCTACTTGCGCGCCTGAACCATCAACCTCGAAGGGCTGCAGAAACAACGATGCGCTGACCGGGCTGGAGTACGGCGCCATCAGTTAGCTCACTCAGGGTGCTCACAAGCGCCCGGTGATCACCTTCCGGCTGCATGGCACGGGCGATGGTCCACAGCGTGTCGCCAGGCTGAACCACAACTACTGTTGCCTCCGCAGCGACGGCGACCGGATCGGGCGAAGCATCGGCCTGGCGACCAAACGAAAGCACGCCAAGGATCATTCCAAGGGCAAGCGCGAGGACCACAAGGCGACGCCGGTGATAGACGGATGGATCGAGGGCCCGGACACCGACCGCGGCCTGATCCACGGCGAACCCGTCAGCGGTGATGGTGGGCTGGAAGGTGTTGGGAAGAAGAGTTGCCGTCATGTTTTTCATTCTGCTGAGGGGGTGTGACAGTCCCGATTGTCGAGGACCTGCCAGCGGTGCTTGTGGAAAGATTTCGGTGGGGTACTTGACACCGAACGAATGTTTCACGAACATGTGTCCGACGAACAATCGTTCGTTACTATAACACCGAACACCTGTTCGTTGTCAACATGTCATCCACAACGATCTTTCCCACTATCCCCAGCTCATCCACAGGGACTCACGTTCCACCATGGAAACAGCTCCGTACTCAGAGGAAAACAATGTCCGACACACTCACCCCTCGCCAACGCCAGATCCTCGACGTCATCGTCGAGCATCAGAATCAGCATGGCTACCCCCCATCGGTGCGCGAGATCGGAGTGGAGGTCGGGCTGAAGTCACCCGCAACCGTCAAGGCACACCTCGATAATCTCAAAGACGCTGGCTATCTCATTCGAGATCCGGCCAAACCTCGAGCCATCCAGGTTCGCTACGAGGGCCAGTCGGGGGCTTCCGCAGAGCGCCGCCCCGTGCGCCACGTTCCGCTGGTAGGCGATGTCGCCGCCGGCACCGGCGTGCTCGCCGAGCAAAACATCGAAGAGATCGTGCCAATGCCCGCGGACCTCACCGGCGATGGCGAACTCTTCATGCTCCGAGTGCGTGGTGACTCCATGATCGATGTCGGCATCTTCGATGGCGACTTCGTGGTGTGCCACAGCCAAACCACGGCGGACAAGGGCGATGTGGTCATTGCCGGAATCCCCGGCGAAGAGGCAACTGTGAAGACCTACGACGAACGCAACGGCAAGATCGTGCTCATTCCTGCAAACGAGATGCTCACCGACATGGTGTTCGAGCCAGACGAAGTCCACGTCTACGGCCGTGTCGTCACCGTCATGCGCAAGCTCTGAGGGCAGAGCGAAGCCTTTAGGCGCCGTTCACCAAGAGGTCCTCAACAGCACGGAAGGTGTCGAGGAGATTTCCGCGCTCAAGGTACTCGCCTTGAGTGTGAGCGATCGTCGGATCACCGGGCCCGAAGTTCGACGCGGGCACACCGCGTTCCGCGAAGAAAGCCACATCGGTCCAGCCAAGCTTGGCCCGTACCTCAAGCTGATTCCGTTCGACCAGAGCGGCGATCATGGGATCACCGAGTCCGGGACGAGCGGACGGTGATAGATCCGTCAGTTCCACGGTGTCATCGTCGGCGAGCGCTGGAGCAATCACCTCACGCACGTGAGCCTCAGCCTCAGCACTGGTGCGGTCCGGGGCAAAGCGGTGATTGATGAGGACATAGGCCTCGTCGGGAACAACGTTGCCCGCCACTCCCCCACCAACATCGACTGCCTGCAGCGCCTCTCGGTACTCACAACCTTCCACCACCGGTCTGCGGGCCTCATAGGCGGCAAGAATGGCAAGGACCTCACCAAGACGGTGGATGGCGTTACGACCCATCCACGGGCGTGCAGTGTGGGCCCGGGCACCGGCCATCGTGACTTTCACCCGGAGCGTGCCCTGGCATCCGGCCTCAAGAGCGCCGAGCGTCGGTTCGCCGAGCAGCGCCACATCGCCCTCAAGCAACTCGGGCCGCTCCGCCTCGATCTCGCGCAGTCCATTGTGGAGAGCCGCGACTTCCTCGCGTGCGTAAAATACATAGGTGACGTCGACGGCTGGGTCCGTCACGGTGCGGGCGAGCTCCAACATGATGGCAACACCACCCTTCATATCAGTCGAGCCACACCCAAAGAGCCGGCTGCCTTCGATTCGCGCCGGCAGGTTCTCATTGACCGGAACCGTGTCCGTGTGTCCGCCAAGGATCAAGCGGCGCGCCCGTCCCAGCATCGTGCGGGCAATGAGGTTGTCGCCCACCCGGTCGACTGTCAGGTGACCGCACGACCGCAGTTCAGACTCTAAAAGCCCCACGATTTCCTGCTCGTTAAAGCTCTCGGACTCGATATTGACAAGCGCAGCGGTGAGGCCGAAGACATCAGCGAACGGAAGGGCATCCATCGTTGACTCAGGTGGCCTGACCGTGATCGCGCAGGATGTCGTTGAGCGCCGACTTATCGTGGCGTTCGCCCTCGGTGAGGCGCTTGATGACGAGAATGGCGGGGAGGCCGAAGTCTCCGCCGGGAAAGCTGCGAGGCCGGGTGCCGCCCACGGCCACGCACCAAGAAGGCACCTCGCCACGGCTGATCTCTTCGCCCGTCTGCACGTCAATGACCGGCACGGAACCGGTGAGGATCGCGCCAGCACCGAGCACGGTGCCTTCGCCGACACGGGCACCTTCGGCCACGATCGAACGACTGCCGATGTAACACTCGTCCTCGATGACCACAGGAGCGGCCTGGGCCGGTTCGAGCACACCGCCGATACCGACACCACCGCTCAGGTGCACGTTTTTCCCGATCTGGGCGCATGAACCAACGGTGGCCCAGGTGTCAACCATGGTGTTCTCGCCCACATAGGCGCCGATGTTGGTGTAGCTCGGCATCATGACGACGCCGGGGGCCTGGTAGCTGCCCCAACGAGCCTGAGCGCCGGGTACAACCCTCACGCCGCGCGCCATGTAGTTCGTCTTTAGTGGGATCTTGTCGGCGTATTCAAACGGCGCGTTCTCAATGGTCTCCATCTCGGAAACCTTGAACAGCAGTAGCACAGCATATTTGCACCACTGGTTAACCGTCACCCCGCCCTGCTCGTTGATCTGGGCGACACGCGCCACGCCCGTATCGAGGGCGTCGATCGCTTCGTGGATCGTGGCGACGATCTCAGGGTCTTTCGTGTCGAGGGTGTCGCGCTCTTCCCAGAGCATTTCGATTCGGCTTTGCAGGTCAGACATGGGCGGCAGGTTAGCGGGCCGTCAGCGGCCCCGTCCGCTCAGCCAGCCCGTTCGAGCGCCTTGCGCAGATCCTCGGTGGGCTGCACGGCAGCGAAGCGCACATGATTGGGCGAACTGTCTCCGTAGAAGTCGCCGGGGCTAACGATAACGCCCGACATCTCAGCGACCCGGCGGGCCAACGCCCAACCATCGCCCTCTTCAGACTCGGCCCAAAGATAGAAGCCGCCACGAGGTAGCTCGACCTTTGCCCCAACCGCTCGGAGCAACTCCAGGCCGATCTCCAGCCGCTCCCTGTAGATCGCCCGCTGCTCGACCACATGAGACTGATCGTTCCAGGCCGCTGCCGCCGCCGCTTGCACAGGTCCGGGCACGATCATGCCGCCATGCTTGCGGGTCTCTTGCAAGAACTTGACCACGTCGGGGTCGCCGGCATAAAACCCAGCGCGAACACCGGCGAGATTGGATCGCTTCGACAACGAGTGAACGGCGATCACCCCGTCCATGCCGCTAGACAGAATCGTGCGACCGGGGCCATCCCACGTGAACTCGATGTAGCACTCGTCGCTCAGGATCAAAACATCATTGGTGCGGCCCCATTCGGCGATCGCATCGAGGTCATCGAGTCCGCCCGCGGGATTGCCCGGAGTGTTGATCCACAAACACACGGCTCGAGCAGCATCGGCAGGGTCAATCGAATCAATATCGATCCCCCAGTGCTCGTTGACACCGACTGGGACAGCTCGACAACCAGCGAAGGTCGCACCCATCTCATAGGACGGGTATGAGATCGCCGGGTAGAGAATGGTGTCTCGGTCCGGACGACGCATCTTCAAAAAGTGGGGGGTGCCAGCGACGAACTCTTTCGTGCCAACTGCAGCGCCGATCTCGGTGACAGGGTCGATGGTCACGCCGAATTCTCGATGCATCCAGTCGACGGCCGCTTGGCGGTAGGCGGGCCGTCCGTTCGCTGGCGGATAACCCCGCTCATCATTGGAGTTACTCAGCGCCTCAATGACCGCTGCTGGCGGTGCGTCAACGGGTGCACCGATGGAGCAGTCGACCATGGCGCCGAACTTTTCCACCGCTCCGGCCCGCATCTCGTTGAGCAGGTCGTAGGGGTAGGCGGGTGGAACAAATCCCTGGGTCATAAAGGGGTAATCTCCTCGACGGGAGCATCGCTCCCCAACTCGTGATGGATGAGATAGTCGCGCAATGCGCCGATCGATGCTGGCTCCAGCCGGGCTTTCAGGCGCATTCCGGCCTCCTCGGGCGACTCGCTCAGCACCTGACCTTCCCGGTGCACTGAGGCAAGAACATCGCCGCGATCCCACGGGATCAGCAGCTCAGCCAACTCCGTCATCGATCGCAGACGGTCACCGATCGTCTCAAGGAGAAGCTCGATGTTGTGACCGCTGAGCGCAGACGCGGCCACGGATCCTTCGTAGCGTTCGGCCAAGGCGAGGGAGGCATCGCCCTGGTCTGACTTGTTGAACACGAGAAGTTCAGGCACATCTTCGGCGCCGATCTCGGCGAGCACGTCTCGCACGGCGTCCATCGAAGCGGTCGGGTCCGGGCCGTTGCCATCCACCACATGAACGAGCAGATCAGCGTCACGCACCACGTCGAGCGTGGTCTTGAACGCAGTGACCAACTGATGAGGCAGCTTGCGAATAAAGCCAACCGTGTCGGTGGCGAAGACAGTCTCACCACCGGGCAGGGGGAGGCGACGGGTGGTGGCATCGAGCGTGGCGAAGAGGCGGTCCTCGACCAGGACATCAGCATCGGTGAGACAGTTGAGAAGGGACGACTTGCCAGCATTGGTGTAGCCCACAAAGGCGACCGCCCGGTTGCGGGTGCGGGAACGCTGCTTGGACTGGGTCACACGGTGGGCTTGGACATTACGAAGATCAGCTTCGAGCTTGTGAACCCGACGCACCAGACGACGGCGGTCGACCTCGAGTTGGGTTTCGCCGGGACCACGCGTACCAATGCCGCCACCCTGCTGGCTCAGTTTGCGGCCCGAGCCTCGCAGTCGAGGGAGTCGATAACGCAGCTGTGCCAGCTCGACCTGCGCCTTTCCTTCGAGCGTGCTTGCGTTCTGAGCAAAGATGTCAAGAATCACAGCCGTACGGTCCAGGGCGGTCCGGCCCAGGATCTTCTCGAGATTGAATTGCTGAGCTGGACTCAACTCGTCGTCGAACACGACCGTGTCGCAGTCAACGGCCTCCGCCAACTCCTTGATCTCTTGCACCTTTCCTTTACCGATGTACGTCGCGGGGTCCGGCGACGTACGGCGCTGGTGAACCCGTTCCACCGCGTCAGCTCCGGCCGTGTCGACGAGCAACGCAAGCTCGTCGAGCATTGCATCGGTCTCCACGTCGTTTCCATCGAACGTCACACCAACGAGAATGATCTTCTCTCGGAACGTTCGTTCGATGAGGCCGCCGCTTTCGCCGCCGTAGTCGCCAAACGCGCCACGATGACTTTCCACTTCCTCAATCGGCTCCACTTCCTCGTCCCAGTCGTCCACCGGCCCCACGTCATCGGAATCATCCGAATCAGACATAGGGCATCTCCAGATCGGCCACGTGGGTAGCGGGGCCGGTGAGGGTTGTGGGACCGCTCAAGTCGACGAGCGCGTCACCACCCGGCATGTGCACAACGACCTTGCTATCTACGAGGCCCCAGTCACGAAACAACGCGGCCGAGACCGTCGCCCCGGTACCGCAGGCGTTGGTGATACCAGCGCCACGCTCCCAGACGCGGACCGTTAGTTCGTTGAGACCGCTCACCGTCACAAAGTGGACGTTGGCACCCTCAGAAAAGTGGGCCTCGACCGCGGGGCCGGCGACGGCAAGATCAATGTCATCAGGGTCGTCAACTTCGCACACGACATGGGGGTTGCCGATATCCCCCGTCTTCCATCGCTTCACCGCTGCCACCGGCGCACCCACGGCACCCATCAGATCTGCGACGTCGGGGTCTGGTCCTGGGTTAACGACGCCCATGTCAACGGTGGCAACCATCGTGGCGGGGTCCGCCGACGCGTGGACGCTGCAATGCCGGATGCCGGCGGCGGTGTCAACATCAAGTTCGAGGGTGATGGCGTTCTGAGAGCGGGCGACTGCTTGTCCGAAGCAACGCAGGCCGTTGCCGCTGAGTTCGGCGGCACTTCCATCACTGTTCCAAAGCCGCATGGAGATGTCGCCCGCCGAGCTGGGAAGGCCGAAGATCAGTCCGTCCGCGCCGATACCGGTGCGGCGGTCACACCACTCGACGGCTTTGACGGAGGCGTCAAGCGGCAAATGGTCGACGAGCGCGACAAGGAAGTCGTTCCCGAGACCGTGATGTTTCGACAAGCGCAGTGGCAGAACTTTCCAGTGTCGCAGGTCCGAAGCCTCAGGAGGCAGGAGTTGCTCGAAGTCGGGTCCAGATTTCGATCACCGAGTCGACGTCGACGGGCGCGTCGATCCAGGTGATCCGCGGATCGCGGCGGAACCATCGCTCCTGGCGGCGAGCAAAGCGGACTGTTCGGCGTAACGCCTCATCGAGCGCATCCTCCAACGACGTCTCACCGCGAACATGCGCAAGAAGCTCTCGATAGCCGAGCGCTTGTGCCGCTGTGCGCGACGGGCCAACCTCATTCAACCACCGCACTTCGTTGAGGAAGCCGGCGTCCATCTGTTGTTGGTAGCGCTGGGCGATCCGACGATCGAGTTCAGCTCGATCCCACCGAATGGCCACCTGCACAAACTGGGTCGGCGGATAGATTTCCATACCCGGGCCGAAAGAGGAGAAGGCACGACCGCTCCCCTCGCACACTTCGAGAGCGCGAACAACGCGACGCCGGTTGTTTGGCTCCATCCGAGCCGCGGCGACTGGGTCGAGGACCGATAGTCGGGCATGGAGCGCTTCGGTGTCCGGCTCAGATTCGATCGCTGCTCTCACTTCGAGAAACTGGGGAGGGAGTTCGAGATCATCGATCACCGATCGCAGATACAGCCCTGTGCCACCAACCAAAACCGGCACCTGGGCACGCGACCTAATGTCGGCCAGCGCCGTTCGGGCGTGGCGCTGGAATTCGCCAACCGTGAAGGCCTGGTCCGGGGCCACAAGATTGATCAGGTGGTGCGGGACCTGGGACTGCTCCTCTCGCGTGGGGGTGGCGGTGCCCACGTTCATGCCTTTATAGACCTGCATCGAGTCGATCGATACGAGTTCAACGTTGCCCAGCCGTTCCGCTACCGCCAGCGCCAGCCCGGACTTCCCCGATGCCGTGGCCCCCAGGATCGCCAGTGGGCGGTCGGCCTCTGACGCGCCAGTCATATGGTCAGCAGATGGACGAGGAGCTGGAAGGCATCGAGGCGGACGGCGTCCACCCGATCCAAGTCGTAGGCCTCGAAGAACGGGCCCGCTACCGCGTAGCCGTAGGTGTCACCGAGGAGTTTGGCTCCCATGGCGAGATCCAGATGGCGGTCGCCGAGGCCGACGCTCGCCCACTTCGTAAGCGAAAGGCCGAACTCGGGATGGAACCAGACATCGGAGGCAGTGAGCGAGCCATGGACGATCACCGGTGGCGCCACACCGAGGCCCGCCATCTGGTCGTCGAGAATTTGAAGCAGCCGTGCTGGCGCTATTCCACGGTAGGGACCATCATCGGCAGTCAGCGGGGAGGCCTCGACACGGCCACGGGCCCGGCCGGACAAGACATCTCCGTCGAGCGCTGGAAACGGACAGTCGTCGGCCGGAATCGTGTGCAGTTCGGCCAGCGCACTCCCCAGCGCACGACTAATTGATTCCGGGTTGACCGGGATGCCACCGGCGAGACTCATTGCGCCGTCGGGCGCAGGGAGCGCCACAGCAACTCGATCTACCAGCCACGCCTGACGGCGCTCTTCGTCGACCGTCGTCATGTCAGCCGGAGGCGACAGGGATCCGGGTCCGGTGCCGGGCCGGAATTGTGATCTCGCGCAACTCGCCCAACATATGGTTGACCCTCGCGTGAGTGATCTCCACCGTCACATACGAACCCGGCTTGATCGGCTCATTGCTGGCAAAGTGCACCAGCGTGTTCCATCGGGTGCGGCCGGTGAGAACCGACTTGTCTTTCTTGCTCGGGCCCTCAACCGTGACCTCTTCGACAAGGCCGATCCGTCGCTCGTTGGCACGATGACTTGAGCGTTGGACCACCAGCCGGAGCCGTTCGTATCGCGCAACCGCCACATCGCGCGGCACGAAATCTGCCTCCATATCAGCGGCCTCGGTGCCCGGACGCGGGGAAAAGACGAAGGTGAACGCCGCGTCGAATTGAGCCTCGGCGGCAACCTCCAATGTCCGCTCGAAGTCATCTTCTGTCTCGCCTGGGAAGCCGACGATGATGTCGGGGGTGACGGCTAGATCGGGGATGGCAGCTCGGGCTTCGGCCAACTTCTCTAGATAACGCTCGGCGGTGTAACCGCGGTGCATGGCACTGAGGATTCGGTTGCTGCCAGCTTGAAGCGGGAAGTGCAGGTGTTCGCAAACAGCCTTGGTCTCAGCCATAGCGGCAAAGGTCTCGGTGCGCATATCTTTAGGATGGGGGCTGGTGTACCGCCCCCGATGGATGCCCTCAACCTCACCAACCACTCGCAACAGATCCCCAAACAACGGACGAGCCCGACGGTCATCGGTCCAGGTGCCGCCGCACCACCAGGCATCATCGCCCAACTCGTCGTTGACATCGTCACCTCGGCGAGCCAGGGCAAGGTCACGGCCGTAGCTGTTGACGTTCTGTCCGAGCAACGTGATTTCGCTTACCCCGTCGGCGGCGAGACGCTCGACCTCAGCCACAAGCTCTCCGAACGGGCGGCTCATCTCCACGCCTCGCACCGATGGGACGATGCAGAATGCGCACTTGTTGTCGCACCCGATCTGGATGGTGACCCAGGCGGCATAGTCAACCTCGCGGCGCGTGGGCAGAGCCGAGGGAAACGCCTCATTGTCGTCGCGTACGGCTTCTTCGAGAATCTCCACGATCGGGCCGTGCTCGTCGGCATGTTCGAGCAGTTCGACGGCTCGGTGCACGTTGTGGGTGCCAAACACCACGTCGACGTGCGGCGCCCGCTCACGGATCATGTCGCGATCTTTTTGGGCAAGACACCCGCCAACCATGATTTTCAGATCAGGGTTGTCCGTCTTGGTTACCTTGAGGTTCCCGAGGGCGCCGTAGAGCTTGTTGTCGGCGTTTTCACGGATACAACACGTGTTCAGCACGATCACGTCAGCATCGGCCTCGTCGTCGGCACGAGTCATACCCTCGGCCTCGAGAAGGCCGGCGATTCGCTCCGAATCGTGCTCGTTCATCTGGCAGCCGAAGGTCCTTATTGTGTACATGCTTGGTCGTGACGACATCAGCCGTAATCTACATCCGTTCGTCTGTCGATACAGGTGCCACCGCATCTCCGGAGCGTCAACGCCAAGAATGTGAGCAATGCTCCCTCCGGCAGGGGTGGGATATCACTGGCCTCTTCGAGGACCTAGATGTCCCGGGTTACTCAACCTGAACCTCACCGGGTTTTACGCAGGCGTTGATGTGCCACTGGTTCTGACGGGGTGCGGGTTCTAGGATCGGTCATGCTCCTGTTGAAGGAGAACAAGAATGCCTCGTCACTATGCCCCGGAGTTGCGCCGTCGCGTGATCGATCTGATCGAAGGCGGCAAGTCGGTTGCGGAGGTCGCAGCGAGCGATCCGTCATGTGTGGCTGACCGATCAGATCATCGAGATTCATGCAGCATCTCGCGGGGCCTACGGCACCCGCCGGGTTCATGCCGAACTCGCCATCGGTCGAGGTATCAAGGCCGGTCACGGCGTCGTCGAGATGCTGGTGTCGAGAGCCAGCATCCATGGCCTCCCAGGCCCTCGGCGCCGCAGGAAGGTCCAGCGCATCGTCACCACCACCGACCTTGTTGACCGAGACTTTGCACGACCCGCACCCGACCGGCTCTGGGTCACCGACATAACCGAACACCCCACGCGTGAAGGCAAGCTCTACTGCTGTGTCGTGCTTACTGCCTTCAGCCGGCGCGTTATCGGCTGGTCCATCGATCACCGCCAGGACACAGCGCTGGTGACCAATGCTCTGGGCATGGCGATCAGCAATAGCGGCCAACTGCGGGCTCAGAGCTCGTGATCTATTCCGACCACGGGACTCAATTTACTGCACGAGCTTTCACCCATCGTGCTCGCCAGTCCGGTCTGCTGCCGTCCATGGGCAGTGTTGGCGATTGCTTCGATAACGCTGTCATCGAGTCATTCAGGGGCCGGATGCAGACCGAGCTGTTGAACCGCAAGCGATGGAACACACGAGTGGAACTGGCCTCCGCGATGGTCGAATACGTCGAGGTGTTCCACAACCGAAAACGACGCCACAGCTCCATCGGAATGCTCACCCCAATCGAATAGGAGAACATGTATCACGCCCGCTCAGCATGACGAATTCCTGAACCCGCACCCCGTCAGAACCGGGGGCACCTCACATGAAGTCTGGTCGGCTGCAGCAGCGGCGCACATTTTATATACTCCTGAGATGCGCGAATTTCGCTCGGACGTGCTCGGATTGTGTGACCCACCTGAGCCATACTCATATTCCGTTCGTGCCGGCAACACGATCTACCTTGCCGGACAAGTTGCCTTTGACGAGCAGATGAACATCGTGGGTGACACTCTCGGTGAGCAGGCTGTTCAGGTCTGGCGAAACATCGAGTCGGTCCTCGCCGCCAACAGTGCAACGCTCGCTGATGTCGTCAAGATCACCTACTACATGCAGGACATCCGCGAACTGCCAAGCGAGATCAAGGTACGCCGGCAACTGTTCGCACCCGAACGAATGCCAGCGGTGACCGCAGTCCAGGCCGCTGCACTCGGCATGCCCGGGTTAAAGGTCGAGGTCGATGTCATCGCGGTGGTCGTCGATGATTGACGACGCTGAAACTGACGAAGCATCTGCCCGCCTGGTAGTCGAACGACTGGCCACCGAAGGGCTGACCGGCCGAGCCTTCGATCCCAACGAAATCGCCGCCGACGTGGAACTGCGGCTCGACATGGATCGTGGTCTCGACGCGCTGATCGGCGTGGACGACGCCGACAGTCCTCAACCCTTCGCCGCCATGTTCACACGGTCGGTTCCCGAACTCGCTACGGCGCTCCGCTCCGGAGCACTCACCTCCACCGACCTCGCGGAGACGTTTCTCGCTGCCGAAGCGGCCACACAGGATCAGTTACACAGCTTCGTCATGGTCGATTCCGACAGGTTGCTGGCCGAAGCTGCCCAGGCAGACAGCGAGTTGTCCGCTGGCCGGGATCGCGGACTGCTCCACGGTGTGCTGATCGGGGTAAAGGACATCATCGATGTCGCCGGATACCCGACCCGGTGTGGCTCACCGATCTACCCTGACGCTCCTGTCGAAACTAATGCTGACGTCATCACCCACTTGCGCGCCGCTGGCGCCCTCGTCGCGGGGAAAACGACGACACACGAACTCGCCTGCGGAGTCGTTAGCGGACCGGCCTCAAACCCGTGGAATCCGAACTATGCACCCGGAGGATCGAGCGGCGGGTCGGGTGCTGCCGTCTCGGCTGGGCTGGTGCCGATCGGCCTAGGATCTGACACCGGCGGATCAATTCGCATTCCTGCTGCACTCTGCGGCGTGGTCGGACACAAACCCACGCACAGACTGGTGTCCCTCCGCGGGGTCGAGCCGCTGTCCGTCTCCCTCGACCACCTTGGTCCACTCGGCGCAACCGTGGCCGATTGTGCCCATGCGCTCACAGCGATGGCCGCCAACGGCATCGACTACGCGTCTCAACTGGGACACGGCATCGCCGGAATGCGGTTCGGAGTTCTCACCAATGCGCCATTCGCCCCGCTCCAACCGGATGTCGAGGTCGCGTTCCACACTGCCCTCGACGTACTCCGATCGCTCGATGTTGAGTGCGTCCCGGTAGACATCCCAGAGCTGGAACACACCCTTGCAGTCGCATTCGGCATTATCCCATTAGAGGCGTACACCTACCATCAACGTTCACTGCGCGAACGAGGACTCGACATCGACCCGTCAATACGCACGCTCCTCACGGCTGGTGCTGTATTACCGCTCTCATTGTTCCGGCGAGCGGTCGCCGCTCGTGCCCGAATTGCTCAGGCGATGGCCGACGCTATGACAGCACACCGTGTCAACGCATTCATAACGCCGACGCTACCCGCCACCGCCCCACTCAAGGTCCAATCAGAACACCGCTACGGCGATGCAGTGGAGGACATCACGACGTCATACGTTCGCACAACTGCACCATTCAACCTCTCGGGTCAACCGGCGATCAGCGTGCCGTGCGGCTTCGATCGATCGGGGCTACCGATCGGCCTTCAGATCGCCACCCGGGCCGGTACCGATGCGCTCACACTTCGGGTTGCTGCGGCATATGAACGAGAAACGCCGTGGTCATCTCTCATGCCGTCGCAACAACGATACGCTACCTAGCCTATTATGCACCGGCAAGGCAGCAACGAATACACAAGCTCAACCAACGCCAATAGCAATGTCGAACATGTGCTTCGCTATTTGCGCGACGGGATCATCGACGGGGGGTTTGCGCCGTCTTCGAAGCTGCTTCCCAAGCAGATCGCGGAGAGCTGCGGTACCAGCTTCATTCCCGTGCGCGAAGCAATGCGTGTGCTCGAATCAGAGGGCTTCGTCAGCTTTGTGCACAACCGCGGCGTATGGGTCACGCCGCTCTCGACGACTGACTTGCAAGATATCTACACGCTCCGGATCGAGCTTGAGTGCGAGGCCGTACGACGGTCCGAACCATTCGCCAGTGCCAGCATCGCTCATCTCTATGACCTACTCACCCGCTCGACGGCGGCCTACGAGAGCAACGAACATAGTGTTCAACTCGCTCTCAATCGCGAACTGCACTTCTTCATCTATGAGAGAACCAACTCCCCGCGACGGCTCAAGCTCATCAAGGAACTCTGGCTCCACTCAGCGCGCTACCAGAGGTTGTCGATCGGCTACCGCCATGACGCCGCAGATTCGGAGCATCGCGAGATCGTCGACATGCTCAGCAGCGCCGACCACCATGGCGCCGCCGATGCTCTCCAGAATCACCTGCAGACCACGGTCGACCTCCTCCGCTCGCAGATTTCGGACGGCGGTACCGAGCTCGTCACGTCGAATATCGACGCAACGTAGCTGTCCCGGAGAGTAGGCGTGCGCTTGCGCTTGCCTTCCGCCCATAAGCGGGCAAATCATTGACGTATTCGTTTCCTCTTGGATATTATACAATCGTTGGCTGTGTAGATTGAGCGACCAGTCGAACCACGATCTGGAAGGTAATCCAACGATGCCGTTTACGTCTCTCCCGACCAGTATGGCCATGTACTACGAGGTCGAAGGTTCGGGCCCGCCGCTGTTACTAATCATGGGCACGGCGGCGAGCCACGAGAACTGGGCGGCGCAGGTCGAGGCATACCGCGACTCGTACACCGTCATCACCTTCGACGCTCGCGGCACGGGCCAATCAACGCACACTCCGGACCCAACGGCCTACACCATGCGATCGCTAGCCGACGACGCTGCCGCTCTTGTGCGATTTCTCGAATGCGGGCCCGTGAACCTTTCGGGGCTGTCGCTCGGCTCGGCTACGTCACAGGAGTTCGCGATCAACCACCCTGACCTTGTGACCACACTGCAGTTGCACTGCACCTGGGGTTTCTCCGACACATGGTTCTGTCGAATGATCGACACGATGGAAGTACCGGTGCTCCAGAACGACATGGCGATGTACATCCGGCTTGCGCTGATGTGGGTTTCCAGCCCGCATTTCGTCAACAATGAACCCGAGCAACTCGAAGCCTACGAGCGGGCATTCATCGACGAGAACCCTCACCCGCCATCGCAGCACGGAATACTCGGCCATTTCCACGCCGACAAGACCCACGACACCCTCGACCGGCTGAGCTCGATCTCGGTGCCGACGCTGATCACATCTGGAGAGGTCGACTGGCAGGTGCCCACACGGTATGGGCGCGAGGTCCAGAGCCGGATCCCGGGCTCCGAACTGCACGTGTTCACCGGTCCAAGGTCGAGCCACATCGCGTTCTCAGAGATGCCCGACGAGTGGAACCGATTCACCCTTGACTGGCTCACGCACGCAAACCGCCGCTGAGTAAGCGCACCAAGATCAGGATGCAAAGATGCGCCGAACCTCCGGCACGAGATCCGTTGTACCGGGCACAATCGCTGACTCCAGAGCGGGGCTGAACGGGATCGGGGCCGAGCGAGCACCAAGACGGTAGGTGCGTAGCTGCGATTGGTCGTGCACTAGTTCGCGCACCTGGGCGAGCAATTCAGCACCGAATCCACCGACCGTCCAGCTTTCATGGGCAGCGAGCACCACGCCGGTCTTCATCGCTGATGCAACGACCGTCTCGATGTCGAGTGGCACCAGGCTGCGCAGATCGACGACCTCGACCGACACCCCCTCCTCGGCGAGCACGGCCGCCGCCTCAAGTGCGTGATTAACCATGTTCGAATACGTGACGATGCTGATGTCAGTGCCTGCGCGAGCAACCGTTGCGCTGCCCAACGGCACCACGTGGTTCCCGTCGACGACCTCGCCGCGCTGGCCCGTGATCTTCTTATGCTCGAGGTACACGACCGGATCAGGGTCCGCAATCGCGGCCCGCAACAGGCCCTTGGCATCGCTCCCGTTGGATGGAGCGACCACCTTGATGCCAGGGATGTTGCAAAATATTCCTTCGAGGCTCGACGAGTGCTGTGCCCCCGACGAGCCTCGGATGCCGTCAGATGCCCGAAGCACGATCGGCACCGAGGCCTGGCCACCGAACATGTACCTGAACTTCGCCGCCTGATTGACGATCTCGTCCATTGCCCCGAGAGTGAACTCGACGAAGCTCATCGAAGCGACAACCCGCAGGCCGGCCACCGAGGCACCTACCGACATGGCGACAATCAACGATTCCGAGATCGGCATGTCGACGACCCGAGTTGGGCCATACCGGTCGATCAAGCCCCGAAACTGTCCGAAGTTGCCACCCCAGCTAATGTCTTCGCCGACCACGACCACATTCGGGTCTTCATCCATGGCGAATTGCATCGCCTCGAGCGTCGCTTGCCCGAACGTCATGCGCCGGGAACTCATCGCGCCGCCCCCTCGGTGAAGACGTCGCGCATCGCATCCGCCGGATCAGGAAATGGTGCCCCAACCGCGAATGCGTGAGCGGCATCGATCTGGGCGTCGACGGTGGCGTGCACGGCTGCCACGTCGCTGTCGGTGAGTAGCCCCTCGGCGACGACTCGCACAGTGAAGCGGGCGATCGGGTCGTTCTGTTCTCGATTGGCCTGCACGTCACCCCGTTTCCGGTACTCCTCGGCATCACCGACGTAGTGACCGCTGTGTCGATATGTCGCCATGTTGATCAGGGTGGGACCATCGCCGGCGCGTGCTCGATCGATCGCACGCTCGGCTGAGTCGATCACCGCCAATAGATCATTGCCATCAATACTCTCTCCCACAATTCCGTAGGACGCAGCCCGCACCGAGATGTCCGTCACCGCCGTCGTGGCTGACGCGTCGGTAAACTGGGCGTACCGGTTGTTCTCGCACACGAATACGACCGGCAAGTCATGTACGCCGGCGAAGTTGAGCGCCTCATGGAACGTGCCCTTATTCGCAGCGCCGTCACCAAAGAAACACACTGCAACATCCGGGCGTTGCTGGTAGCCGATAGCGAAGGCGGCGCCTACCGCAATACCGAAGCCGCCACCCACGATGCCGTTCGCGCCGAGCATTCCGATCGAGAAGTCGGCCACATGCATCGAGCCGCCACGGCCATGGCACGTCCCCGCCTCCTTGCCGTAGAGCTCAGCAAAGATCGCGTCGAGCGCTATCCCTTTGGCGATCGCGTGGCCATGACCACGATGGGTCGATGTGATGTAGTCAGCGCTGGTGAGCTGGCGACACACACCAACTGCGATCGCCTCTTGCCCAGCGCACGAGTGGACGAAGCCCGGAAGTTCGCCATCCTTGAACAGCGACTCGATGCGCGTCTCGAATGCTCGAATCGTCTGCATCTGGCGCAGCAGGTCACGGGCATCATCACCATCGATCGGTCTCGTCGTCATCATGCTCTTTTCATTGACTGGTGTATCCGCCGTCGACTGCCAGCACCTGACCTGTGATCATGCGCGAGGCGTCCGATGCTAAGAAGACTGCAGCGTTCGCCACATCGACGGGATCACCCAACCGAGCCAGCGGCGTGCGCGACAGAAAGAACTCTTCGAGTTCGGGCTCGACAAGCCACTGCCGTTGCACGAGTTCGGTGGCGATGTGACCGGGGGCGATAGCGTTGACGCGTACGCCCGCTGGTCCCCACTCGGCCGCCAACGACCGCGTCATCTGGACGATTGCGCCCTTACTTACCTGGTAGCCAACACTGCCGGCCCAGCCCACGAGCCCACCGATCGACGCAATGTTGATGATCGAGCCGGAGCCCTGCGTTATCATGTGAGCGCCAACGAGCTTCGCCATCGCGAAGGAACCGCTGACGTTGGTGGCCAGCACTCGGTCCCATAGGTCATCCCCGTATGAGATCGCCGGTGACCGGCCACCGATACCGGCACAATTCACACAGATGTCGACACCGCCGAGAATTTCAACGGAGCGTTCGACAACAACGGCGATGGCGTCACGATCACAGAGGTCAATCTGCAGCTGCATGTGCTCTCCGTCTGA
>JAACCU010000094.1 GCA_009937405.1 Actinomycetota bacterium
GACCTTGCGAAGGGCCTTGCCATGCTTGACACCGATGCCTTCGATTGTTTCGATGGACGCCATTGTTGTTCTCCTCTGGCTGGTCTGTGTTCCTGACGCTAGGCGATTCGAGAGATTGGCGCTGAAAAAGGCATTTGATGCCGCTTGCGTGAAACCTGTCTTGACGCCGGCTGGCCTAAGCCAGTGCGGCAGCGACGAGGTCGTGAGCACACTCGCCGGCGGCCGTCATGGTGAGACGCTCAGCCCCCGACTCGCTGACAACCAGGGTGTGCTCGAACTGCGCAGTACGGGTGCCATCGATGGTTGACGCGGTCCAGTCATCATCCCATACCACCGCATCGGGAGCACCGAGTGTGAGCATCGGTTCGATCGTGAACGAGGTGCCGAGTTCGAGGCGAGTCGCCAGCCGACGCTCGTGATAGTGAGGAATCTGGAGGTTGGAGTGGAACTCGGTACCGACGCCGTGCCCGATGAATTCCCGAACCACGCCAAGACGATGCTTCACCGCGTGGCCCTCTATGGCCTTGCCGATATCGCTGACAAGACCACCAGGTGTGACCGCGGCGATGCCAAGGTCAAGCGAGCGCGCCGTCTCACGCACCAACGTGAGCGAGAGGTCGTCGACGTCACCCACAAGGAAGGTGGCCGACGTATCGCCGTGAACGCCGTCCTTCCAAAGCGTGACGTCGATGTTGATGATGTCACCGTCGGCAAGCGGACGGCTGTCGGGTATGCCATGACAGATAACTTCGTTGACAGACGTACAAACAGACTTGGGGAATCCGCGATAGTTGAGGGGGCTGGGATAACCACCCTTCGCAATGGACGCTTCGTGAACGGCGCGGTCAATTTCATCGGTGGTGATGCCTGGTTTTACGAGCGTGCCCGCCATCAAAAGGATCTCTGCCGCATCCTGGCCCGTGCGGCGCATCGCCGCGAGCTCATCCGGGGTGCGGGTGAGCGAGGAGACGCTTGGCCCAGGATCGCCGTGCAATGCGTATGGCGGCCTTGGGATCTCCGCAGGAACCCGCCGCATGGGGCTCAACAACCCAGCCTGAACCGGAGGATAGGACGGTTCGACACCCACAGCCGGTCGAGTCTGTTTGCGCTTGCGCTTCGCCATCTGACCAGCCTACGGGGTTTCGGCCTAGCCGACCGGCGCGGTGAGGGGGCCCCGACAATGATCCCCAACGCAGCGGCAACCCGGGGACACTAATGCTG
The DNA here is from genome assembly GCA_009937405.1 of Actinomycetota bacterium. Classification (GTDB taxonomy): domain Bacteria; phylum Actinomycetota; class Acidimicrobiia; order Acidimicrobiales; family Aldehydirespiratoraceae; genus JAACCU01. Next base: position 1,222 of record JAACCU010000094.1, read on the forward strand.
GCCCTCGTACCGATACCTGGTAGCGCTACGAGACGTCTTGCGTGTCTCGTAGGTCGATGACGTCAAGAATCGGGTCGTATCTCGCTGTGACGTACTCGGCGAAGTCGGGGTTGAGACGCTTGAGATCGGAGAGTAGACCGGTCGGAGTCGCGATAAACCCCGCAACATCGCCACCCATATAGAACGTCGTGTCACCAGCCTGTTCGAAAACCAACCCGTGCCATCGCGCCAGCACCCTCGCACGGCGAGGCTCCATCACCATGCCGGAGCAACCGGCATCAACGTCAACCGAATGCTCCCATCCGGCTCGATACAACGCCTTGCTGACCGAAAGGCCGAACTCCTGCTGGTTCGCTTGCGGAACCGCAAGAGCCCCGTACTCAAGCAACCGCTCGCCTGGGAGAGTAGAAAGCACTTCGCGCCAGCCATCGTGCAGCGGAAGCTTCAAGAACGGAAGAGGCTCAGGCGTCCCCAGGATCATCCTGAGCACACCCAAGATCTCGCCACTGGAAACCAAACGCGCGATGTAAAACGTCGATTGGACATCGAACTCCGCGGGCATCTGGCCGTAACCGCACTCCTCGAAAACCTGGCGCTCAATACGAAAGGCCGTGTCAATGTCATCGAGTTGAACTGCCCTCTCCGCTACAACCTCGCGGAGTTCGGGAACGACGCCTAAAGGTGCAGAAGTCTCGACCAAAGGCTGCGAGCGTGCATCACTCATGATCACTCACAAGCGACATCGTCGAAACGCCGGCGCAGCAGGGCCACGCGCTGGAGCAAGCTTCTTCGGCCAGGATCAACGTCCCACGAAAGCATCTCGTGCATGGCATAGCGGTGAAGCCTAGAACATGAAACAGGACTTATCCACAGGCAAGATCGTGGGCTAGAAGATTTGGCTCGGAATCCAGCCATGCAACATGGCGAACTCGGATGCGTATATGGCGCTCGTTGCCACTGCCACCCGCTGCACCGCTGTGCGTGACCATCCCCGCCGCCAAAGAAGCAGCGGAGGCAAGATCCCTCCGATCAGAAGCGAGAAGACGCATGCGAGAGCTACCCCAGTCACATGCTCATGGATATGGGTTTCGCGGTCGGCAACCTGAGACGACCGCCGCGAGAGTTGGAGTCGATCGAGCAGGGCACCCGCTAGCCGAGTGGGCGAATCCCTGATGCCTTGGTTGACCAGGTACAGCTGGGCGACGAAGTAGATGACGAACACCAAAACGATGACAGCTTGGCCAAACAACTTTACGAGCAGCCAGGAAATGGGGCCATAGGTGAGATCGTCGACGACGATCAGCGTGGCAATTGTGGCCACCCACCAAAACAAGCCGCTGGGGGCTCGACGAGACGAAGGATCACTCACGACAAGAAGGCGGGGAAGACAAGGGAGCGAGACACACACGACATTCAGCCCTGATCATAGATGAATATTTGACTATGTCAGGAGACCTAAAGTCCGGGCACTGCCTGCCGACTAGTCAACTCTTGCGTATTACAAAAGCAGCGACGGCAACCTCGATTGCCACGGCGGCGGTGCTCACTTCCGTCATCATCCCTTCGCTCGCGCCTGCCCTCTACCTCGCCGCCGCCGGTGGCTTCATTACTGCGGCCTGGATTCGCCTGCCCCAACTCGACCGCAAGGTCCGACTTCCATGGATCGCTCTCCTCATCGGCATTGGCTCACTCTTCGTGTCCGTTGTCGCACGCGGAATTCATGGAGCGGCCACGGCTCAAGATGCGCCGTTCCCATCGCCTGCTGATGCCGGTGGCTACGTCGGGTACATCGGCATCATCTCCTGCGTCTGGCTTTTCAACCGCGCTCACGGCCATCGTCATCCTCGGTGGCGCAAAGAAGCCGCTGTCGACGGTCTGATCGTTGCCTCCGCCGTCGCCATCGCCATCTTCGCCGGAATCCTGCCGACCTATATCCTCGACGACACGGTCGACCTCGGTGCCCGGCTCACCAACGTGGGGTACTCGGTCCTGACGATCATTCTCATTGGCCATGTAGCCACGCTTGCGGTCGGGAGCGGGGTCCGAAACCGCTCATGGCGTCTGCTGGCTGTCGGCAGTGGCCTGATCATCGTGAGCGATTTGCTGCTCCTTTTCCATACCACGGGCAATCCCTGGGCGGCTCGACTGGCCGGAGGAACCGCAGTCGCCGCATTCGTATGCGGGACAGCGGCACTCATGCACCCTGATTCCGCACGGATGTCGGACAGCGCCTCAGCTAAACCACCGTCGTTCTCCGTGGGTCGATTGCTCATGCTCGGGATGGCGATTCTCATCGTCCCGCTGACTCTGTCATTGTCGCTGATTACCGGTCAAGATTCGAGCGTGCCGGTCATCATGGTCGGCGCCTTGATCCTCGGCGGCCTCACCCTGTACCGCATCTGGCTCCTGTTCGAAGCGAACGAGCGCGTAGCCCAACACGAAGCATCGCTGCGCCTGTCGAGCACCGCGCTCTCGTCGACGAAACATCCCGATGAAGCAAACGCCGTCGCACTCAGCACGGCCAACGAGATCCTCGGCGACTCCGGCTTCGCCTGCCACCAAAACGGTCAAGACACTCCTGAACTCGCCATTGGCAAGGCTCCACATGCGATCACCATCGTTGCGACTGGGCCACTCGATGATGCCCAGATGATCGCGCTTCAAGGCCTCGACGCTCAACTCGCGGCAGCGATCACCGGACTTGAGATGCGCGAGAGTCAGATGCGTCATCGCTTGGAGCATCAAGTCACGACCCTCGTCGAGCAGTCTGCTGATCTCGTGTCAGTAGTCATGGACGGCAAGGTCACCTTCGCCTCACCCAATGCCCAACGGATTGTCGGAATGAACTCAGTCGAACTGCTTGAGACGCAGTACCTCAACCTGGTCCACGCCGATGATCGCGAAGCAATAGCCGGCCTCGTCGATAACGCAACTTCAGGTGTCAACCGATCAGGACCGGTGGAAGCCCGGATCTCGACCGGCACCGATGACTACCGGTGGTTTGATATCACGGCGCGAGACTTCACCGACGATCCTGAAGTCGGCGGCATCGTCGTGACCGCACGTGACGTCACCGAGGAACGGGCAGCCAAGATTGGACTGAAACGATCCGAACAGTGGTTCCGCGGTCTGGTTCAGCACAGCTCTGACGTCATTGCCGTGCTTGATGAGGCTGGCGTCTTCACCTACGCCAGTCCAGCGGCCGAGAATCTGTTCGGCCTTCGGCCAGAACAACTACGCGGCCGAAGCTTCACGGAGCTTCTGCCCCAGGACGACCTCGAAGGTCTCGATACCGTGCGCCGAGCCCTACGGATCCGACCGCCAGGCGCCCGCAATCTTGAACTGACACTGGAGCGGCCCGACAAGACGCACCGCACAACCGAGGTCACGTTCACCGATCTTCGCAACGACCCATCCGTGAATGGTCTCGTGCTGAACATTCGCGACATCACCGATCGCAAGAAGCTTGAGAACGACCTGCGGCACCAGGTTTTGCATGATGATCTCACCGGGCTCGGAAACCGAGTGCAGTTCTCAAACCAACTGGAGAAAGCGCTCGGTCCCGATCGACGCGCCGGCAGCAAGGTTGCCGCTCTGTTCATCGATGTCGACGACTTCAAGAACATCAATGATTCGCTTGGTCACGCCGCAGGCGACCAGGTCCTGGTGGAGATCTCTTCTCGGCTCCAGACCAAGCTCCGTCTTCGCGACCGCGCCGCCCGGTTCGGTGGCGATGAGTTCGCTGTTGTCCTCAACGACGTCTACGGCGAATCTGACATAGTCGGAGTCGCTGACCGAATCATCGAGGAACTCTCACAGCCGGTTACGTTGCTCGGACAAAAGATTCGTTTGAGCGTCAGCGTCGGCATTGCAATCGATGAGGACGGCGACCTCTCTCCCGAGGACCTAATCCGGTCCGCCGACGTCGCTATGTACGAGGCGAAAGAGCAAGGCAAGGGTCGCTGGGCAATGTTCGAACCGAGCATGGCCGATCAGACGATCGAACGTTTCGAGATTTCCAACAGCCTCGGTGCGGCGATTGAGAACGAAGAGTTGATGGTCTACTACCAGCCGATCGTTGATCTCAACACTGGCCACACAGTCGGGGTCGAAGCGCTTGTTCGCTGGAATCACCCCGACCGGGGAATGATTTCGCCTGCATCGTTCATTCCGATCGCCGAGAAGAACGGCATGATCGTCCCCCTCGGCAAGTATGTCCTCAAGAAAGCCGCCTGCCAGGTGGCGACGTGGCGCAACGATGGCCACGACATCTACGCCAGCATCAACGTGTCGCCGGTTCAACTTCAGTGCGACGACATCGTCACCGAGATTCTCAATATCGTGGACAACGCTGGCCTTGATCGCCACGCCGTCGTCCTCGAGTTGACCGAGTCCGCACTCATCAACGACTTTGAGCTCATCGTGTCTCGAATCGACGCCTTACGCGAAGCCGGTTTGCGGGTGGCGATCGACGACTTCGGCACCGGCTATGCCTCATTGAAGTACGCCGAGGAGTTCGCAGCCGACATCTTGAAGATCGACCAGACCTTCGTCGCCCGACTCGAAGACCACGAAGACTCGGCGATCGTCGCCACGGTGCTATCGATCGCCGAATCCATGGGCGCACAGACCGTAGCCGAGGGGATCGAGGTCCCTGATCAGCACCGTCGTCTGCTCGCCATGGGCTGTCAACTCGGGCAGGGGTACTACTTCACCCGCCCGGCGCCGGCACAGGCCATTACCGAGACGCTCTTGCGCGAACTCAACGGCGAACCACTCGTTGGCCACGGCCACTAGCACGGACGACACCCGCGGATAGCCTCACGCCTGTGATGAACACCCGCACCCTTCTCGTCAACGCCGCGGTATCCATACCGTTCCTTGCGTTCGGTGGCCTTGTCTGGCCGGGCGGCAACCCCGGATTCTTCGCTGGCGCCTTCGTCGCGTCGCTTGTCCTGACCGTGGTGACTCGCCCACGGAAGTAGACGGGGCAAGCCAGTAGGGCGTGACCACCGTCGATCTGCGAGGCTGACGCCCGTGGCAAGCATTGGTATCTCCGTCCGGCCTGCGGTGATCGACTCTGAGGTGATCGACTCTGAGGTGATCGATCCCGTTGGGCACGGCACGATCGGCACCCTCACAATCGACAACCCTGGGCGACGCAACGCCATGAACTCGGCGATGTATCTCGCCGTGCCAGACGCGATGGCCGCTCTTGCAGCCGAACCAGACCTTCGCTGCATCGTCATCAGGGGCGCAGGAGACGAAGCCTTCAGCGCCGGAAGCGATATTTCAGAATTCCCGAACCGCCGAATGGGTCGCGCCACCGATGGCAGCTCGAAGGCCGAGGGCTACGACAACGCGGAACACGAAGCCTGGGCCGCCATCGCCAATGCCCGGGTGCCGGTCATCGCCGCGATCCATGGGCCTTGTCGGGGTGGTGGCATCGCCATAGCGCTTCACGCTGACATTCGAATCGCTGGCGCAGACGCAACCTTCGCCGTTCCACCCGCCAGCCTCGGGCTCGCCTACCCGATCGAAGCGACCGAGCGTCTGGTTTCGCTCGTCGGGCCCGCCACAGCGAAGTCGCTGCTGTTCACCGCTCGAGTCGTTGATGCTGAGGCGGCGCTGCGCATTGGTCTCGTCCAGGAGGTCGTCCCGGAGGCCGAACTCAACGCCCATGTCGATCGACTCACCGACCAAATTGCCCGCCTCGCTCCCCTGTCGATCAATGCCGCCAAGGTCCAGGTCAACGCGATCTCGGCTGCGGCAGGCGCAGCGGTCGATCTCGTCAATATCAAGGCCCATGCCAGGGCCTGCTACGACAGCGCCGACTTCAAAGAAGGCGTGGCAGCCTTCATGCAGAAGCGTCGCCCCCACTTTCGCGGCCTCTGACCACCCCAGATACATCGTGAATGGAGACAATGATGACCGAACTACACATCGCCCACGCCGGGCCCACGGATCCTGATCAGCCCATCGTCCTTTGGGTACATGGGTTAGACAGCGACAGCCACTGCTGGGACAACCCCGTGGCGCTGGTGTCACGCAGCACAGCCTGCGCGAGCATCGACCTCCCCGGTCACGGCAAATCACCTACTCCTGACCTCGAATCGGCGTACGAGCGGGCCGCTGTGCTCAACGACATTGATGCCGTCATCGCCACCCTGCGCACCAACAATCCTGATCGTCGCATCGTCTGGGTCGGTCACAGCCTCGGCGGTTACCTAGGGATGGCACATGCCCTCAGCCGAACCGACACGGCTCTGTCGATCAACGGGCTCGTACTCGTCTCCACTGGACCCGGCTTCCGCGACCCTGATGCCATGCAGAGCTGGAACGATCGCGTCCGCAAGAACTCCTCGTCCTACGCCGTCAGCGAGGAAGCCTCGACGATCGCATTCCATTCTGACTCGATGGTCATGGACGGGCTAAGCACGCTCGCACTGCCGATCTCGCTGGTGATCGGCGACGGCGACCGAGCGTTCTTGGGAGCGAACGACTATCTCGAAAAGAAGCTTCCCCACGCCGTGCGAACCACTGTGGAAGGTGCCCGCCATTTCGTGATGAAGTCGCACCCCGAATCTGTGGCCGTTGGGGTTGAGACTGTGCTCACAGGGCTCAGCTAGCCCGCCATGACGCCATCCGCGCCCGCCAGCAGTCGACTTCCTATCGACGAGGTTCTCCCCGAACTTCACGCAGCGCTGAAACGGCAACGCCTCGTAATCCTCCAAGCCCCACCCGGCACCGGCAAAACAACCCGGGTTCCACCGTCAATTGTGGGCCAGCCCTGGATGGCACACAACAAGGTCATCGTGCTCGAACCGCGTCGAGTAGCGGCACGAGCGGCGGCTCACAGAATGGCCACCGAACGTGGCGAAAAGATCGGCCAGTCGATCGGCCTTCGCACCCGGTTCGATACCAGGGTGAGTGGCGCCACACAGGTTGAGGTCGTGACTGAGGGTGTGCTCACTCGCATGCTGCTGACCGACCCAGGACTATCCGGTTATGGCACGGTAATCTTTGACGAGTTTCACGAGCGCAGCATCCATGCCGACACTGCGTTGGCATTCGTTCGCGAGACCACAGATGCGCTGCGCGACGACCTTCGTGTCATCGTCATGTCGGCCACGTTCGACGCTGCATCACTGGCCACTCGGCTGCAAACCGACGCAATCATCACAGCCGAAGCGCCCCTTCATCCGGTCGAGATTCGCTACGAGCCGCCGCTCCCAGGGCAGACGGTTGACCAAGCAGTCGTGCCCACCGTGATCGAACTCCTGAAGCGAACGGCCGACCAAACCGGCGACATTTTGGTCTTCATGGCCGGAGCAGGTGCCATCAACCGGGCCGAACGAGACCTGGTACGCAAGGTCGGCAACGACGTTGCCATCACTGCGCTTCACGGATCACTTCCGCCTGAAGCACAGGATCAGGCACTCCAACTCGACCCCAATGGTCGCCGAAAGGTGATCTTGTCGACGCCGATCGCCGAGACAAGCGTGACCATCGATGGTGTGCGAACAGTGGTCGACACTGGTCGTCGTCGGCGTCCCGAGATCGACCACGGACGAGGCATGAGCCGCCTCCGCACCACAACGGCCAGCCGGGCGGCCTGCGATCAAAGAGCCGGTCGCGCCGGGCGTCAGGGGCCCGGAGTGTGTATCCGGCTCTGGACAGCTGGCGAACACGAGCATCGTCCGGCCAACGAACCGCCCGAGATTCTGACCAGCGACCTCACGTCCCTTGCCTTGCAGATCGCGGCATGGGGAGCGAGGCAACCGAGCGAACTCCCCTGGCTTGACGCGCCACCAACGATCGCCATGAATGCCGCTCGCGCCGTTCTCATCGATCTCGGCGCAATCGACAATGACGGTCAGATGACCAACCATGGTAAGGCAATGCACGAGCTCGGCACTGAGCCCCGGCTCGCCCATCTCCTGCTCCGAGCGAAATCTCTGGAAATCGAAGGTCGCGTTGGAGCATTGGCCACTGGTTGCGCCGTCGCTGCCGCGCTGGCCGACCGGGACCTGCTGCGCGGTCGGGATCGGCCGACCGATTTGCGGGCCCGGGTAGAGCAACTGGGCGGCCGTCCAGGAAACCGGGGTCGCTCCACGGCAGGCGTAGACGACGGCGCCGTACACCAGGCTCGGGCCGTGGCCAAACGATGGAACGACCGGCTCGGTGCCGATCTCACCGCCCCACGAGGCGAAATTGATCTCGACATCGTGGGGCTGGTGGCGAGCTTCGCTTTCCCCGAACGCCTCGCTCAACGGCGGGCCGATACCGGAAGCTTCCTGCTCGCCAGTGGTGCCGGAGTTTCCACCTCCCCAAATGACGGATTGGCCCGCGAGCGCTGGCTCGCCGTCGCCGAAACCGAAGGCACCGGTGGCGCAGCCCAAATCAGGATGGCGGCGCCGATCACCATCGAAGAGATCGAGGCCTACCACGGTGATCGACTCACCGAGAGCGAAACCGGTGGGTGGGACCGCCGCACGCGCGATGTCATCTTCGAGACGCAGAACCGCCTCGGAGCGATCGTCGTGTCGCGTTCGCCGCTAAGCGATCCGGACCGAAGTTCGGTTATCGAAGCATTGCTCGCTGGTGTTCAGCGAGAAGGGCTCTCGCTCCTCTCCTGGGACAGGGCCGACGAGCGTTACCGAAGCCGTCTCGCGTTCCTCCACTCGATCGACGAAGACGAGTGGCCGGCCGTCGACGACAACCGCCTGCTTGCGCAGCTCGACACCTGGCTGACTCCGGCGCTCGGCAACGCCAAACGCCGCTCGGATGTCGAGAAGATCAAGCCTCGCGAAGCCCTTGCCAATCTGATCGACTGGAGGCACAGCCGAGATCTTGATCGCCTGGCGCCCACCCACATCGACGTCCCATCTGGTTCCCGCTTGCCCGTGAACTACGACAGCCAAGGAGGGCCGGCGCTGCCGGTTCGTCTTCAGGAGGTCTTTGGGCTCGACCAGTCCCCCACGGTCGCCAACGGCCAAGTTCCCATCACCCTGGAACTCTTATCGCCGGCTCATCGCCCCGTCCAGATCACCAGTGATCTCGCAGGCTTCTGGGCAACCGGCTACGCCGAGGTGCGTAAAGAGATGCGGGGCCGATATCCCAAACATCATTGGCCCGAAGACCCGATGTCGGCCGCAGCCACGAGCCGGACAAAACGACGAAGCTAGCCCCACAGGCACTGGTCCTCATCGACATGTACAGCGACGTCGGCCAGAACTACTCTGCGAAGACCACTCACTCGAAGGAGAGCCGTCCGTGAGCAAGTTCGACCATCGGATTAGTTGGGCGCTGGAGCGCTCGGCAGTGCAGTACGCCGACAAAGAAGCGACGGTCGACATCGGCACCGGTGAACGACGAACATGGAGCGAAACTCAGGTTCGGGTGCGCGGCGTCGCAACTGGCCTACGCGACCTCGGTCTCGACACCGGCGACCGCGTGGGTCTTTTGGCGCTGAACTCTGCGAGGCATCTTGAGCTCTGGTTCGCCATTCCAGAAGGAGGGATGGTGATGAACGACCTCAACTATCGGCTCGCAGTTGAAGAACTCGTCTTCATTGCCAACGACTCAAACATCAAGGTCCTCTTTGTCGATGACACGTTCCTCGCCGCCGGACGACAAGTGATCGAACGCTGTGATGACATGCACACGCTTGTTCACATGGGTCCTGGCACCAGTCCCCCGGACGGCACCCTCGCGTATGACTCTCTGGCGGCCACGCCGGAGCGAGACTTCTCCGACATCGCAAGCGGGGGCGACACCGTCGCAGCGATCTTTTACACCGGCGGAACCACAGGGCTTCCAAAGGGGGCGATGCTCACCCACACCAACCTCACATCGAACGCCCTGCACATAATCGGCGCACTTCATCTCGACGACAACGACCGCTACCTCCACTGTGGACCACAGTTTCACCTTGCCGACGGTGCTTTCGCCTACGGCGTGACGTGGACGGGCGGTACCCACGTGTTCGTGCCTGCCTTTGACCCGACCGGCACGATCAAGGTGATCGAAGATGAGCGCATCACGTCATCGCTCATGGTGCCCACGATGGTCAACATGATCATCCAGAGTCCAGATTTGGCTGACGCTGATCTCTCCAGTCTCCGGGCGGTGCTCTACGGAGCCTCCCCGATGCCGAGCTCTGTGCAGAAGGCAGCGATCGAAGCATTCGGGCCGATCTTCGCTCAGGGTTACGGCATGACTGAAGCCTCCCCACTGGTCACCGTCTTGAGCCTCGACGCTCATCGGCGCGGGATTTCTGGCGAAGAGCCGTGGGCTAGTCGGATGCAGTCGGCGGGCTCTCCGGTCGCCGGTGTGCGGGTGGAGGTTCGTCGCGAAGATGGCATCACCGTCTGCGACGTCGGCGAGGCCGGCGAAATCTACGTTCAAGGGCCAAACATCATGAGGGGCTACTGGAACCGAGACGAGGAGACTGCGAACGCGCTCGTCGATGGCTGGTACCGCTCGGGCGATGTGGCCTATGCCGACGACGGCGGCTATCTGTTCGTTGTCGACCGAGCGAAGGACATGATCATCTCGGGTGGCGAAAACATCTATACGACCGAGGTTGAGAATGCCGTCTACGCCCATCCATCGGTTCTGGAGGCTGCAGCATTCGGTATCCCTCACGAAGAATGGGGCGAGACCGTGCACGTTGAGGTGGTGATCAAGCCTGATGCGCCACTCTCCGCCGATGAACTCGTCGAACACTGCCGGGATCTGATCGCCGGCTACAAGCTCCCCCGGTCCGTCAACGTCCGTTCTGCCGACGAGCCGCTGCCCAAATCTGGGGCCGGCAAAATCTTGAAGCGCGACCTACGCGATCCGTTCTGGGTCGGCCGGGAACGCGGTGTGAACTAGCCGAACGTGCGCCCGGTGACGGCCTCGGCAGTGGCTGGCGCTCCTTCGGGAGCTACACCCACCACTTCGACATGACGGCGAGCTTCTTCTTTGACGTCCTCAACAAGAACGGAAGCAGCCTTTAGGGAGTTCCGGCGAGGCGCCACAGGAAGGTGGCCATCTGACCACGCGTCACGTTGTCATCGGGCCCATACCGGTTGCCGCCGACGCCCGTCGTGATCCCTTGCTCATACAGCCAGTCGACAGCACCGGTGTAGTAGCGCCCTGACGGAACATCACTGAAGCCCGCCGGTGGCGATCCCCCCGCAGATCCCTCAAGGCGCCACAGAAAGGTGGCCATCTGAGCACGCGTCACATAGTCATCGGGCCCATACCGATTGCCGCCCACGCCTGTCGTGATCCCTTGCTCATACAGCCAATCGACAGCAGCCGTGTAGTAGCGACCTGACGGAACATCACTGAAGCCAGCATCGGGCGCGCCGGTTGGCTCGCCCCGGTATCTCCACAGAAAAGCCGCCATCTGAGCACGGGTGACGTTGTCGGCCGGCGAGAACTCTCCTGGCCCGGTACCGCTGGTGATGCCTGAGGCGGCCAGCCACCCAACTGCAGGTGCGTAGTACGCACCCCGGGGCACGTCGTTGAACATGCCGGACGAGTCCGAGTCATAAAGGTCGAGCGTCGGATAATTCGTTCCAAGCACCTCGGCTGAGTCGGCCTCGAGCCAATCCTCAAGAATGGTGGCGTACACCGATCGAAAGTCAAGATGGTGATGCATGTCGCCGCGCCGGTCAAGATTCGTCAACGACGGCTGCGTTCCATGAAGGCCACCGTTCACGGCAGGCCCGATGAGGGTCATGAGACCAGCAGTGCCGTGATCGGTACCGGTCGAGTTTCTCTCCACGCGGCGGCCGAACTCCGAGAAGATCAACACTGATGTACGCACGGCCATCGCCGGCGACAAGTGGCCGAAGAACGCGTCGATACCCGCATCGAGCTCAGCCAGCAAATTGTCGTGATCTGGACGCTGGCTATCGTGGGAGTCGAACCCGTCGAGAGTGACGTTAACGAGCTGCGTACCGAGGTTCAGGTTGATCAGCTGTGCGGCAACCGCAAGCTCTCGGGCCAGACCGTCCTCCGGTAGACCGGGCACAAAGGCCGGCGAGATCTGTCGAGCGGTATCGATAGCCCTACCCCATGTGCCAGCAATCTGGGCGCCATAGGCACCGATACTGCCGCCGGCGTTGCCGATGTCACTAATTGCCTCGTAGCCGTACCGTTCCCAGGGCTCCGAACGATCGGCACCGAAAAGTGACCCATTGGTCGGAACTGACACTGCACTACTGTTCACACCCTGCAAGGTCAGCGGCACACCCGACCAGCCAATGGCGACCGAGCCGAGACTGTCGAGGCCAGCGCCGTCCTGGTATCGGCCGAGCCAACCCGTGGCGGGCTGCACCTGGTTCTGATTGCCGCTCATCCATGTCGCCATGGATGTGAAGTGACTGTGGTCATCAGTCGGCTCGCCAACACCGCGTATAAAGGCGACCTGTCCGGCGTCGAATCGGGACTTGAGCCCCGCAAGGTTCGGGTGAAGGTGCAAACCCTCGCCCACACTGGTCGAGCCATCGACCGAAACGGCAAGATCACCACGAGCGGACTGGTAGGCACCGTTCTCGGCCGGGATCAGGGTGTTGAGGTGATCGTTGCCCCCGCTCAACATGATCGTCACCAGGATGTTCTGAGTCGCGCCAAGTGGCGTGGCCGCACCCGCGATGCCCCCGAAAAGCCCGGGCGCCACGCTCGGGAACATGCTCGGGAAAGCGGTGAGGCTGGCCATGCCGCCCATCGCAAGTGCTCCCTGGAGAAATCGGCGCCGAGCGAGGCCGCCGTTGGTGCCGTCGGTTCTCGACAGCGTGGCCAAGGCAACGTCAGCCTCGGTCGGCCGGGCAACGCCGGGGATCACAAGCCCACGACCGGATCGGGAAAGGGAATTCGTATGCATTTACTTCCTCCTGCCTCAGAAGACCTGGTTCTCGGGGGTGACCATGCCGAGTATGAAGCCCACCGGCGGGATCGACCATCGATGCGTGGCGTGGGCCTGGGTGAACCAAGACTCCAGACGGCCGCGAGTTTCTGACGACACTTCCTCCAGCCCGAAAAGATCGAAGATCGCTTCTATGGCATCTGCAGCGGTCATGTGCTCGATACCGGCAAGGAGGCCAACGCCGGAGATGTCGTCCGCGCTGGATGGCCACCGCAAGTTGCTGGCTAGACGGCCGCGGCTCCACGCAGAGGACGTCGATAGCCAGTTCACCCCACCGCCCCAGCCCGCGACACTCGGCGGGTCAAGGGGCACCTGGCCCCTGCCCTCCATCCGCCATCGCAGGCCCATCTGGTCAGCGTCGATACCCAACTGCTTCACAACAGAGACAACAAAGTCAGTTGGGCTCTTGATCTGGGACCAGCGCGTGCTCGCCGCCCAGAACTCGTCGTGCTCCAGAATCGCCCGCAGCAAAGGGGCGACCATCATGTTCCCGGCGATGAACACGTTGGCGAGTTCGTTGACGACCGACTCCGATGGCTCAGGGTGCGCGAACCAACGAAACAGCTTGCCGGCAAGGTGTCGAGCCGTGGCCTGCTGACGTTCGCCATGAATGAGTTCGGTTATGGCGTCACGCTCACCGGCGTGTTGGGCGATGCCGTTCCAGTTGGCCGTGATTCCAAAGAGCGTCTTTTGCCCGTGGTCATGGTCATCGCTGCCGTAGACGTAGGTCGAGTCCCAAAAGTCATTGACATCGTCCCACCCGGCCGTGTTGTGACCGGTCCACGCGTTCGTCATCGCCACCACGTCGGCCTCGGTGAAGTTGCCGACACCACAGGTGTAGAGCTCCATGATCTCGCGACCGAAGTTCTCCTGCGGCTCCCAGACCGTGTTGTGCTGGTTGTCGAGGTGGACCAACATCGCCGGGTGCACCGCAGTGCGGCGAACAAGACCGTCAATGCTTCCCATGGCGTAGCGACGGAACATTCGGATCTGGTCCCACATTGCTTCGATGTCGGCCACCTTGTCCTGAGCACACGCAAAATGGTCGTGCCAGAAGAAGGCCAAACGCTCATAAATGGGTAAATCGGATGCCGTCGCGGGGCTAGGAGATGGAGTGGTGGTCGAGTTGGGCAAAGTCGCCATTCGGGTCACCCACCAGTCGATGATGTCGCTGTGGACCTCCCATTGTCCATCCTCGCTATTCACAACCCAGCTGGGCTTTCCGACATCAGGTCCACCGGGGATCGCCTCACTCGCCGTAAATCCCATTGCGGCATCCACACACTGTCGGCGGGTCTTTCCTGTCAACGCCGTGACTTCGGCGTTCGACCCTCCATACCCGGTTCGGCGCAGCAGATGAGCCGCGTCCTGAGTTGTGACGGCATCACTGGCTGGCATCTCGACCCCCTCGAAGCCCACGTATCGCATGGCTTATCAGCTTGAACGTGAATGCCATCGTCCTATTTTGAGAGTGACTTGAAGGGAATATCATCCCGAGGCCATGATCCACTCTTAGCGAACTCAGAGAACAACCGACTCTCGTTATGTAATCGAGACGCCCAGCGCAGAGCCGATCAGATATGTCGCAGTACACGCGAGACCGGCGACCATGACTTGGCGCAGCGCGGTGCGTACCGCACTGCGCTCGGTGAAGTGCGCTACCAGAAAGCCAACCACGGCAGCTCCTGTAACCCCAAGGATTACCGAGGCGATTGTTGCGTTAATTCCATCGGTAATAAACCAAGGAATCAGTGGGACAACTGCACCGATAGCGAATGCGAAGAATGACGAGGCCGCGACCTGTAGCGGTGAACCGACGCCGTGGGGGTCGATGCCGAGTTCTTCTCGGGCATGCACGTCGAGAGCGATCTCAGGGTTGGACATGATCCCGGCGACAACCTGATCTGCGTGCTCGGGATCAAGACCTCGTTCCCGATAGATGGCGGCAAGTTCTTTGGCCTCGGCCTCAGGATTGTCCCGCAGCGACTGGCGTTCGATCTCAAGCTCTCGCTCGATCAATTCGTTCTGGGCCCGCACGCTTACCCATTCGCCGGCCGCCATGGAGATAGCACCGGCCAGCAATCCACTGACCCCAGCGAGGCGCACGAGCGACCCATCCGTGGATGCGCCGGCGATTCCCAGGATCAGTGCAACATTACTTACGAGCCCGTCACTGACACCAAAGACGGCTGCTCGAGCGTTGCCACCTTGCACGTCACGGTGCGAGTGCACCCAGTGATCATGGAAGTCTTCATGCTCGCTGTCGTCTGCGTCAGCCACACGTCGAACCTAGCGGCCGCGTGACGGTTGCGACCAAGCGATGACGGGTCCATGACAAATCAATGACGACGGGACCCAAAACGCATTCGGTGTCGTCAGAGCCACCATGAACACCACACGAGCCACTCAGACCCTGAACCCGATCCACTCAGCCAAATGCTGGAGAGCACTCTTCGCCGCGCTCCTGGCGGTGCTACTGCTGGCAACCGCCTGCGGCAGCGACGACGACAGCGGTGACTCACTAGCCAGCAACAACGATGCCGACGTCAGCGGTGCCGTCGGTAACGATGCCGACGTCAGCGGTGCCGTC
>JAACCU010000095.1 GCA_009937405.1 Actinomycetota bacterium
CGACCTGATTGACCACGTCGACGGTGCTCATGGCGAGGCCGGCGCCGTTGGCAATCACACCGACGGACCCCTCGAGGCCCACGTACTGCAGACCCTTGGCGTGCGCAGCTTCCTCGCGCTCGTCGCGAGGCTGGGTCTCGTCGTACTGGCCGTAGTCCTCATGACGAAATTCGCTATTGCCGTCGAGGGTGACCTTGGCATCGAGCACGTGTACCTGGCCCTCAGGCGTGAGGATCAGTGGGTTGATTTCGACCAGGTCGGCGTCGCCGTCGGTGTAGGCGGTGTAGAGCTTTTGAAGGATGTCGACTGCGCCCTCGACTGCAGCATCGGGCAGCCTGGCGGCGGCTACCCATTCGCGGCAATCGGCTTCCGAGAACCCGTCGACGGGATCGATCCAGATCTTGGCAATGGCATCGGGGTTCTCCTCGGCAACGGTCTCGATCTCGACCCCACCCTCCTTGGAGAGCAGGCCAAGGTGCTTCTTGGCGGAGCGGTCGAGCGTGAAGCTGGCGTAATACTCCTCGGCGATATCAGAGGCCTTCTCGATCCAGAGGCGTTTCACGATGTGACCATTGATGTCGAGACCGATGATGTTGCCGGCGTGTTCGCGAACGGCGTCGATGTCAGCGGCAAACTTCACGCCACCAGCCTTTCCACGACCCCCGGTGTGGACCTGGGCCTTGACCATGACGGGGGTACCGAGGCGTTCAGCTGCGCCAACCGCCTCGTCGACGGTGAACGCCGCTTCGCCGGGACTAACCGGCATGCCGTAACGAGCAAAGAACTCTTTGCCTTGATGTTCGAAGAGATCCACCGGATTCTGCCTCTCGGATTGTTGACCACGGAATACTAGGCATCAGACTTTCCCGTCCAACTATCCGGCCCAGGAAGATCAAATGCCAGTTGCTCGCGGCTCCCAAATGACCGCCAGAAGTGCCGTGCTCGTCGGTTTCACCGGCGTCATGATCGCCCTTGTCCTTGGCCTCGGTGTGATCTGGCTCGCCGGTTCCGGCGGCGAAGTCGAAGTCCAACTCGGCGACACCGATTTCGATGCTGGCCAGATCTGGCGCATCTCCGAGGAGATCAACGACCGGGGACCGATCCTCTACTCCGATGTCGCGGGCCGCAGTCGCGACATCATCCTCCAACATCTCGGTGCCAACCCAGAGACTGGCTGGCTTGCGTTCGCGGCCCGACCGTTCGGCGAGCCCCGCGATTGCTTCTTTCAATGGGATCCTGATTTCGGCTGGTTCGATCTGATTACAGGCGCAGACGACACGGAGTGCGCCGATATCACGATGGACTCCGAGGGCATCCTCTCGACCGGTGAAGCAATCTTGTCGTACCCGATCACGATCGATGAGAAGAACAACGTACGGGTCGACATCAACCACGACCCTGCCGACACAGACACAGACACAGACACAGACACAGACACCGGCGAATAACGGTCGCCGCTCGGCGTGGAACTTCATCCGCGCCGTCAGAGGCGAGCCGGTGACTCTTCGGAGGGCGGGCGGCTTCGGGGAGATCCCCTCGCCGACCGGCACCACAACCAGCATCGAGCGCAGGCTGTCTCTCCTCCACCCATTCGCGGAAGTAGTCAATTTCGTGTGACCGAAACGAGTCGTTGAAGTTCGCCCACCATGTGGCAACAAGGCCGTGGTGCCATGTCTCTGGCTCACTACTCATTTGGTCCCCCTCAAAGTTGGCTAGACAGCATCACCACGGGTCGTTCTCACGTAGCGTCATCACCATGAGTGAGACCGACCGCATCTATCTTCGCGACGCCGAGCGGCGCGAGTTCACCGCCACCGTCGTCGAGGTCAACAAAGACGGTGGCATCGGCCTCGACGCCACCTGCTTCTACCCGACCGGCGGCGGCCAACCCCACGACACCGGCACGTTCACCTGGGGCAGCGAGAACGCAGCCGTCACGGCTGTCTCCGGTAAGGGCCCGATCGTGTTCCATACGCTCGAGGGCACCCTGCCCGCAGTCGGCACTGAGGTGACCGGCACCGTCGATTGGGATCGCCGACATCAACTCATGCGCACCCACACAGTGCTCCACATCTTGTGCGGTGTCATCTGGAATGAATGGAAAACCCCCGTCACGGGCGGCAACATGGAACCGCTATCGGCGCGTATGGACTTTGAGTTCGACCCGCTTCCCGAAGGCTTTGCCGCACGCGTGACCGATCTGGTCAATGCCGAAATCGCGGCTGATCGACCAATCGAAATCTCTTTCTTACCTCGCCACACGGCTCTCGCCGATGACGACCTCATCCGAACCAAGGTCAACCTCATTCCCGAGTCGGTCAGCGAGATTCGCGTGGTCGACATTGTTGGTCTCGACAAGCAAGCCGACGGCGGAACCCATGTGGCGCGCACCGGCGAGGTCGGCCGCTTCGAAGTCATCAAGACCGAGTCCAAGGGAAAAGGCAACACACGCCTCCGTATCCAACTCCACGACTAGCGGAGACGAGGCTCGGACCCTGGTTGGAACAGAGATGCTGGCACCAGCCTCATGGCAGGTGCCGGCACGCCCAAGAGTTCGTCCGTACGGACCTGGCACTCGACGCCTTCTCCGTCAGACAACTGGATAGGTCCATCTCTCGGATAGTTCGCACCGCATATAGTGGAGTGCGTAGTCATTGGCGCTTTTCAATAAGTTTCGTCTTGGGCCCTAACGCAAGCCAGACGGGTGCCGATGGAGCCGCTGAAACACCGTGTTGGCTGAATATCTTCACCCTTGGGGGCTGGTCAGTGAAGGGCATCATCTTCAACGTCGCCGAAGAAGTCGTCACTGACCTCTATGGCGCAGATGCGTGGGACTCGCTTCTGGCGTCAGCCGAACTCGAAGGCGCCTACACGTCACTGGGCAACTACGACGACGCGGAGATTGCTGCAATCATCGCAGCCGCCGCTGTGCTGCTCGACGTGGGCCTCGACGAAACGTGGAGGATCGTGGGGCGACACATGCTCCCTCTGCTCGCCCAACGCATCCCAAATATCGCAGGTCAATACGACGACGCCGAGCAGTTCCTTCTTTCGGTCAACGACATCATTCATCCCGAAGTCAAACTGCTCTACCCAGACTCCATCCCCCCCGTATTTGAGTTCACCGACACTGATGCCGGACTCCTAGTTCGATACCAGTCGGATCGAGGCCTCACCACGCTGGCCGAAGGGCTCATCCTCGGTTGCGGGGATCTCTTCGGTGAAACAGTCACCGTGGAGACGATGAACTGCGATTCGTCCACTGACTGCACCTTCCGAGTCTCGTTCTCGGATGGGCAGGCATGACTGAGCCAGACCGCCTCAAACAGATCGAGCAGCGTGCTCTTCGCGAACGAACAGCACGCTTCCAGGCCGAAAAGATCGCTGAAGCAAAGCTTCGCGAACTGAACGCGGTGAAGGAGTCTCTTGAGAGAGACGTTGTCGAGCGAACCAACGAACTCCGCACGGCCCTGGCAGAGTTGCAATCGTCGCGCGTGGCATCCAGCCACGAGGCTCTCTGGCAGATCGGCGAAGCACTCAACACGGCAAGTTTTGATGCTGCAGACGAAGCGATCCACGCCGCACTCGCAGCTCTCGGGAGAGCTTCCGGGGCATCCGGGGCAGCCATCTGGGAAATTGATACCCACTCGCTCTCCGTCGTTCCCGCGGCCCAATGGCGCGCCGAAGCATCCGTCTCCAAAGACCTCGGATCGTCGCTGCCTTCATTGAAGCCCGGGCCGTGGCTCGCCGCCATGGGCATTGCCGAGGTGGGTTCGGTGCTCACGATGGAACCGAGCGAAATGTTCGAAGACATACCCAAAACGATTTTCGAACTCAGGGTCAGTGCCGGGGTGATCGCCAAGAACGACGGAACCCTCACCGTGGCCGCCATCTCCTATTCGGACGACGCCGATGGGACGGCGACGGCAATCGACTATTTGCTACGCGGCGCAATGATCCTGCTTCGTCAGTTCACGCGCCGAGTAAGCCTCGAGTCCCAGCTCGATAAAGTCGCCCAACGTCAGGCGCAGGCTCACAACAGCATGATGAAGAGCGCCGCTGACCTGCTCGCCGCCACCCCCGAAACGTTCGACAACTTGCTCGAAGGAAGCATGCGTGAAACCGCAGAACTCCTCGAGGTGCCAGGCATCGTCGACTGGGCCGTCGATTACGAGAAGCATTGCTATGTCCAAACCAGAGTGTGGCACCGTAAGGATTTCAGCGATAGCGGGGTCGCGAAGACCCAAGAATTCGGTGGTCACGAGTTGCTGGATGCAGCACGCGAGGCGGCACGAACGGTTCAGTTGACGCCCGACCGGCCCACGCCCGCGATCCCGAGCCGGCTCGCAGTGGTGCGCGGGGGTGCTCCCGGCCAACCTTCTTTTATTCTCATGGTTACGACCTTGGATTCGGGCCCCTGGAACGACGACAAAATCGAAGCCCTCGAGCGGCTGAGCGCCACAATCATCGCCGTCGAAAACCGCTTGGCCACCGAGTCAAGGACCACTGCCGCTCTTGATTCATCACCGGTCTCGATTGTGCATCGGGCCCGGAAGGACTCCCGGCTTCTCCACTGCAACAAGGCGTTCTTGGAGATGCTCGGAGAGCCAGCGATGGAACCTCTGGTCGGGACCCTCCCCGAGAGAGTGCTCTACAGCAGCATCGCTGATGTCGAACTGGAGTTTCGAGAGTCATCTGAATGGATGTTTGAGGAGGCCGCTGGGGAATGGAAGGACCTCATGGGGGATGCTCCCTCGCTCGTCATCTATCGGGGTCCGGGCGGGCGACCGATCCTCGCCAGGATGCGATGCGTCGAGGTGACGACCGCATACGACGAGCCTTTCATTCTCATTCACGTCGAAGACATCACCGACCAGCGCAAGGCCAAGCTCAAGCTCGAACTTCTTGCTGAACATGACGAGCTCACGAGCCTGATGAACCGTCGCGGCCTCCGCCGCCGGATCATGGAAATGGAGCACGAGTCAGGAACTGGGGCTCTGGTCCTTATCGATCTCGACAGATTCAAGTACGTGAACGATTCGCTCGGGCATGAAACCGGAAACCGCCTTCTTCGAGAGGTCGCGGCCCGGTTGAGCGAGCACATTCGTCCTGGGGATGCTGTAGGCCGACTCGGGGGCGACGAATTCGCGATTGCCTTCCAGGGGCCACTCGACGAGGGCGAAGCTCAGAGGCTCGTCCAGATCTTGATCGAGAAGGTCGGCTCGGCCGTGGAACTCGGCCCCCACCGCGTCTACCCCTCGTTGAGTGCCGGAATCGCCTTCTGGGGAAGCGCAGACGAAGCGGATCTAGCCTTCATCCACGCGGATACTGCCATGTACAAGGCGAAGGACGCAGGTGGACGTCGCCTCGCAGTGTTCGACAGCAGCCTGCAAGCAGAGATCGACTCTCGTCAACGTTTGGAATCTGAGCTGCGAAGAGCCATCGATCACGGCGAGCTTGAAGTCCACTATCAGCCCGAGGTCTCACTGCTGACCGGCAAAATCATCGGGGCAGAGGCGCTCATTCGATGGCAACACCCAGAACGCGGTCTTCTGACTGCGACGCTGTTTATGGAAGAAGCCGAAGAGATGGGGTTAGCGACAGATGTCGGGTCGTTCGTTCTCGCCGAGGCGTGTGCAGAAGCGGCGGGCTGGCCGGGCGGACCCGAGGCCCCACTCGTCAGGATCAACCTCGCGGCGTCACAGATCTGCGACGACACGTCGATATATGCGCGGGTCAACGACGTTTTGAGAGAAACGGGTCTCGACAACGGTCGCCTCTGTCTGGAAGTGACCGAGTCGGCCATGATCCGAGATCTCACGCTGGCTGAACAGGTTCTCGCTGAGCTAAGCCAGCTTGGCCTGCCCCTCGCATTAGACGATCTCGGTACTGGGTACAGCTCACTGTCATACCTCAAGCGGCTCAAGGTCGACTCCTTGAAGATCGACAAATCGTTCGTGAGCGACCTCACGACAGACCGCGACAGTGTGAAGTTCATCAACTCGATATTGTCGCTGGCTCGAGCGCTGAATCTCGACGTGGTTGCAGAGGGCGTGGAGACTGAGGCACAGGCCCAGACCCTACGCGGACTCGGGTGTGAGCGGGCTCAGGGCTATTTCTTCTACAGAGCAATGCCGGCAATGGAAATTCGCCGCCTGCTCGAAGCCCAGCATGGACTGGGCGTCACCCCAGTCCACGCGCTCATCGCCGGGTCCTAACCTTCAAATTCATACAGGTAGCCTTAAGCGATCACCGCAGGCCGTATTCTCGGGTCGAAGGCTCAACCTTTTCACCGAGGTCCAGATGTGCCCTAGGTTCTACTCATGCAGCTCGCCGATATTGACCTGTCCGACATGGAGGGTTTCTGGACCCGGCCAATGGTCGACCGCCACGCCGCCTTCGCCACTCTTCGACGCGAGGACCCGATCCGGTTCTTCCCCGAAGCCGACGTGGAGTTTCTGCCGCCCGGACCCGGCTACCACGCTCTGACGAAGCACGCCGACATCGTTGAAGCGAGCCGACATCCCGAACTCTTTCGGTCCGGCGGGGGCGTCAACATCCCCGATCTACCAGTCGAGTTCAACGAGTTTTTCGGCTCCATGATCAGCCTTGACGATCCCCGTCATGCCCGACTCCGCAAGCTCGTGGCGGCAGGGTTCACCCCGAGAATGCTGGCCAAGAACGTGGATGACGTGCAGGTGGCGGCCACAGAGATCGTCGACCGCGTCATCGAGATGGGCGAATGTGACTTCGTCACCGAGGTGGCGGCCTGGCTCCCGCTGAAGATCATCTGCGACATGATGGCGATCCCAAAAAGCCAATACGAATACGTCTTCAATCAGACAAACATCATCCTGAGCCAGGGTGACCCGGAGTTCATCCCTGAGGGCGCCAACCCTCTCGAGGCGTTCCTAGAAGCCGGCGCCGGGCTCGCCATGTTGATGAACGAGGTCGCGCAGAGCCGCCGAGGTGGCGATGGGCACGATCTCACCACTGCACTCGTCAATGCCGAAGTCGATGGCGAAAAGCTCAGTGCGGAAGAAATTCAAAGCTTCTTCGTGTTGCTTTGCGCCGCGGGCAACGAGACCACTCGCAACTCGATTTCATGGGGCCTCACCTATCTCACCGACAATCCCGAGCAGCGAGCGCTCCTCGCGAACGACTACGAAACCCATGCACCGGGAGCGGTGGAAGAGATCGTGCGGCTGGCAAGCCCCGTGATCCACTTCCAGCGCACAGTCACACAAGATGGCGTTCGACTCGGCGAACAGGAGTTTTCTGCGGGCGACAAAGTCGTGCTGTTTTATGGCTCGGGCAATCGCGACGAAGACGTCTTCGACAATGTGGATTCGTTCGACGTCCAGCGCGACAACTCGAACCAGATCGGGTTCGGTGGGCCCGGACCACACTTCTGTCTCGGGGCGCACCTTGCCCGCCGTCAGATCATGGTGATGTACCGAGAGTTGCTGTCACGGTTGCCAGACATCCACGCCACCGGGGAGCCCGACCGGCTCCGGTCCAACTTCATCAACGGCGTGAAGCACCTTCCCTGCAGCTGGTAGCCGAGTCGAGAAGGACGAAGCTGGTTCAGCGAACGCTGCGGGAAGATCGCCGCTAAATCTTCTCCAGCGGTGCCCAGCTGAGCAGGAGCCGCTTTTCGCCGATGCTCGGAAAGTGGACAGAAGCCTCGGCCTTGTCGCCGGCGCCCTCAATATCGATGATCACGCCTTCACCCCACTGGCTGTGGCGGACATCGTCACCCACCCTGAGGCCAAGAGCCTCCGCCCCAGACTGTGTCGGCCCATTGGCCGCAGCCAGAGCCTGCTCCACCATGTGATCGCGATTTTCGCTGGACTGTCGCCCGCCGCCAAAGGTGCGGCCCGATGTGTCATGGTCACCCCGATCGCGCCGGCCCCGCAGCATCCGTGAACCACCGATCTCCTCAATCAGCTCGCTCGGGATCTCATCAAGGAACCGACTGGGCGGGTTGTACTGAGTGCTGCCATGCATCATCCGGCTCCAGGCACTCGTGAGATGCAGCTTCTTCATGGCACGGGTGATGCCCACATAGGCAAGCCTGCGTTCTTCTTCGAGCTCGGCTGGCTCACCGAGGGAACGAATGTGGGGGAATACGCCGTCTTCCATGCCGACGAGGAAGACGACCGGAAACTCGAGACCCTTCGCCCCGTGAAGGGTCATGAGGGTGACCGATGACTCCTCGTCGTCGAGGTCGTCGGTGTCGGCCACGAGGGAGATCTGCTCAAGGAACTCATCGACCGTCTCGTACTCGCGGGCCATACCGACAAGTTCGCTGAGATTTTCGAGCCGACCCTCAGATTCAACCGAACGTTCGATCTGCAGCTCTTCGAGATAGCCAGATCTCTCAAGTGCTTCCTCGATGATCGTGGCGGGCCCGGCATCGAGCTTTCGGATTTCGGTGGTGAGTACGAGGAACTTCTCGATGCCGGTGGCCGCGCGCCCGCCCACCCCGGCCTCATCAAATCGGATCAGTGCTTGATCAAAAGACTCGCCGTTCGCAGTAGCCCACGCATCGAGCTTGCCGACGGACGAATCGCCGACACCACGCTTCGGTGTGTTGAGCACACGCTTGACACTGACCTCGTCGGTCGGGTTGATGACGGCGCGCAGATAGCCCACGGCATCCTTGACCTCGCGTCGATCGTAGAAGCGGGTACCACCGACAACCCTGTAGGGGATACCGACCCGCACCAGAAATTCTTCGATCACACGAGACATCGAGTTGGTGCGGTAGAAGACCGCCATCTCGCCCCAGCGCATGTGGTCATGATCATGAAGCTTGGCTAGTTCGTTGGCCACGAACTGGGCCTCATCAGACTCGTCGTCGGCGTGATAGCGGACGATCTTCTCGCCGGGGCCCTCATCGGTCCAGAGATCCTTCGGCTTACGCCCGACATTCTTGGAGATCACGGCATTGGCCGCATCGAGGATTGACTGACTCGACCGGTAGTTCTGTTCGAGCACGATCACCGAGGCATCGGGGAACGCCTCTTCAAATTCGAGAATGTTGCGAATATCGGCGCCGCGGAAGGAGTAGACGGACTGGTCGCTGTCACCCACCACAGTGACCTGGCGGTGCTCCTCGCTGAGCATGAGGACCAGATCGTTCTGGACAGGGTTCGTGTCCTGATACTCGTCGACGAGGACATGGCCGAAACGGCGACGCCAATGATCGAGCACGTCGGGTTGGGTGCGGAAAAGCTCCGAGGTCCGCATCAACAGGTCGTCGAAGTCCATCGCACCAGCACTCAGCAGGCGACGCTGGTATTCGGTGTAGACCTCGGCGATCTTGCGCTGGAAGATGTGTTCGGCCTCGGCCGCGAACTGTTCGGACCCGACGTTTTCATTCTTGGCCGTAGAAATCGCGGCATGGATCGACCGTGGCGGGAACCGCTTTGGGTCGAGGTTGAGGTCGCGAATCACGTAACCGGTCAGACGCACTGCATCGGCCTGATCGTAGATCGAAAAGCGCGCCGGGAACCCAAGACGAGCAACATCACGCCGCAGAATCCGCACACATGCGGAGTGGAACGTGGAGACCCACATCTTCTCGGCCACCGGACCGATCAGAACACCAACGCGGTGCTTCATCTCTCCCGCTGCCTTATTGGTGAAGGTGATAGCGAGAATCTCGAACGGTGAGAGACCCTGCTCAATCAGGTGGGCGATGCGGTGGGTGAGTACCCGTGTCTTACCCGAGCCCGCACCAGCGACAACGAGCAAGGGGCCGCCTTCGTGGACGACGGCGTCGTACTGGGCGGGGTTCAGGCCATCAAGGAGGCGCACATCAGGCATTCAAGCCACCCTAGCGAGCCATTGAGACACCCCAAGATGCAACGCTCGCCGGGGAAACCGCGGCACGTCAATCGACGGTGAGTTTGTAGCCCAGGCCGCGGATGGTGACGATGCGTTCAGGGGTCTCGGGGGCCACCTCGACCTTGGCTCGCAAACGTTTGATGTGGACGTCGAGTGTTTTGGTATCACCGACATAGTCGTATCCCCAAACCCGGTCGATCAGGGTCTGACGAGTGACCACAAGGCCGCCATTCTCCATCAACAGTGCCAAGAGATCGAACTCCTTCAGCGGCAACTGGATCGACTCGCTGCCGCGGCTCACTTCATGGCGCTCACGGTCGAGAACCAGATCTGCGACCTTCAGTACGCCCTCGATGCCAGCTACAGCAGCCTGGGCGGCATTGGTCCGACGCAACACAGTTCGCATGCGAGCCACCAGTTCCCTCACGCGGTACGGCTTCGTGACATAGTCATCGGCGCCTACCTCCAAGGCAATGACTGCGTCGATCTCCTCATTTCGAGCCGAAACCATGATCACAGGTGTCTCGTTGACTGC
>JAACCU010000096.1 GCA_009937405.1 Actinomycetota bacterium
GCGTCGTAATTGTGGAGTTGCTTGCCGCAAACGAACTTCTCGAACGACGGCGGTGTACCAAGGTCGTACAGAGCGAACTTGCGGTTGATGAGCTCCGTATCGGCATCGGTCCGGTCACCGGGCACACAGTCGACACCCAGTGATGCGATCTTTCCGCCGACGTAGATGGCCCCGTCATACATGGAATCGCCCATGTTGTGGCCAGCATCACCACAGATGATCTGGCGACCACGCTGCATCATGAAGCCCGTATTAATGCCCACATTGCCTTGAACGATGATGGTTCCGCCCTTCTGGTCAATGCCGGTACGAGCACCAACATCACCCTTGAAGACCAGGTCGCCACCACGCAGTGCCGCGCCGGTGAGCGAGCCTGCACCGCGTTCGACGACGACTGCGCCTGACATCATGTTCTCTGCACACGACCAGCCGACTCGGCCTTCGATCTTCACAATCGGCCCGTCGATTAGGCCACAGGCGAACCAGCCCGGCGATCCTTCGAATGTGATGTTGCAACGCTTGAGTATGCCGACCCCAAGCGAGTGCTTCGACCCAGGATTGGCGACGGTGACGTTGTGAATGTTTTCGACATAGATCAGACGCCGGAGTTCCAAATTGATCTGCCGAGTCGTCAGATCAGTGGCGTCGATACGCGCCGAGTCACCATCGACCTCTGCGGTCATTGGCGCTACCGCATCGGGTTCCGCCAAACCGCGGGCGTCATAGCTAATGCCCGATTTCGAACCTGCGCTCATACCTGCCATACCTTTACTTCGCGCTCGTAGGGATCCCGGGTGTCGACCTCGCGCCCGACAAGGGCACGGATCGCAATTTCTTCAGTGGCGACCACAACCATGTCGTCGCTTTCGAACAATACGAGGGGCTTTGCAGCCATCTCGTCTTTGCAGAAACCGAGCTGGTTGCCAGTCACACAGACATAGGTGAAGACCCCGTCGAAATCGTCGAGGCTCTCCTTCATGGCCGTTTCGAGTTCGACTCCGCTCTGGAGCTTCTCTGCGAGATACACGGCGATGATCTCCGAGTCGCACTCTGACTGGAATCGGTGACCCGCACGCTCAAGGCGACGGCGCCAGTAGTGGTAGTTGGTGAGTTGGCCGTTGTGAACCACGGCGACGTCAGCAAAGGGGTACGCCCAGTAGGGGTGTGCACTCGCCAGGTCGACGTCAGACTCGGTGGCCATACGAACATGGCCGATGCCGTGAGTGCCGGTGAACTCGCTGAGCCGGTACTGGCCTTCAACGGTTTCGGCATCGCCGAGATCCTTCACGATCTCAAGGGTGTTACCCAGCGAGAGAACCTCACAACCAGGGACGTCTTCGAGATAGTCAGCCAACGGCTTGAGTTCACCTGAATAGCGAACCGTGGCACGGAACGCGTAGCCAGTTTCGCTCTGCATCGTCGCCACCTCGGCGCCGATCTTGGCGAGCCGGGACTCGACTTCCTGTCGATTCCGCTCGAGGCGCTCTTCCATATGCATGCCTCCAGCCTCGCCGGGCTCAGCAAGCACGAACCGGATGACGATCATGTCGTCAGACGGCCCGTAGAGCGCATACCCGGTGGAATCGGGGCCACGATGCTTCATTGACTGGAGCATCTTGGTCAGCTCTGCGCCAATATTGGCGGCGCCATCACGATGAATAATGCCGGCAATGCCACACATATGTCGTGTCTCCTTGTTCGATTGTTCGGTTGTAGACGGGCTGCTTACGGGAGGATGTCGAGGTATTCGTCGACATCCCAATCGGTCACAGTCGCCATGAATCGTTCCCACTCATCACGCTTGTAGTGCTCAAAGACTCGGAACATGTCGCCGGGAAGAGCCGACTTGATGACCTCGTCAGCACGAAGTGCGTCGAGGGCCTCGCCAAGATTCATCGGAATCTTCTTGACGTCCTTGCCCTCTCTCATGGCCTCGTAAATATTGCGCTCTTCGGGCGGGCCGGGATCGAGTTGGGCATCGAGACCATGGTCCATGGCCTTGATGAGGCCAGCCATTGAGAGGTACGGGTTGACGGCGGAGTCCACCGAGCGGTATTCGAAGCGGCCCGGAGCCGAAATTCGCAATGCCGTGGTGCGGTTCTGGAATCCCCAGTCGGCAAAGACCGGCGCCCAGAAGCCCGTGTCCCACAGACGGCGGTAGGAGTTGACGGTTGGTGAGCCGAGGCACGTGAGGGCCTGGAGATGCTCGATGATGCCGCCAATCGCCATCATGCCGATTGGGCCCGGGATCTGCGGATCATCGCCCTCAGGCATGAACTTGTTGTCGTCGCCGTCCCACAACGAGATGTTGTGGTGACAACCGTTGGCCGATACTCCCATGAACGGCTTCGGCATGAAGCATGGGAAGGCACCGAGCTCACGGCCGACCTGCTTGCAGATCTGACGGTAGGTCGAAAGGCGGTCAGCGGTGAGTTCTGCCCGGTCGAAGTTGAAGTTGAGTTCGAGTTGACCAGGGGCATCCTCATGGTCGCCCTGGATCATGTCGAGGCCCATTGCCTCGCCGTATTCCACCACACGGTGGATCAACGGTTGCAGCTCCGCGAATGGATCGATGTGGTAGCAGTTCGGCTTGGTGAGCCCTTCAACGGTCGGTTTGCCGTCGGCATCGGCCTTGAGCCACATCATCTCAGGCTCACAACCAGCTCGGAGATGGAGCCCGTGCTTGGCTTCGAACTCAGCGTGAATCCGTTGCAGGTTGCCACGACAGTCAGACGAGAGGAAGGCGCCGCCGTCGACTTTCTCTTCCCGACCGCGAAATAGCGTGCAGAAGACACGGGCTGTCTTGGGGTCCCATGGCAGCTTCATGAAGGTGTCAGTCTCTGCGACACCGACGAGTTCTTTGGACTCTGCCCCGTACCCGATGTAGTCACCGTGACGGTCGACGAAGAGATTGGCAGTCGAGCCGTACACGAGCTGGAAACCCTTGCGGGCGATCGTCCCGAAGTGCTTGGCCGGGATGCCCTTGCCCATAATCCGGCCCGTTACTGAAATGAACTGACAGTAGAGGTACTGAATCCCTTCATCTTTGATCTGCTTCTCGATCGCCATGACTTCAGCCTCACGGCCGTCAGCGCTGATGAACTCTTCGATATCGCTCATTTGTCCCCCAAGAATGTGTAGAACGTAAACGTCCAGCCCCAAGCTGAATGTGGCTCCCGACCATACAGGTGAACGATCGCCCACGCCAGTGAAAGACAGATTAACGGCGCATGTCTACTCTAACGGGTGAAACTTTCACCACATTAGGGATCACCGGCAAAATACTCGCGCAGAGATACCCGTCTCCGCCGCCATGTTTAATCTCTCGTCTATGAGCGACTCAGGAGAGAACCACAGCCGGGTCAGGTACCAGATCTCGGGCGAGCCACTGAAACACCTTCCAGGCCATCGCCGGGCTCGACATGTCGTGAGCGACCTGTTTGGCCGCTTCTACACTGATCGGAACGGCATCGGGGGCCTTGACGTGCACTTCGGCCACGCGTTCGGCCATGACGAACCACCCGACGGCCTCACCCGGGGAACGACCACCGGTGAGTAAGCCATGGTTGCGAAGGATGCAGAGCTTCGTGTCGCCCATCGCCTCGGCGATCCGTTGACCGCCTTGCACAGAAATGACCTCAAGATCCTCGCCCATATAGATCGACTGATCGAAGACAAACGAGCAGGACTCCTGCGAGAGCGGCTCAAACGGCTTCACGTTCGCCGACCAGGGCGTGCCGAACTGCGTATGGGTATGCGCCGCTGACACAAGGTCAGGCCGTGCCGCGAGGATCGGCGAATGGATGTTGTAGCCGGCGGTGTTCACACCATTGGTATCGGGGCCAGCGGCGATCCGGCCATCAGGGCCGACCAGGATCAAATTGTCGACAGTGGCCGCCCAAAACGGAATGCCGTAGCCGAGCACCCAGAAGTGGTCGGTGTGAATCGGGTCGCGGGCCGAAATGTGACCGTCGCCGAGTTGACCCCACCGCAGCTTCGAAAAGATCCGATATCCAATGGCCACCTCCCACTTGCGGTGCTGTCGCGTCTCCTCGGGATCGTCAAACGACGGAGAGTCAGAGGCGAAAGAGATATCGGGATACTCGTCGAAGATCAGTGCCATCGCGTCAGACTAGGCCTCGATTCAGACCCCGGGAAAGGACTGTTGATTCTGCTCCATCGAAAGAAGCCACTGCTTGAGCTCGAGACCCCCCGCGAATCCGGTGAGCGAACCGTTGACTCCCACGATTCGGTGACACGGCAAGATGATCGGGACGGGGTTCTTTCCGTTGGCCGCGCCCACCGCTCGGAACGCGCCCGGGCGACCGATGCGCTCAGCCTGTTCGCCATAACTTGTGGTCTCGCCGTAAGGAACCGAAGCTAGGGCTCGCCACGCGGCGATCTGGAATTCGGTGCCGTGGAGATCAAGCGGAAGATCGAAGTCCCTACGGTCGCCGGCGAAATACTCATGGATCTGGGCCTCGGCCGCCGAGAGCACAGGGTCATCGTCGACGACCGGCAGATCCTCGGTGAGACCAACCTGGTCTGGGGTTTGGCCATCAAAGAGCAAATGGGCCACGCCATCGTCGGAAGCGATGATTGTCAGGGTGCCAATGGGGGTATCGAAAAGGCATTGGCGATCAGTCATGAGGGATCTCCTACCGATGCAGAAATACTGGCCCAGAGATGCTGGGCGGCATGGGCACGGAACGGACGCCAGTCTTCAGCCAGCGATTCGAGGTCGAGGATGGATGGGAGTTCGTCGGCTCCGGTGAGCCTGGCTACGGCCTGGCGGACGCCAAGATCGCCGGCCGGGAAGGCGTCAGGGTCTCGACGGGCGCGCATGGCCACAACATCAGCGGTCCACGGACCAATCCCCGGGAGGGCCAGAAGGTCCGCCCGGAAGCGTTCAGGGTCCGAATCGTGGAGGTCAAGTTCTCCAACGGCCACCGCTTGCGCGACCGCAGCAATAGTGGCGGCCCGGCGGCGCGGCATCCCCGCCTGACGGTCATCACCAAGACCGACCAAGGCCAACGGATCAGGGAACTGATGCGTGAGGCCCAGCGCCGGGGCGGCGAACCGCATCCCGTAGCGCTCGGCGAGGCGAGCGGTGACGGTAGAGGCGCCAGCAACGCTCACCTGCTGGCCGACAATTACCCGAACAACGGTCTCGAATCGATCCCAGCCACCGACAACTCGAAGCCCTGGGCGCGCTGCCACGAGCGAGCCAAGCAGCGGATCACCAGCAAGATGTTCGTTAGCCGCCTTCACGTCGTCATCGAGCCCGAAGAAGCGACGCACCCGGGCTACCTCATCGACGATCGACTCATACGTCGGAAGATGCGCCGTGAGCCGCAGGTGGTCGGCCTGACGATCATCGGGGGCCGTGAGATCGAGCTCGACCACCCCCGGGTGGCCACAGATCGCCATAGCCCGACGATAGGTCGTGGTGCCGTCGTCATCAGCGACAAGTGACTCCACTCCGGCCGTTATCCGTGGACCGAGGTGAGATCGGATCACAGCGAGATCAAGGGGTCCGACGAACGGCAAACGGAGATGGAGTCCACCATCGGCAGGGAGGCAATCACGGCGGCCCCGCTTGGCCCGAAGGTCGCGAGGCGAGAAGCGGAAGATCTGCTCCACGACTCTGTTCATCTGTCGAACACTGCCGAACCCTCTGGCGCCGGCGATGACATTCATCGAGAGATCCGACTCATCGAGTAGGCGACGGGCGAAATGGGCCCGCCGGGAACGAGCGACGAAGTCGGGGGTCGCACCGATGTGCTCGTCGAAGAGACGACGAAGCTGGCGAGTGGAGTAGCCGACACGATCAGCAAGGGCACCCTCATCGAAGCGGTCGAGGAATCCATCGGAGATCAGTTGGACAGCAGCCGCAACCGGTTGCGGCGCATGACTGAACTCGACCGAACGAAGATGACGATCCGGTCGACACCGAAGACATGCCCGATAGCCGGCGGCCTCCGCAGCAATCGGCGCGGTGTAGGGCGAGACGTTGCGTGGATCGGGCCGAGCCGTGCAGCCGGGCCGGCAATAGATGCCGGTGGTAGCGACTGCGGAAACGGCCATACGAGCAGTATGCCGGATCCCTTCGGACAGATTCGGACATGCGACATTTCCCGAGCCACGACTTCCAGCCAACCGGACTCGCCGGACCTCAATGTGCGCTGGTCGTTTGACTACACGTGCACTGGGGTGAAGATGGACTGATCGATCGACGAGTCCCAGCCCGCTTCGCTGAACAGGCCCGCCGCGATGCGGCCCACCTCGTCGCTCGACTTCGCTGACGAACCGTTCCCCCCTCGGGCGACTGCGATCCCCTCGTCAATCCAACCGATGTACGGGTAGCCCGTGACCGTACCGGTGATCACACACGGCTTCGACGTCAACGGACCAAAGTCGGCATCGGGCAGAAGGGCTCGAAGGTTCACAGACAAACTGTCGACCTCGTCGGGATTACCGTCGCTGTGGAACCAGTCCACGAGTTGGTCCTGCTCAAGAGGTACGAACGCCGCGAGATTGCCACCGATCTTTATGCGGCGAACACCGTCGGGATACTCAGCCGGGGGGTTCCAGTAAATCCCCTCAACTCGTTCGTCGACTGGCTGATCACAGATCAAGCTCGGGATCTCACGACCATCGTCGAATCCCTCCCACTCGACCATGACTACGGTTCTCGGGCGGCGCTCGACGGCCAACTGCACAGCTGCGAGATCACCAGCGAAAGCACCCGTGGCAAGCAGCACTTGTCGAGCGGAGATTGTTCCGAAGCTGCCGCTGACCTCGAAGCCGCCGGCCGCACCTCGTAGCGAGTCCACCTCGGCGTTGATCACTGTGGCGCCGGCAGCCTCAGCGAGACGCGACTGGGCTGCAACAAGTCGGCGCGGCCGTATATACCCTCCCGGTGCGCCCTCGAAGACCAGATCAAGGTCATTAGAGATATTGATCCCCGTGGTTTCACGGACCCATGCTCTGTCCACCAACCGCGCATCACTCCCGTACACGGCCGCCCGTTCAGCCCAATCAGCCGCGTCGAGATGGGCGGCCAGGAAGCCGCACGGGACATGAAAGTCGATACCCGAACGTTCCGCGATGTCGCCATAGCGTCCGATCGCCTGGGCAGCCAGTTCGGTCCATATTCCGGTGCGCCCAACGATACGGGTAATCCGTGCGGCGTCTCCGTGACTCGAATACTGGTCTCCCGGCCCGATGAGAGCGACAGAACGGCCCTGCTCGGCAAGATGACGGCCTGCCGCACCACCAATCATTCCTCGGCCGATAACAGCAACATCTACATCCATGGTCCCAGTCTTGCCGATCAATGGAACCTGCCGGGTACCAGCCGTCGGTGACGACGGACTGCGGCAGTGGCCGGTGATGGCCGGGATGGGACGATGGCGATTACGCACATCACGAGCACGCCGGCAACCACCCGGGCCGCGGTGAATGGTTCTTCGAATACCAGCCAACCCACAACGAACATCGTCGGAAGCTCGATCGCTCCCGCCAGAGCGGCGCGAGCGGCGCCAACGGCCGGAGCGACCAACGAATAAATGAACTGCGGGACTACCCCAGTGGTGACACCGATGCCAGCGACAAGGAACCAGGCCCGCATGTCGCCGGGGATCATCTCGTTCGAAGGAAGGCTCAGCATCAGGGGCCCCAGACCAACCATCGAGCCGATTGAGAGCGCGACCACTCTCTCTGATGCCTTCAGGCTCCCGAGGCGATTCGTGACCACCGCGACCGCGAACCCAAAACTGACGGGCGCCGCAATCATGATGAGCAGCTTGTTCTTGTGGGCTCCATCGAGTTCGGGGCCAAGGGCAAGCACTGCCGCGGCGATCACCACCAGCGCTCCCCACAACGCGCGCGGGTGCGGGGTATCTCGAAAGAGGACCCAGGCGAAGACAATCGCAAAGATCGGATCACTCATGTAGAGCACGGCGGCGGTGGCAACGGGGACCCCCTCAAGCGCTTCGACATAGCTGGTCCAGCCCAGACCCATCGCTAGCCCCATTACAAGCCCCCATGCGAACGCACAGCGCTTCTCGCGTGTGACCCGAAGGAAGACCCCCAGGACCAAAAAACCGGCCATATTGCGATAGAAGACCACGGCAACCGGTGCCATACCGCCGTCGGTGAGTTCACGGGCAAAGATCGGAACTGTGCCCATCATGATGGAAACAAGAATGATGCCGACCGTGGCGACCCGCGAGGTGATCTCGACCGGTGCCAACTAGAGGTCCCAGAACGGATATGTCGACAACGCAACGATGCCCGCTGAGGTGACCTGCACCATCTGTTCCAGCTTGATGCCGACCGAGCCACCGAGCGGGCCGACATAGCTCTCGACCGACAGCACGAGACCATCCTCGATCTCGCCGTCGTAGCCGAGTCGGTCCCAGTCATCGGTGTACGGAATCTTGGGATACTCGTCAGACAGTCCAACGCCATGGAATGCGCACGCATAGCGATTGACGTTGATGTATTCGGGCTGGCGCATAACCGAATGCGACAGTTCCTCAAACGACGCCCCGACTCGAAGAAGTTCGGTGTTGTGCCAGATTTCGTCGAGCGAGCGCTTGTACAGATCCAGCTGCTCTCC
Source organism: Actinomycetota bacterium (assembly GCA_009937405.1). Taxonomy (GTDB): domain Bacteria; phylum Actinomycetota; class Acidimicrobiia; order Acidimicrobiales; family Aldehydirespiratoraceae; genus JAACCU01. Next base: position 8,627 of record JAACCU010000096.1, read on the forward strand.
GGTTGGGGCCTGATCGCCACACAAAAACGTTCGAGAGATATCGGCGCAATAGCCAAACGGGCCGATCATGTCGGAGTCGAACGGTACGACGTCGCCGGCCTCGATCACCCGGCCGCTGGCTTCCTGGTACCAGGGATTTGATCGGGGTCCGGAGGCGAGCATGCGGCCATCGATCCAATCGCCGTTGTGGGCAATGTTGGTGGCATGCAGGATCGCCCACAGCTGATTCTCGGTGATGCCCGGTTCGAGCGCCTCCTCCATCTGGCGCATGCCGTACTCGGCCACATCGATCGAATAGCGCAGCGCCACCATCTCCAGTTCGCTTTTGCGGCTGCGGGCCAACTCAATGGTCGGTTCGGCATCAATGAGCGTGATGCCCTCATCGGTGTACGCCCGGTGCAGAGACGGTGTGGCCCGCTCGATTCCGATAGCGGCCGCTATACCGAGGCCGAGTTCGTCACGGAAGCGGAGAACGTCGGCCACCTGGCGATCGGCAGCCTTGGATAGGTCCATGCCCGCGTCGAATGCTGTGGCGGAGTTGGCGGGAAGTGAGATGTCGATGAGACCGAGGTCATCGGCATAGGCGCCGTGGACGACGACAGGCCCATCGACGGCGATCAGTGCGTAGGTCGTGGGGATGTGAGCCTGAAATGCGGCATAACCGCGGTAGTCGGTGGCGTAACGAATGCTCAGCGGATTACTCAGCACCACGAGGTCGAGACCGTCAGCGACCATCGTCGCCCGCAATCGTGCGAGGCGACCCCCCCGCATAGCGTTGAGATCAAACTCGGGCGGAACAATCGTTGCCGGTCGCTCTGACATCAGCGCAGACTACGAGTGAACTGAACGTTCGTCCAGTATTCCTTGAGCGCCTATGATCGGGCCATGAACGTTCTCGTCATCTGCTCCGACGAACACAGCTTTCGTTGCCTTGGCACTGGGGGTCATCCCGTGATCCAGACACCAAATCTCGACGCACTCGCGGCCCGGGGTACCCGTTTCGATCGGGCGTGGGCAGCCTCCCCGATCTGTGTCCCCACGCGCGCCTCTCTCGCCACAGGTCGGTGGGTTCACCAACTCGCCACGTGGGATAGTGCCCAGCCCTACACCGGCAATGTTCGAGGCTGGGCCCACGTCGCCCGCGACGCTGGCGCCCATTCAGTGTCGATCGGCAAACTTCACTTTCGCTCGTCAGATGACGACTTCGGCTTCACCGAGTCGCTACTTCCAATGCACGTGATCGATGGCCGAGGGTGGGTCCAAGGTCTGATGCGAAACCCACTTCCCCCCTACCCCGAAGCGGCGGAGTTGGGCGCAGAAGCTGGGGTCGGGTCCAGTTCGTACACCGAGTACGACCAGCGCATCACCGATCGAACCATCGAATGGCTCAGCGAGCACGCCGCTGAAGATCGGCCGTTCGCCGCGTTCGTCTCCCTCGTTGCCCCCCACTATCCGTTGACCGTGGACGAGGAGTACTTCGCCCCCTACGGCGACCTGGCCAACGACACGCCGGGGATCGCCCTCGATATTTCGCCCCAGGCGATCACCCACCCGGCGGTGGAAGCCATGGCCGACTTCTTCAGCTACCACAAAACGATGGACACAGTGACGGCAGATCTCGCGCGCCGCGCCTACTTTGGCCTCTGCACCTGGCTCGATCACAACGTCGGCCGCATCCTCGGGGCTCTCGA
>JAACCU010000097.1 GCA_009937405.1 Actinomycetota bacterium
GAAGTCGCTGGCCAGAGGCAAGTGCTCGAAAATCTGGCGGACGCTATCTTCGAGCGACTCATCAACGGGGAAGTTTCGGTACTCGCCACGGGAGCCGTCGTCGGCGGGAAGCGCCGTCGGCCCGAGCCAGAGAAACTCAAGCTCGTTGTCGAGCCCGATTACATCGAAAAGGTGGCGGGTGGTCGAGTTGTAGAACGTTTCGGCTAGTTCAAGATCCATCCGGAGCGCCACGAGTTGGACATAGCGACGACGAGCCTCGATCCATAACGCCTTGGCCTCGTCCTCATCATCGGGGAGAGACGGGCGCGCAGCGTCGACGACGGCCCAGACGCGATGCTTGTGCAGGTCGAGTCGCTCTGTGGAGTCCTGCTGTAGTTCGGCCCACTCCCGGTCAAGGAAGCGCTGCGATGCTCGATGGGTGATCTCCAAGAATCGCTCGTGGTAGTCGACGAATCCGTCGTGTAGAAGTCGAGCAAGCCGCTCGACAGCAGGGTCAACCGTCACGGACGAAACGTCAGTCATTGTGGCCGACCGCTCAGGCTTCGGACGAGGCCCGCTCATGATGACGGATCACCTCGGCGATCACAAAGCGCAGAAAGCTCTCACTGAACGCCGGGTCGAGATTGGCCGATGCGGCCAAGTCTCGCAGTCGAGCGATCTGCTCAGCCTCACGGTTGGGGTCGGCGGGCGGAAGGCCCGCGACAGCCTTGTAGTGCCCGACGGCCTTCGTAATTTTGAACCGCTCGGCCAACAAAAGAATCAGCGCAGCATCAATATTGTCGATGCTGGATCGGTACTGCTCGAGCTGCGTATCGGCCATCAGCGGCGTCCCCTGGTCGGTGAAACCACAACGGTCGACCGCACCGAGGTGCCGTCGACCGATCGGGTTGGTGGGCCGTACAAGAGTCGAACTTGTGACCTCCTGCGTGTCGAGCAGGCGCTCTAACCAACTGAGCTAACGGCCCGGAAACCGAAACTGTAGCAGGGCACAGAGCGGATCACGCCTCGAAAACTCGACCGCCACAACCCCCGAAAGAGGCTGGAACGCGCATCGGGGGCCGCCACAATGTGGCAGCCCCCGAGCTGACGAGCGCCGGGCGGGATTTGAACCCGCGACTGTACGGCTTTGCAGGCCGCTCCCTTGGGCCGCTCGGGCACCGGCGCCAGCGGTGGAAATGGTATCGGCACCGTGGAGACGTGCGACGATGGTTTGCTCAGCGATCGGGACGATTCACCCCGGGCGCCACCGACATGGTCCTGATGTGTGGCGGGGCGATGGGAGGCGTCGTCGCCTTCGCCATCCAATCCGGAGGCTGTGAGGATGCCGAACGCATGGGTGATGTGCCCCTCCTGCTCCTGCACGGCAAAGTCCGATTGTTTCCCGACGCTGATCACCTCATGGCAGAGGCAGCCCACGAGCTCGAGACGCTGGTGGGCCCGTGGATCATCGAGCGCTTCGAGACCCGCCAGGCGCAGTAGCCGCGTCGTCGGCGAGCAGCTGGCGCAGGCCCTCCTCCACCCGCCGAAGCCGCGCCGTGACATCTCGAAGCCGTCCGAGCAGTGCCATCGCCTCTTCTCGTTTCAGCGCATCAGCACCGGCGGGGAGCATCGCCAGCGAGCGACGGAAATGCTCGATCTCGTGATCGCGGCCAAATTCTTGCATTGCTCGGACTGTAGCGAACATTTGTTCGGTTCACCACCTCGGGATGTGAACCAACCGGCTGCAACCGTCCGGCTAGCGTCACGAGACGGGGACCGCTACAGCGAGAGGACAGTTCAGTGACCCGATTGAGTGCCCGTGTGTTTGGCTGCGTCGTGCTGTCGTCGTGTGGATCGGACTCACGGACAAGCGTCTCTGATGGCGAGGAGAGCGACGGCGATGGTTCGACCGAGAGTCAGTTCGTCGACTTCGAGATTGTTGCCTATGACGGGCCGATCGATGTCAGTTGTGGCTCGGTGGTCTTCCCCGACCGCTACATCGACCTTGGCATCTACCCGGTCTTCGTCGATCATCTGGGCGACTTCGTCCCCGACAACTTTCGAGAAGAATTCGATCTCGAGTGGGAAGAGGGTCTCAACGACGTGGTCCTTCGCGAGATCGAACACACGGGCACCCGGATTCACCTGTTCGGGATGGTGCCCGGCGCGGCCGATGGCCGTGCCCACTATCGCGAGATCTCCTTCGATCTCCGCGGCGATGAGTGGCGCATGGAACTCTGGGGTGGGTGCCGGCCAGAAGTGAAGGTGAACGGATTCGGGATCGGAGAGCTCCGTCTCGACCCCACGAACCAGCCCACTGCGTCAACCGAGACGCTGACGTTGTTGGTCACCGAAAGAGCATGCGCCAGCGGCGAGTTGCCAGTGGGGCGAGCCATTGCGCCGGTCATCTTCGAATCGGAAGATGCCGTCGACGTTCTGATGCTCATCGAGGACTCGCGAGGCCATGCGGAATGCCCGGGCAACCCCTCGTTCCCCCTGACCGTCGAGCTCGAAGCTCCGCTCGCAGACCGAGTCGTCCGCGACATTTCGGTGGAACCTCCGATCGAGCTGGCCTGGCCAATCCCGACGCGGCCGAGCGAACTCTCGATAGTCATCGAGGGCGCACCCCCCGACGACGGCACCGCCAACGTGTTCGCTTGGACGGGAACTCAGGCAGGTGCGCTTCTGCTCGAATCCCAGGGCTGGTCCGAGTTCGCGGGCTGGATCCAGGCATGGTCACCTGCTGATGAACCGCGGGTCATCTCTGGGTTCGTCGCCGCCTGCGGCGCCGATCGTTGTGCAGAAGAGTGCGAGGGCGAGGCCTGTGTCGCTGCCGACCGCATGCTCGGCCCGGAGTGCAGCGCAGGGTACGAACCCATGGAGGGCTTCGACAGCACGATCACGATCAGCTACGCCAATCAAACCTGCACGATCGACCAACAGCTGACCCCGATCCCATAGCCGCGCAGCGCCCGCTCGCCCGCCTACCCGGGCGCTCCAGCCATGTCGAACCTCGAACCTGCCCCGTCCCCTCCGAACGGCTTGATTGGCTTCGTGCGGGCCCAGCTGACGGCGATGAGGTCATCGACGACCAGATGCGGACGGTGATCGACCTGGGAGCCCTGGATGTGTTTCGCGCCTACGGCTTGGAGCGCTCCGTCTCGTTCACCGAGTTGACCGGCGGGGAGATCGCCGTCAGCCACACCCCCGACGTTGCTGCAGATGCTTCGAAGTTCGATGAAAACAGTAAAGAAACGGCTTGCCAAACAACCCCGCGGAGATTATGATACGAACATATGTTCGTGTCAGATCGTGCGGGTGACGCACTCGAAATGATCAGTGCCGGGTTGGACCTGCTGCTGAGCGAGGGGCTCGACCCCATCTGTGCCGAAACTGCCACCGACGCCATCCGTGAGGTCGAGTCGGCCGGGCGCCGCATCGTCGCTGCCCAGACCATGATCCTCGGCTCGGTCCGTAGGCGCTGCCTGCACACCCGTGATGGCCACGCGTCAGCCAAGGTGATGGTTCGCCACGTGGCCGAGCTCAGCGGTGGTGAAGCAACAGCCCGGGAAAAGACCGCGATGATGCTCGCCGCCTTGGAGCAGGTTGAATCCGCGTTCGTGGCCGGCGACTTGGGGGTCGACCAAACCCGGCTATTGGCGCGCGTGTATGCCAACAAGCGTGTGCGGTTCGCGATGGCCGGTGCCCAGGATTGGTTCCTGGAGATCGCGGCCGAACACGCCTACCCCGACTTCGAGACCCTCGTGCGCCAGTGGGAGGGCCTGCTCGATGCCGACGGTCCCGAACCCGTCACCGTCCGCAACCGCCAAGTCAGCCTGAGACAGGACCCGGTGTCGTTGGGGTGGAACCTGGACGGCAACCTCAGCTCCGTCGCCGGCGCCCAGATCAGCGAGATCCTCGACCACTATCTGCAGGCTGAACGCTCGATCGACTGGCGCAAAGCCGTCGCCGAGCACGGCGACGACACATGCGAAGACCACATGGCACGAACGGCCGCCCAGCAGCGGGCCGACGCGTTGCACCAGGTCTTCCTCGACGCCGCGGCCAACCCCGACGGCAGCTGTGTCGCCGACTTCACCACCAACATCGTGATGGACCAGCGCACGTTCGAAAAGATGCTGGCCCGGCTCGAAGGCGGCCCCCACCAACCCCTCGACCCCACCAAGGTCCGCTGCGAAACCCTCGGGGGCGTACAACTCGACCCCGCTGAAGCGGCCTCGGTGTCGCTCATCGGCGACTTCCGTCGCGTCATCATCGACGGCGAAGGCGTCACCATCGATTTGGGCAGGCGCCGCCTGTTCACCGGCGGTGCACGACTCGCCGCCCAACTCCAACGCACCCGCTGCTACTGGCCCGGCTGCTGGACTCGCACTCCCGTGTGCGAGATCGACCATCTCAGACCGCACGCCGGTGGCGGGTTAACCAACCCCGGAAACGGGGAACCCGCCTGCGGATGTCACAACCAAACCAAGCAACGCGGCTTCGCCGTCACCAGAAACCCCAGCGGTGGCCTCACCCTCACACGCCCCGACGGCTCAATCCTCGCCCTGGCTGCCTGAGCGGCGCGTGCCGACACGCCACGCCACACCCAAGACACTGATCAGGCCGAAACATCCTCCGTGGGGAACTCGCCGTACACCCGCCACGCCTCGTCAAGCACCGCGGTCGGGTCGCCCGACCAGGCCAATGCCTCCACCTGGCGACGGCTGCGACGAGTGCCGATCGATCGAAGAAAGTCATACGACGTCGCATCGAGACGCAACTCCGCAGAACCAACGGCCGACGGCTCGGTATCGATCAGATTCACCTCGATCTCGGTGCCGAGCCGCTCCGCCACGTTTGCAGTGAGGACCGCGACATAGCGAATCGCCGCCACGGCCACGCCAGGTCCCTCTCGATCGATCTCCAGGCCGAGGGCGTGCTGCACATCGTGCACATGCATCACAAGATCAGCCACGAGCGCGATCCCCATAGCCGGGATCTCCTCATAGAGCGACTCGATAGCGTCGCTGTAGCTGCGCCACTCCCCTGCAACCTCGGCCAGCGTACGATCGGCACGCTCGGCCACCTGACGGGCCGTGCTCTCCTCGCTGCCGAGCCCAGCTCTCATTCCGCCAGCGAGATCTGCGTTGAGCCCACAGACGTGTGACACCACATCGACGACTCGCCATGCGGGGCACATCGGCACCATCGTGTCGGCCGAGTCCGCCGGTAGCGCTTCGAGTTGGTCCAGGAACGACTCGCGGATGTCGCAGTACAGGGGCCAGGTATTAGTCAAAGGTCATCTCCATGGGTTCATGTCGCTCGAATCAAGCCGTCGCCGAGATCCTCGATCTCGCCTCGGCTACGCATGCGATCGAGATGGAGCCGAGCAGTCCGCTCCTCCACCGCATCGGCAAAGACCACTTCGACGCCAGGCCGGTAGACGAAGCGGTGCTCAACCATCTCAGCCACGGTTCGAGGCTCGGCCAGAAAGTCGAGCATGGCCTGATGGCGACGGGGGATCACGGCTTCGAACGCGTCGAGCATCTCGAGGAAGGTCTCGCGCTCTTCGATGATTCCCTTGTGATGGAAGGTCACGTAGTACTTGGCGTCCTCGGCGCGCGCGATCACCAGACTCTCCTCGAACTGATCGAGGTCGCTCCACACATCGCCGTAGTACGGCCCGAAGCCGGTCAGGTCGATGTCTGAGAGGAAGAACACGCCCCCGCTGATACGGAACCCGCTGTGGCCGCGGGTGTGGCCCGGGAGATGAACCGCCTCAACCGACACGCCCCCCCCGAGATCCCACACATGCCCGTCCTGGAAACCAGTGGCATCCGGGCGAGGCGTGTAGTGGAACTCTTCTTGGAACTTGAGCGCCATGTCCGCGTTGTCGGCCATGTTGTAGCCAAAGATGCCGAGGAGCCCATCGATGCCGCGCGCGGCCGGCAAGTCATCGTCGTGGATGTGGACCCGGGCGCCAGGGAACGCGCCGTTGCCGGCCATGTGGTCCTCGTGGCCGTGACTGTTGATCACCGCGTCGACATCGCTGGGTGCGCCCTTTTCGACCACCGTGACGGAGGGGTCGATGATCACCGATTCGCTTGCCCCCCGGATCAATAGCGATGTGCCACTCGGGTAGGCGCCAGCCTTACCCCCTGTCAGCGCCGTGACCGCGTCGGTCAGCGAACGTGCTCCGTCACCCCAAGATTCGAACATAGGCGCAGGCTAGGACGCCCAGGGCTCAGATGGCGCTTCCGCCATCGAGTCGCCGGTCGATCATCGACCGGTGCGAGCCCTTGCCGCAGCCGGAGATTCCGCCTGCTCCCCTCTCACCACCGCAGCTTTGCGGTCGAGCTGGACCGGCACGCCTTGAGCATCTCCGGGCGGGAGCACGTCAGGCGGATAAAGAGCGATCCTCTGCTTGTCGGCGATCCGCCCGCCGTTCATGTCCAACTCGCGAGCATTGGTTCCCTTCTCCGGTTCAACGGTGCGGTCCCCCTTCCACTCAAGGTCCCACTACCATTTCTTGACCGTATTGATCGAGCCGTTGCGCGCTACGTCATCAAGCTTGGCAATTGTGCGACGGGTGAACGGGAGCTTGATAGCCGACCAGAGAAACAGGCGCTCCGAGAGCACACCCTCCATGTTGTACGGGCACGTCTTCATGCACCGACCGCACGCCGCGCCCTTCACGTTGCCGAGGCGATATTTGGTGCACTTCTCAACGTCGGGCTTCCAGATCTCATACCCGTTGAACATGATCTTGTCGCCAAACGGAATTGCCCCGCACGGACACTCGCGGGCGCACTTGGTGCATTTGGTGCAAAAGTCCTGCAGACCAAAGTCGATTTTCTTGTCGGCAGTGAGCGGCATATCGGTGGTCATCACTACGGACTTGAAACGGGGACCGACAAACGGATTCAAAACGAGTTCGCCGATCCGGCTCATCTCGCCCAGGCCGGCCGCCAAAACGAGGGGGATGTGCAACACATCCGAAAGTCGATTGGTGTGGGAGCGAGCCCCGTATCCAAGCGATCGAATGTGCTCCGCCATGATCCCGGCGATCTGAGCACCACGCATATAGGCGCGCATCGACTGCGCACCACTCACCCAGTCGTCCCCGCTGGCTCCCTCCATTGTTTCGTAGCCCTGATCGAGCAGGATCACCACTGCATTCTTGTGGTCCGGTTCAATGACTGACCCGTCACCGCGATGGGAGTACCAGGCGTAGCTTGGCACCTCGCACACGCCGACCATGTCGCCGCCAAGGTGATGGGCTAGCGCCTTCAACGCCTTGGCGTTGTGATCAGGGTCCGATGTTTTTGGCGCGGGGGTGTCGGCACTCTCGCCGTCCTGATATGGAACCATCGCTGCGATCTGCTGTACATAGCTCTGAGCCTGTGGGGTCTTGAAGGCAAACACCTTCACATCAGCCTCAAACTTCGGTCCCATGTCGCCATTGGCCGCTCGGGGGAAGCCACCAGCACGAACAGGCACCCGTTCGATCTCGTCGGGAAGGATCAGCGTGGTCGCTTCCTCGACACGCTTGATCCGTTCCATCGGGTAACGGCCCATGTGTAGCGGCCGGTGGTCTCCGTTGAGACGTCCGAATCCAGCCCTTGTTCCGCCCCAGCCAAGAACCCATCCGAGTCCCGACGTTGACCTCAACCGGGCCAATGGCCCTCTCCGAGCGAGCGGCGCGTCGGGGGTGAGTTCCATATCGGTCGACACAACCGACAATGCGAACCCAGACTTGAGAAACGGCGCTCGCAGTTCGCCGCCGCGACGTTCGATCAGGCCGCATTGCAAGGCCACTCGTTCGAGATCAAGGTCGGTTGTCGTAGGAGTGTGGGCGATCGCATCGAAGCCGAGTCGTCGAATGTACGACGCCGTTATCACGCCGAGTTCTGATGCACGGAGGTCGGCGTTTGCTTGGCGGGTGCCATCAATCCACTCGTCGCCAGGCTGTACGGACCCATGCGTGCGGGTGTGGGCAACAAGGCTCACCACTGCGAACCGGTGTGGCTGCTGCTCTTCGGTCCACGCCTCATCGGGGATGACGCCGCACCCCGCCATGTCGGCGTCAAGAAAGTAAAGGCCTGACTTCAGGTTGCGGGACCGCTCGGTTGGGTCGTCGGGAATTGGTGCTTGTGGCGAGACGTCACCGGTTCGTTCCGCGTCGAAGAGATCAAGATAGAGACTGAACGCGTGCGATGCCGAGTGCGGGCCCGGCTGGCGGTTTTCGGCCCGGCGCTGGCCGCTGGAGCCGAGCGGCGTCGAGGCTGGGTCAGCGACGCGTGGAAGCCGCTCCAACGGGTACGGACCGAGATGAACCGGCCGCTTCTTGTGCGAGAACAGCTTCATATCGCGTGACCCCTACCCGACCACGGAATCGGGCTCGATGATCGGCGGGCGGGCATTCAGGGTTTCAATGTCGAACCCAGCGAGCTTCTTGTATTTGGCGGACAGCGCGGCCCGCTCGTCGTAGGGCATCACATCGTTGATGTCGTCAAACTCGCCGCCGCAGCGCTCCTCAACGATGGCGACCACAGAATCGGGCCCCGATCCTCGTCCGGCGAGGATCATGCGGCCTGAGGCTGGACGCACCTCGTTCTCAAACGCCGCCATGGCATCCGGGTTGACCCCGTGGTCCACGAACCCTCGGCCGATCTTGCGAGCATCGATGATCGCCTGGCTCGCTCCATTTGAACCAACCGGATACATGATGTGAGCGGCGTCGCCCATGAGCGTGACCCTCCCGTCGGTCCAAGACTCAAGTGGATCGCGATCCACCATTGGGTACTCGAAGACTTCCTCGGTGCGTTCGATCAGATCCAGAGGGTCGATCCAGGCGACTTCCCAGTCGCGATAGTTGTCGATGAAGTCGGCTTTATCGGCACGACGGTTCCAGTCTTCACGAGCCCAGCCGTGGCTGGGATCAAAAGTTGTCTCCGCGATCCAGTTGATCAAAGCCTCACCGGTGTCGGGGTCGGCGTCTGAGATCGGGTAGGTCACGAATCGCACATACGGCGTACCCATGATCGCCATCGATGCCCCGGTGCGGAACGGCTTGGCCCTTGTGCAGCCGCGCCAGAGGATGGCGCCACCCCAGATAGGCGGCCCCTCATCGGGCACCATCTGCGCACGAATCGCCGAGTGCAATCCATCAGCGGCGACCACCAGTGGACCACTGACTTCAGTCGCCTCGCCGTTGACCTCGAACTGAAGGCGGACCGAGTCTCCGTCGTTCACGTAGCCGGTGACTCGAGAGCCGAGCTGTATTGCCTCAGAGCCCAGGCGATCGACCACGGCATCATGCAGCATCAACTGCAGTTCCCCACGGTGCACCGAGTACTGGGGCCACGAGTAGCCGGCCTCAAGACCGCGGGGTTCGTTCCAGATCTCTTTGCCGTGCTTGGTGAAAAATCCGTACTCCTGTGTGGCTACACCAATCTCCGGTAAACGGTCGCCCAGGCCAAGATCGATCAGCTCGCGAACGGCATTGGGTTGAATGTTGATCCCGACACCCAGCGGGCGCAACTCACGCGTCGACTCGAACACTCGAACTGGCACGCCGAGTTGGTGACAGGTCAGGGCAAGGGTCAGCCCGGCGACCCCGCCGCCGGCAATCAGGATTGGATCTTCGGACATGGCGCTCCCGTTTGTGCTGACTCGCCATGATCGCGCAGCACCGACGGCACCGACATGATCACGTCGATCGCTGGTGAATCGCAGTCCATGACCCGTCAGCCGTGACTGGCGCGTCGCACGACGGGGGCGCCTCGCGAATCGTCGGCAGCCTCCATGAGTGCGCCGACGAGACGGTCGTCTTGGACAGCCTTTCGAGTGTTGTCCGCATGACTGAGTTCCTCCAGCTCATGGGGGTCCTCGGATAAGTCGTACAGCATCGACTCGCCGGTGTTCCAGCGGGTGTATTCCGATCCATCGCGAGAGATGAGCGTTCGAATCCGATGCGGGATTCGACCACGGGTGACAGCCGCTCGCCGATCCTGTTCGATCAGCACATGATCTCGAACACTTGCTGACGGGTCATCGAGCACCGGCGCCAGACTTCGGCCCTGAATGCCGTCGTGGGGTTGAATGTCACAGATATCCATCAGCGTGGGCGCCAGATCAATGCTCCCACTCAGCGAGCCCGTACGACCAGGCGACCGGGACGGATCCACAATCACCAACGGAACCTGCTGAGTGCCGCGGAAGGGCATGAACCCTTTCAGCATCAACCCGTGCTCGCCCATCATGTCGCCGTGATCAGCGGTGAAAACGACGATGGTGTTGTCGAGCTCACCATTCGCCTCGATGGCGGCAAGGATCCGCCCAACGCCATCATCGATGAATTCGATCGCTCCATACGTGGCGGCTATGCATTCCTTGACCAGCTCATGGTCTGTTGCGCCGGCAGGGGCCACCCAACTCCGTTGAGTGGCCGTGGCCAGCCCAAGCTCCTGGAAGCGCCTGAGGTATTCGGGCGCATGCTCAAGCGGATCGTTGATCGAAACCGGAAGTTCCATATCGGCGGGGTCATGTCGATCGAACCATCGCCCGGGAGGTGTCATTGGGTGGTGGGGGTCCGGGAATGAAGCCCATGTGTAAAACGGTTCCCCCGCCGAAACGGCGTCGTTGATGAAGTCGATAGTGCGCTCGGTAACAAAGTTCGTGCTGTGAAGGTCCTCGTCGTAGGGCGGTTGATAGACCTGCCACCAGCGGTCCGATCGCCTCCTGGCCGGAGACTCCGCCGTGATCGACACCATGAGATCCTCGTAACGCCCGCCCTTGTCGAGTGCCCACTGCAAGTGGTGGCCCGAGACCCGAGCCCCGTGGTCGAGCGAAAGTTCGACATGACCGAAGCCGTAGAAGTCATCGGGAAACTCCGGTGGACCATTTTCATAGAGCTCATAATTCTCGAGCTCATCCCATCCAAGGCCATAGCCGTGATCCACTGTCGCAGCTAGCTCGAACTCGGTGACTGAGTTCCGGCTCACCCCATGCTGAAGATGCGATTTTCCAAAAGGGCTGTTCGGTACCCGGCCTCGCGGAACTGACGCACATGAGTACCTGCGCCAAGTTCCAGCGACCTATCGTTGAAAATCACGCCATGAGCACTTGGCATGCGACCCGTCATGATTGTCGATCGGTTCGGCATGCACATCGGATTAGCAACCCATGCATTGTCGAACACCATGCCTCTCGCGGCCAGCGCATCGAGGTGGGGGGTTCGCACGACCCGGTTGCCCATGAAGCCGACGTCGGCCGCCCGCTGCTGGTCAGTGATAATGAAGAGAACATTGGGTTGGTTCGTCATGGCACCTCCTCGGCGGGCCTCACCGTAGATGGCGGCGCTAGTTTCAGACGCATGAGCACGCAGTCGAAACCTACTCCCGAAGAGATCGTGACGACATACCTGCTCGACGTCGGAGGCGCCGGGCGCGTGGAATTGATCGACGAACTCGCCTTCTTCGACTCGTCCAACCCCACCCGCTGAGGCCAACGTATGGAGTCCCCGTGAAGAACAGCATTCTCGAAGTCAACCGCGCCGACCACGGACAGACCCGACTCATCGAAGAGGACCTCGCCGACCTCGAACCCGGACAGGTGCGGCTCCGTATCGATCGGTTCGCTCTGACCGCCAACAACATCACCTACGCCGTTGCCGGCGACATGCTCGGCTACTGGGATTTCTTCCCCACCGACGACGGATGGGGCCGAGTCCCCGCCATGGGCTGGGCCGACATCATCGAGTCGACGAATCCCGATCTTCCCGAAGGCGGTCGCTACTACGGTTGGTTCCCGATGGCGCAGTACGCCACCATCACTGCAGCGAAGGTTCGCGAGGGGCTGCGCGACGATGGCGACCACCGGGCGGCGCACGCCGCGGTGTATCGCAGTTGTGTCGACATCCAACATGACCCCTGGTACGAGGCTGGGTTCGATGCGGAGGATCGCCACGCCTTACTCCGTGGACTCTTCCTCACTGGCTTTCTCGCCGACGAGTTCTTCGCCGATGATCACTACTTCGGCGCCGAGCAGGTCATCGTGTTGTCAGCCTCGTCGAAGACCGCCATCGGTTTCGCTCAACGTGCCGCCATGCGTGACGGGCTCAGCGTCATCGCCGTTACGTCCGCAAAAAACTGCGCCTTTGTGGCCGATCTTGATCCATACGACCAGGTCGTGAGCTACGACGAAATCGACTCGATTGCTCGGGCTCGGTCCGTACTCATCGACATGGCCGGTAATGGTGGCGTACGCGCCGCTGTCCATGAGCATCTCCAAGACGATCTCCGCTATTCAATGACGGTCGGGATGAGCCACCACGGCTCCCCGCCAGCAGAGATCACTACCGGCCCTACACCCCAGATGTTCTTCGCTCCGAGCGAGGTCGCTCGTCGGGGCAAAGAGTGGGGAGCTCAGCAGTATCGCGCCCGCACCACCGAGGCATTGACCGAGTTCGTGGCCGCCAGCCGTGCCTGGCTCACCGTCGAGGGCAGCCATGGTCCCCAAGGAGCCCAGCAAACCTGGGCTGCGGTGTACGACGGCGAAGTAGCTCCGTCGGTCGGCCGGATCGTGTCGCTCCACGACGATGCCTGACGTCAACTCGGGAGCGCAGCACTGCTCTCTGGCGTGAGACGTTTGTTCGCGTGCGCCCCTGCGCCGCGGGCCAACTCCACGAATTGCTCGCGTTCCTCTTCGGCCAACCCTTCGAAGTCCGCGCCATGGCGTCGATTGCTCTCGACCTCGATCGCCTTGCGGGACTCACGCATCGGTTCGCCGTCCGGGTACGGCTCGGCCCAGCCAAAGAAACGGGCATTCCACGCCCCGGTCGGTCCACTCATGATCGCGTCGAGCGGGGTCATCTCTGACGCGTCCACAGCCGCACGGTGTCGGGCGAAGCCAAGCTCGCGCATCGTCTGGATGAGCTGCATCGTGCGCGCAGGAAGCGATTCCGGAAGCGGCCGGTCACGCCATCCAACGAAGAGTGCCGCGCCGTCGGGCGAGGCACTCGCCACGATGCGCTCCGCCAGTTCGCACAGCCGAGCGTTGCCTTCGTAGCCATCGAGATGATCTTCGCCCCATTCCTGACAGATCCGGGTGTAAATGGAAGCACCCTGAGCGGGACTCATCACCGCCCGACCGGCCTCGATCTGGCCGCGCAGGTAGTCGGGGGCAAGGAAGTACGCGGCATCGATCACGTCATCAACGGGACAATCACCCATCACGCCAAGTCGACCGATCGCGTAGGCAGCGAGCCCGTCGGGCATACCCGCGGCGTGCGCCTTGGTATTGGTGGACGGGCACATGAGCCACTGCATGCCCAACATGCCGATCGAGCCACGCATGAGCTTGGCGGAGGTGACGGAATCCATGGTTCTCCTACTTCCTCAGTGAAGCGGCGGCTTGGTCGCGGTCCCGCTACGTTCGGACCGCCCCGCAGCAGCATCGCCTTCAGCGGCTTGCTTGATGCCGTTGACGACCCGGGTCATATTGGCGGTCAGACCCTGGATTCGGCGTTCGATGATCCGAGGCTCCTTGTCGGGCATGTTCGCGATCGCCATCGTGAGACCTGACGGTCCGGGACCGATTCGCACAGAAAACCGCAGCCGGGTTGCACCGGCGATGGGACTCGTGTCGAACCACCATTGAGCTCCCGGATTATCGGCATCAGATGACACCCAGCCGAACGTGCGGTTTTCGTCGTAGCGATTCAGGAAGCAATCGATCTCCCAATCCCCCAGGAACTCGTTGTTGTTGGCACCGATGAAACGGGCACCGACGGCGGGTTGCGTCACTTCGTCCCCCCAACGTGCGCCCTTGAACTCGTCGCTGTAGTCAGCGCTGAACGAGATGTCGGAAACATAGGGCCAGAGAAACTCAGGCGCAGCTTTCACGTCGACCTCAACGAAGGCGCCGGGGCCGTCGGCGTGGCGGTGCGGGTCACTCGGACCCTCTACCCACGTTCGCCCGTAGGTGTCATAAAACGTGACCTCTCGAGCGGGGAGCCGGGGAGCTTCCCGAAACTCGGTTCCCTTGGTCCATCCCACCGGGAGCATTGCGATCATTGTGATGCCCGGTGGAACACCAAGCAGATCCGCCAACTCCTTGCGCTTTCCGAGGATGGCGGTTGTGTACGCCGAGCCGAGGCCACGCGCCCGTAGCGCTACCGAGAAGCTCCAGACCGACTGGATGACCGAGTCGAACAAGCCGGGCCGTCCGCTTCCGTCGTGTTCGCCGATGATCGTGGGTATGACGATGGCGGGGGCTTCGGCCAGGTGCTCGGCCAGGTAGGCGGCTGACGCCATCACCTTCTCTTGCGGGTGGCCCGTGCCGGCGATCTTCTCGGCGGACTCGATCATCCACTGCCCTGCCGCTTCCAGGTACAGGGCGGCGAGTTTGTCCTTCACCTGCTGATCGGTGACGATGATCCAGCGTCGGCTCCCTTGATTGCCACCGGTCGGAGCCTGCTCTGCGATGTCGATGCAGTCGAGCAGTACCTGCTCATCGATAGGCCGATCGAAATCGAGCCGACGGCGGACCACACGCGTGGACGAGAGCGCCTTGTCGACGGATGCAATGTCAATACCGGGAACGATCTCGTCGGATGCAGAGGAGGCCATAGACCAAACGCTAGGCCGATTCCCTGGGCCGGTCGAGTTGCCGGACCTGGATTCACCAAGGATGGTCGGTCCCATCCCAGCGGATGAATCGACCGCTGTCCTCGATCGACAGCGACCCAATGGTGTCGACGATGGCGTGTGCCGACTCGTCGATCGTGAGCGCCGCTGACGGGCCGCCCATGTCGGTTCGTACCCAGCCGGGATGGATCATCACGACACCGATGCCGTCGTCGCGCACAGCCGCCGCCGTCTTGAGGCTGAGCATGTTGAGCGCCGCTTTCGACACGTTGTACACGGTGTCGGCTCCCATGGTCTGTGCCAAAGCCATCGAGCCGAGCTGGGAGCTGACATTGATGACCATTGCGTCTCGGCCGGCCCGCAACAGGGCGAGCATGTACTTGGTCACCAGCATCGGACCGGTGGCGTTCACCTCCATCACCGCATTGAAGGTCTCGGCGTCGAGATCGAACGGGCCCCGCTCGCCTGGTGGCGCCCCGAAGCTGCGGGCATCGGTGCCGGCGCAATTGATCAGCAGATCGATGCCATCGGTCTGTGATGCGATCTCGGCCGAACCGGCGGCGATCGACACCTCGGAGCGAAGCTCCATCGTCACCCGTCCCCGGAGCCCTTCCGGGGCGTCGCCGTTGCGGCTCGTACCCCACACCTCATCCCCTGCCTCAACGAGGGCTTCGGCAAGACGCCTACCCAAGCCTCTCCCGACACCTGTGATCACAACTCGACGGTCACGCACGCGGTGACCCTAGCCAGGGAGTGGGGGCGGAGCGACGGGATCAGCGTCAGGACGCCCGACGGCTTCATTCTCGCTTGAGCGAACTCGGCGTCTGTGCTGATTCGTGCCCGGCAACAATGCCTCGGTACCGTGACGCCTGTGAGCCAGACCGCACGCGAACCACACCGTCACGAAGTCATCGTCATCGGTGCTGGCGTTTCAGGCATCTACCAGATCAAGCGGTTGACCGACCTCGGCATCGACGCGATCGTGCTCGAGGGCGACGATGACCTCGGTGGCACCTGGTACCGAAACCGCTATCCCGGGGCCCGCTTTGACTCTGAGAGTTACACCTACGGCTACTCGTTTTCTCAGGAGGTTCTCGACGAATGGGATTGGAAGGAACGATTCTCTGCCCAGCCTGAGAACCTCCGCTACCTGAACTTTGTTGCGGACAAGTTCAACCTGCGACAGCACATGCGATTCCGTGCTCGGGTCAACGCCATGTCGTGGGACGAGGACGCTCGAGAGTGGACGATCGAGCTCGTATCGGGCGAAAGCTATGTGGCCCGGTTCGTCATCACGAGTCTCGGACCGCTCTCGATGCCGACACTGCCGAACTATGACGGCATGGCCGAGTTCAACGGCAAGTCGTTCCACACCTACCACTGGCCCAAGGAGCCCATCGCCTTGGAGGGACGTCGGGTCGGCGTGATCGGCACCGGGGCCACCGGCATCCAAGTCGTCGGTGAACTGGCCGACAAAGTCGGAGAGCTGAAAGTCTTTCAGCGTCGTCCCAACTGGAGCTCGCCGCTTAACAACTCGCCCATCTCCAAGTCTGAGATGGCGACCATTCGTAGCCGTTATGACGAAATTTTTGCCCAGTGCGCTGAGTCGCCGGGGGGGTTCGAGCACGTGCCCGACTGGCGGGGCTTCTGGAATCTCAGCGCCGATGAGCGCCGCGAGTTCTGGGACCATCTCTACACCGAGCCCGGCTTTGCGATCCTTGTCGCCAACTTCGCTGAGATCTTCTTCGACGAAGCGGCGAATCAGGAGATGTCGGAGTACGTGGCCGACCGGATCCGCCAGCGGGTCGACGATCCTGTCCTGGCGGAGAAGCTGATTCCCCGCGACCACGGCTTCGGCATGCAACGACTGCCGCTCGAAACGAACTATTTCGAGGCGTACAACCGCGACAACGTCCATCTGGTGGACCTATCCGAGGCACCAATCGAACGGATCACACCCAGCGGCATTCAAACCACTGTGGTGCACCACGACCTGGATGTCATCATCTACGCCACGGGGTTTGATGCCATCACCGGCGGCTACGACAGGATCGATATCCGCGGCGTCGACGCACAGAGTCTGGCCGACCGCTGGAGCGACAGCCCGCGGACCTTCATGGGGGTGCTTGCCCACGGATTCCCCAACATGTTGATGGTCGCAGGTCCGCAGAGCGTGTCGGGATCCACCAACTTCCCCCGCGCTATCGAGACCGGCGTCGACTGGGTGACCAACCTCCTCGCGCATACCCGGGCGGGCGGCTGCACCCGGATTGAGGCGACGGCCGAAGCCGAGCAGAGGTGGGTCGATGAGGTTGTTCGTGCCCACGAGCGAATGATGTTTCGCCGTAGCAAAGGGTGGTTCACCGGCTACAACTCCAACGTCGCCGGCCACCACGAAGGCACGATCCGCTACCAGGCCTATTTCGGCGGTGCCCCCCGCTACGCCGCCCATGTCGCTGAGGTGGCCGCCAACCACTACCCGGGCATCGCCTTCGCCTAGCAACGCCGCGTCGCAGTTAGGCATTTCGCATCTGGGCCGCGCCGATCAGCAGGGAGCCGGCAGCAGCGATGACAACCCAGGTCCACGAGCCGGTGGCATCGCGGATGGCGCCACCGAGCAACGGGCCAAGCCCTCCAGCCAACCCGAGAACAGCCCCCTGCATCCCCATGAGAAGACCAAGGTCGGCTGTGGCGAACCGCTCGCTCGAATGGATTGCCTGAAGTGGACTCGTTGCACCGAACCCTGCGCCGGCCAAAACCGCAAACACGACCGCTGCAGCCACCTCGCCGACCAGGAGCAATAACACGCCACCGGCGCTGAGTGCATAGGCCACGAGCAGCAGAGGCCCCGACCCCCAGCGGTCAAGCGCACTTGTCAACCCGATCCGACCCAGGATCTGGCACAGACCACGAAACCCCGCGAACATGCCGGCCATACCCAGCGAGAGGCCGCTGTGAGTCATGATCGGGACCTGGTAAACGAGCACAGTCGAGAATGCGATGCCTCCTGCTATGTAGGCGGAAAACATCCGCCGCACGCCCGACGATCTCAGGGCTAGGCGAAGCGCGGAGATCGGATTCTCCGAGGGCCCATGTCCGTCGCTGGAGGATTGGCGTCTCAGCGCCAGGCCGGCGAGCGCTCCACCCAACGCCAGCAACGCCAGCATCCTTGCTCCGACCCGCCAGCCATACACATCAGCCACGAATGCTGTCAACGGGATGAAGATGGGGCTGCAGAACGCACCGATGAGAGTGAGCTTGGCGATTGCCTTCGCTGGTGCTGTGGGGTGGATTCGTGCTGCGGCAACAGTGGTGACGTGGTAGAAGCCACTGGCGCCGATCACTCCCCCGCCAATGGCGTACAACACTGCGAAGATGAGGATGTTCTCCGCCCAGGTTGCAGCAAGCAGTGGGCCTGCGCCGAAAACCGCCTGAACGCCGAACGGCCCAACCGCGCCGAACCGGTCGAGTAGCCGACCGGCAACGAACGCCCCGATTCCTGCGATCACCTGGGCGGCAGCGAACGTCGCACCAAGCATGCTCGTCGACCATCCGACATCATCTTGGATGGGTCCGATCAGCACCCCAAATCCGTAGAACCATGATCCGTACGCGGTGATGGTGACAACGCCGAGAATCCACACGCTGAGCCCCGGTCTCACGGTTTTGACTTCTTCGCTTCTAACACTGCCTTCTTGGTCGGGGCCGCCACGAGCATGACACTCACGCCCGCGAAGACGATGATCATCACAACCGCTGCGGCTTTGGCTCGACGCGGAATGCCAAGCCGCGCTCAATATTCACGGACCAACGGACCAACGGACCGAGCGTCGGGAGTCCGGGCACGATGATGCCGACCCCGCCGACCCCGACCGAAAGCAGCCCGAGAGTGGTCCAACCGGCGCGGGCCAACGCTCCCGGTCTCGCGGTTTGGGTCAGATCGATCGTCATCGCATATCAGCGGTCACATGGTGCATGCTTTCGCAAGCTTGCCCTCTTTGAGTACGAACGGCGGAGTTGGGAATGATTCGGCCTTCGTCGTGGCGTCCAGATCCGTTTCGCACTGGAGTCTCGTTCACTTCGATCCGGCACGAACGAACGCAGGGAATCAAGGTTCACCTGAAGCCGACGACGGGACTCTGGGTGGATCTCAATCCGCTTGCCCGTCTCAACAGCAGGCTCCGTGACGAGACCCCGTTAAGTTTTCTGCCGCCGTTACCGATTACTCAAGAGACGGGCAACATCGACGACTCTAAACGGGGCGGATTTGTTTCTCCAATGCCATCAGGAATAGTGATAGCGTTAAAAAAAGCCCCGTCACTTCGGGAGGAAAGCGGTATGCGGTCAACCAGATCACAGACAAATTTCGGTGAGGGCGGTCAGTTGTGGCTGAGTGCCGCGATTATCGCGCTTTCTGTCTTCATCCCTTCTGTCTACCTTGGCTCATCTCAGGTCGGCAAATACACCAACGCAACCCTTATCGCCGTCGTGATGATTACCTCGGCGCTGGCATGCAGCACCGCTGCCGGCTACGCGCTATGGCTTTCCCTCAAAAATGGTTACGAGGAAAATTCACTGATCGCATCAGGCTTGTTGAGCGGTTCTCTGCTGGTGTTGACTCATGGTTTGCTCACACCGAATGCGCTATACGGTAAGAATTCTGGGGTCGCTCTCGCTGGCCAGCTCGCCGCCCTCGTTCATCTGCCGGCGTTCGCATATCTTCTCTGGGGCCGAGGCAGTCTCACCCGTGGTCGAAATTGGCGAATCGTCAGTTTGGCTAATGCCGGACTCAGCCTGCTTGTATCAATTTCGCTCCTATTAGCGAACAACGTGGTCGATCCTCTGAAGCCGAAGTCAACGTCGACATTGATCGTCATTACGATCGCGGTCATCGTCGGATTGCTGGCTGCGGCGCACTTTGTAGATCTTTCTCGAAAGTTTGCGCAAGGACGCACGTTCGGAATCGGAACCGGCCTGATTCTCACCGCTTCTGTTCCCGTGTTCTTCTACTTTGGCGGTCCGTACACCGCCGCCTACTGGTGGACACACGGACTATGCATTGTCGGCACTGGCCTTGCGGCAGGGATGATCTGGCTCCGATCCAAAGACACACAGATCATCGCCAATGTCTTTGCCTCGATCCTCACCGAAAAGCCGATGCAAGCCCTCGGGGTGCACAACTCCCCGAGAATCACGGAACAACCCAAAACACTCGATGACCCAAGCGCCCCCCGGGCAACACAGCCGCTCCCAAGCAC